>NZ_JBEZLM010000007.1:0-12570 GCF_040652095.1 Streptomyces sp. NPDC048290
CGAGGGGTTCCTGCCGCGCAAGGGCGGGGAGCGGCTGTCCCGGCTGCGCGAGGTCGCCGCCGAGCGTCGCACCCTCGTCTACTTCGAGACCTGGCCGCGTCTCCCAGGGGCGCGGGGAACTGCGCGCTCAGCCCCCACGGCCCCGCACCCGACGCCCCTGAACGCCGGTCGCCTCTGGCAGCTGACGTGGCCGGCTCCCCCCAGGGGCGCGGGGAACTGCGCGACCAGCCCCCACCGACCCGCACCCGGCAACACATGGCCAGCCCCCCCACGCCCCCCGCCACACGAATGGCCCGCCACAACCGCGCAAAACGCCAGACATATCGGACTATGGTCCGGTAACACCCCAGCGCACCCCAACGCTGGACACGGCGTACGGACGAGGAGGCCGCTCCATGCGTGGACCCACGCACGCGAAGTGCATCGCAGGTGCCGCCGCAGTCGCCCTCGTGGCAACAGCCTGCGGCGGCAACGGCGGCGGCGGCACAGACACCAGCGCCGTACTCAGCGCCTCCTGGGGCGACCCCCAGAACCCCCTGGAGCCCGCCAACACCAACGAGGTCCAGGGCGGCAAGGTCCTCGACATGATCTTCCGCGGGCTGAAGCGCTACGACCCGGACACCGGCGAGGCCAAGGACATGCTCGCCCAGAGCATCGAGACCACCGACTCCCAGAACTACACCATCACGGTCAAGGACGGCTGGACCTTCAGCAACGGCGAACCGGTCACCGCCGCGTCCTTCGTGGACGCCTGGAACTACGGGGCGAGCCTGAAGAACAACCAGCGCAACGCCTACTTCTTCGGCTACATCGAGGGCTACGACAAGACGCACCCCGAGAACGGCGGCGCCCAGACCGCCGACACCCTCTCCGGCCTCAAGGTCACCGGCGACCGCACCTTCACCGTCAAGCTCGGCCAGAAGTTCTCCACGTTCCCCGACACCCTCGGCTACGCCGCCTTCGCCCCGCTGCCCCAGACGTTCTTCACGGACCACGCGGGCTGGCTCAGCAAGCCGGTCGGCAACGGCCCGTACGCCGTCGACCACTACGCCAAGGGCTCCGAGATGGCGCTGCGCGCCTGGGACGGCTACCCCGGCGCCGACAAGGCCCACAACGGCGGTGTCGACCTCCGCGTCTACACCGACAACAACACCGCCTACACCGACCTCATGGCCGGCAACCTGGACCTCGTCGACGACGTCCCCGCCGCGCAGCTGAAGAACGTGAAGAGCGACCTCGGCGACCGCTATCTGAACACCCCGGCCGGCATCATCCAGACCCTCGCCTTCCCGTACTACGACAGCGACTGGAACAAGAAGGACTCGGACAAGGTCAGAAAGGGCCTGTCCCGGGCCATCGACCGGGACCAGATCACCCGGACCATCTTCCAGCAGACCCGCACCCCCGCCACCGACTGGACCTCACCCGTCCTCGGCGCCGAGGGCGGCTTCAAGGCGGGCCTGTGCGGCGAGTGGTGCCAGTACGACGCCGCCGCGGCGAAGAAGCTGATCGAGCAGGGCGGCGGGCTGCCGGGCGGCCGGGTCACCATCACGTACAACGCCGACACCGGCTCCCACAAGCAGTGGGTGGACGCCGTCTGCAACTCCATCAACAACGCCCTCGGCAACGACCGCGCCTGTGTCGCCAACCCGGTCGGCACCTTCGCCGACTTCCGCAACCAGATCACCGGACGCAAGATGAGCGGCCCCTTCCGGGCGGGCTGGCAGATGGACTACCCGCTGATCCAGAACTTCCTCCAGCCGCTGTACTACACCAACGCCTCCTCCAACGACGGCAAGTGGTCCAACCAGCAGTTCGACGGCCTGGTCGACCAGGCCAACGCCGAGTCGGACACCGCGACGGCGGTGGGGCTGTTCCAGCAGGCGGAAGGCGTCGTACGGGACAACATGGCGGCCATCCCGCTCTGGTACCAGAACGGCAGCGCGGGCTACTCCGAGCGGCTCTCGGACGTGAAGCTCAATCCGTTCAGCGTCCCGGTCTACGACCAGATCAAGGTGGGCTGAGCCGGCATGGGGCGCTATGTCGTCCGGCGGCTGCTCCAGATGATCCCGGTCTTCATCGGGGCGACGCTGCTCATCTTCCTGATGGTCAATGTGATGGGCGACCCCATCGCGGGGCTCTGCGGCGACCGGCAGTGCGACCCGGCGACCGCCGCCCAGCTACGCGCCGAGTTCGGCCTCGACAAGCCGGTGTGGCAGCAATACCTGACCTATATGGGCAACCTCTTCACCGGCGACTTCGGCACCGCCTTCAACGGACAGCCGGTCACCGAGCTGATGGCCTCCGCCTTCCCGGTCACCATCCGGCTCACGATCGTCGCGATCCTCTTCGAGATCGTCATCGGCATCACCCTCGGCGTGATCACCGGCCTGAAGCGCGGACGCCCCGTCGACAGCGGCGTGCTGCTGCTCACCCTGGTGGTGATCTCCGTCCCCACCTTCGTCACCGGTCTGCTGCTCCAGCTGCTGCTCGGGGTCGAATGGGGCTGGATCAAGCCCTCGGTCTCCCCGGCGGCCACCTTCGGCGAACTGATCGTGCCCGGCCTGGTCCTCGCCTCCGTCTCCCTCGCCTATGTCACCCGTCTGACCCGCACCTCCATCGCCGAGAACCGCCGCTCCGACTACGTCCGCACCGCCGTCGCCAAGGGCCTGCCCCGCCACCGGGTGGTGACCCGGCATCTGCTGCGCAACTCCCTCATCCCGGTCGTCACCTTCATCGGCACCGACATCGGCGCCCTGATGGGCGGCGCCATCGTCACCGAGCGGATCTTCAACATCCATGGCGTCGGCTACCAGCTCTACCAGGGCATCCTGCGCCAGAACACCCAGACCGTCGTCGGCTTCGTGACCGTGCTCGTGCTGGTCTTCCTGGTCGCCAACCTCCTGGTCGACCTGCTGTACGCCGTTCTCGACCCGAGGATCCGCTATGCCTGAGCCCCTGCCTCCGGAGCCGTACGCCCCGGGCGGCGGTGGCCGCGTCCCCGGGGACGGGGCCATCGCGGCGACCGGCATGGGCGGCACCATGGACCTGGCCACCAGCGAGGGCGAGACCCTGGAGGCACCGCCCGGCGGCGGCCCAGGACCCGAGGACCGGGCCCGCAGCCTGTGGTCCGACGCCTGGCACGACCTGCGCCGCAACCCCGTCTTCCTCCTCTCCGGCCTGGTGATCCTCTTCCTGGTGGTGATCTCCCTGTGGCCCAGCCTGATCGCCTCCGGCAACCCCCTCCAGTGCGATCTGGCCAAGGCCCAGGAGGGCTCCCAGCCCGGCCACCCGTTCGGCTTCGACGGCCAGGGCTGCGACGTCTACACCCGGACCGTCTACGGCGCCCGCACCTCCGTCGCCGTCGGCGTCCTCGCCACCCTCGGCGTCGCCCTGCTCGGCTCGGTGCTCGGCGGGCTCGCCGGGTTCTTCGGCGGCGGATGGGACGGGCTGCTGTCCCGGATCACCGACATCTTCTTCGCCATCCCGGTCGTCCTCGGCGGTCTGGTGCTGCTGTCCGTGGTCACCTCCAACACCATCTGGCCCGTCATCGGGTTCATGGTGCTGCTCGGCTGGCCGCAGATCTCCCGGATCGCCCGCGGCTCGGTCATCACCACCAAACAGCACGACTACGTCCAGGCCGCCCGCGCCCTCGGCGCCTCCCCCTCCCGCCTCCTGCTGCGCCACATCGCCCCCAACGCGGTCGCCCCGGTGATCGTGGTCGCCACCATCGCGCTCGGCACCTACATCGCCCTGGAGGCCACCCTGTCCTACCTCGGCGTCGGCCTGAAGCCGCCCAGCGTGTCCTGGGGCATCGACATCTCCGCGGCCTCGCCCTACATCCGCAACGCCCCGCACGCCCTGCTGTGGCCCTCGGGCGCCCTCGCCCTGACCGTCCTGGCGTTCATCATGCTCGGCGACGCGGTGCGCGACGCCCTCGACCCGAAGCTGAGGTGACCCGCCGTGCTGCTCGAGGTACGGGACCTGCACGTGGAGTTCACGACCCGGGACGGCGTCGCCAAGGCCGTCAACGGAGTCAGCTACGGCGTCGACGCGGGGGAGACCCTCGCCGTGCTCGGCGAGTCCGGCTCCGGGAAGTCGGTCACCGCCCAGGCCGTGATGGGCATCCTCGACAGCCCGCCGGGCCGGATCACCGGCGGCGAGATCCTCTTCCAGGGCCGCGACCTGCTCCGGCTGAAGGAGGACGAGCGGCGCAAGGTGCGCGGCGCGCGGATGGCGATGATCTTCCAGGACGCGCTGTCCGCCCTCAACCCGGTGCTCTCCGTCGGCGACCAGCTCGGCGAGATGTTCACCGTCCACCGGGGCATGTCCCGCAAGGACGCCCGGGGCCGGGCCGTGGAGCTGATGGACCGGGTCCGTATCCCCGCCGCCAAGGAACGGGTCAGGCAGTACCCCCACCAGTTCTCCGGCGGGATGCGCCAGCGCATCATGATCGCGATGGCGCTGGCCCTGGAACCCGCCCTGATCATCGCCGACGAGCCCACCACCGCCCTCGACGTCACCGTCCAGGCCCAGGTGATGGAGCTGCTCGCCGAACTCCGGCGCGAGCTGGACATGGGCCTCATCCTGATCACCCACGACCTCGGTGTGGTCGCCGACGTGGCCGACCGGATCGCCGTCATGTACGCCGGACGGATCGTCGAGCAGGCCCCCGTCGAGGACATCTACCGCGCCCCGGCCCATCCCTACACCCGCGGTCTGCTGGACTCCATCCCCCGCCTGGACCAGAAGGGCCAGGAGCTGTACGCCATCCAGGGCCTGCCGCCGAACCTGCTGGCCATCCCGTCCGGCTGCGCCTTCCACCCCCGCTGCCCGCTCGCCCGGGACATCTGCCGCACCGAGGTGCCCCCGCTGCACGACGTCACCGCGGACCGGACGAGCGCCTGCCACTTCTGGAGGGAGTGCCTCGATGGCACAGGCCGCTGAGCCCCGCTCCACACCGGTCACCGCGCCCGTCCCGGAACCCGTCCTGGAGGTCGCCGGACTGGTCAAGCACTACCCGCTGACCACCGGCATCCTCTTCAAGAAGCAGGTCGGCGCGGTCCGGGCGGTCGACGGCGTCGACTTCACCCTGGCCCGCGGCGAGACCCTCGGGATCGTCGGCGAGTCCGGCTGCGGCAAGTCCACGGTCGCCAAGCTGCTGGTCAACCTGGAACGCCCGACGGCCGGCACCATCCGGTACAAGGGCGAGGACATCACCCGCCTGTCCGGCCGCGCGCTGAAATCGGTCCGCCGCAACATCCAGATGGTCTTCCAGGACCCCTACACCTCCCTCAACCCCCGGATGACGGTCGGCGACATCATCGGCGAGCCCTACGACATCCACCCCGAGGTGGCCCCCAAGGGCGACCGCCGCCGCCGGGTCCGGGAACTGCTGGACGTGGTCGGTCTCAACCCCGAGTACATCAACCGCTATCCGCACCAGTTCTCCGGCGGCCAGCGCCAGCGCATCGGCATCGCCCGGGGCCTCGCCCTGCGCCCGGAGATCATCGTCGCCGACGAACCCGTCTCCGCCCTCGACGTCTCCGTCCAGGCACAGGTCGTCAATCTGATGGAACGGCTCCAGAGCGAGTTCGACCTGTCGTACCTCTTCATCGCCCACGACCTGTCGATCGTCCGGCACATCTCGGACCGGGTCGGGGTGATGTACCTGGGCCGGATCGTGGAGATCGGCCGCGACGCCGAGATCTACGACCACCCGACCCACCCGTACACCCAGGCCCTGCTGTCCGCCGTCCCGGTGCCCGACCCGCGGGCCCGGGAGCACCGCGAGCGGATCATCCTGGCGGGGGACGTGCCGTCCCCGACGAACGTCCCGTCCGGCTGCCGGTTCCGCACCCGCTGCTGGAAGGCCGAGCGGCGCTGCGCCGACGAGGTCCCGCTGCTCGCCGTACCGGTCCGTTTCCGCGCGCTCCCGGGACCCGCGGCGCACGCCTCGGCCTGCCACTTCGCGGAGGAGAAGCAGGTCGTCCCGCCGGAGCCCCCGCCCGCCTGAGACGGGCCCCGGCGTCGCAGTAACAAACAAGCAACTCCCCGGACCCGCCTCCGATATACGGACGGGCGACGCTGATGAACGTACGGCCGTGCGGGTGCCGTGAACGGGCCGGGGCGAGCCATGTCGCCCCGGCCCGTTACCCGTTGGGGCCCGCCGCCGGGGTCCGGTCCGTCCCCAGCGCGCGCTTCAGGAAGTCGACCTGGAGCAGCAGCAGATTCTCCGCGACCTGCTCCTGCGGGGTCATATGGGTCACTCCGGACAGCGGCAGCACCTCGTGCGGACGTCCGGCGGCCAGCAGCGCCGAGGACAGCCGCAGGGCGTGGGCGACGACCACGTTGTCGTCGGCGAGCCCGTGCACGATCATCAGCGGCCGGTGCGGACCCTCCGCGGCGTCCGACAGCCCCTCGTCGGTGATCAGCGAGCTGTGCGCGTAGGCCGCCGCGTCCGCGCCCGGGTCGCCGAGGTACCGCTCGGTGTAGTGGGTGTCGTACAGCCGCCAGTCCGTCACTGGGGCGCCCGCGACGGCCGCGTGGAAGACGTCCGGGCGGCGCAGAACGGCCAGCGCGGCCAGATATCCCCCATAGGACCAGCCACGAATGGCCACCTGGCTGAGATCGAGTGGATGAGTCTTCGCCAGATCCTGGAGCGCCTCGATCTGGTCGTCCAGGGTGACCGTGAAGTCGCCGTGCACCGCCTTCTCCCAGGCCGGGGAGCGCCCCGGGGTGCCCCGCCCGTCCGCCACGACCACGGCGAACCCCTGATCGGCGAACCACTGCGAGGTGAGATGCGCGTGGTGCGCGGCGACCACCCGGCCCCCGTGCGGACCGCCGTACGGATCGAGCAGCACCGGCAGGGGAGTGTCACCGGGGTAGTCCCGCGGCATAAGCACGGCGCACGGGACACGCCGTGCGCCCCCCTCGACCAGGCTTACCCGAGGGGAGAAACCGGGACTCTCTGCGTACGACCGGACAACCGCCACCTCCTCCCCGTCCCGCAGCACTCGCGCCACCGACCCCGGCCGGTCCAGCACCGCAGAGACCAGCACCGTCACCGCGCCACTCCGGACCGCCGAGTGCACGCCGGGCTCCCCGGAGATCCGCGCCACGCCGAGTTCGTTCACCCGGTAGACATGCGTCTCGCCGATCTCCGGCGCGCTCGCCTCCTCGCCCGCCGACGCCGTGACCAGCACGTCCGAGGCCCCGACGTCGAGCACCGCGCGCACCTGCAACTGCGGCCCGGTCAACGGCCGTTCACCCACCGCCAGGACCCGCGCCCCGCCCTCGTCGGCGATCCGCACCAGTTGCCCCGAGGGCGACCAGCACGGCACCCCAGCGAAAAGATCAAGCCAAATCGGATCTTCGTCGGCATGGACCATCCGGGTCGCCCCGGTGTCCGGGTCAACCGCCAGATACAACTGACCGCGCTGATCGCGCGCCTGTACGAGAAGCAGCGGCGCCCCCGCGTCTGACCAGTGCACACGCGCCAGATACGGATACCGCGCCCGGTCCCAGACCACCTCCGTACGGATCCCGCCGAGGTCCGTCACGAACAGCCGCACCTCGGCGTTGGGCGTCCCCGCCGCCGGATAAGGGACGTGTTGTGGATCACGTTCCGGCTGTGCGGGATCGGCGATCCACCAGCGCCGCACCGGCGTGTCGTCCACCCGCGCCACGAGCAGCCGGTCCGACCGGGGAGACCACCAGAAGCCCCGCGCGCGGTCCATCTCCTCGGCCGCCACGAACTCCGCGAGCCCCTGCGTCACGCCCGGCGCGTCGGGCTCGGCGAGCGCCCGGTCGCCGTCCCCCTCCGCCCCCACCACCCGTAGCGCGCCCGCCGCCACATACGCGATGTGCCGCCCGTCGGGCGACGGCCGCGGATCGATCACCGGACCGGGAACCGGCAGCTCACGCGTGGTCCCGGCGCGCAGCTCCGCCGTGAACAGCCGCCCCGACAGCGCGAACGCGGCCAGCTCCACGGCCGCGTCCGTGGCATAGCCGACGATCCCGGCACCGCCCTCCCGGGACCGCTCCCGGCGGGCCCGTTCCTCGGGCGACAATCGCTCCCCGCCGCCGCCGAGCAGCACCGCGGGATCGGCGGCCACGCGCTCCCCGCCGCCCGGCAGATCGAGCACCCACAGGGCGCCCGCCCGCTCGGCACCGGCCCGCGCGCGCAGAAACGCGACACGCGACCCGTCCGGGGCGACGGTGAAGGAACGCGGCGCGCCGAGCGTGAATCGCTGGGTGCGGGCGTGGCGGCGGGGGAAGGACTCGGGCTCGGTCGTCATGCCCTGACGATATTGGCCATGCGCCCCCTTGTGCGGCTGTGCGCCGACAGATGCGCGCGCACGGATAGTTATGATCACTAGCGCTGTGTGGGTATGAACCTGCTGGCTCCTGCATGGATTTACGCGTCTGATGGATGACAGGTCTGTACGGATGGGCAAGTCCGCCCGCTCTGCTTGGAGGTGAGCCGCCATGGCACTCTCGATCTCGGCGGTGGTGCTGCTGGCGATCATCGTCTTCCTGCTGATCAAGAAGTCCGGGCTCAAAGCGGGACACGCGGTGGTCTGTATGTTGCTGGGCTTCTATCTCTCGTCCTCGACGATCGCGCCCACGATCAGCGAGCTGACGAGCAACATCGCGGGGATGATCGGCAGCATCAACTTCTGACCCCCGTACGCTGGGGGCCATGACGGACCACCCCGCCCGTCGTCTGCTGCTGGTGCACGCGCATCCGGACGACGAGTCGATCAACAACGGCGCGACCATGGCCGCGTACGCCGCCCAGGGCGTGCGGGTGACGCTGGTCACCTGCACGCTCGGCGAGCGTGGCGAGGTCATCCCGCCGGAGCTGGCGCAGCTGTCCGGTGCCGCCCTTGGCGCGCACCGGCTCGGCGAACTGACCGCCGCCATGAGCGCCCTCGGCGTGCGCGACGTCCGCCAGCTCGGCGGCCCCGGCCGCTACACCGACTCCGGGATGATGGGCCTGCCCGACAACACCGACCCGGACTGCTTCTGGCAGGCCGACGTCGACCAGGCGGCCGGCCTCCTCCTGGACGTGATCCGCGAGACCCGCCCCCAGGTCCTCATCACCTACGACCCGGACGGCGGCTACGGCCACCCCGACCACATCCAGGCCCACCGGGTCGCCATGCGCGCCGCCGAACTCGCCGCCGCCGAGGGCATCGGCATCGACCGGATCTTCTGGAACCGCGTCCCGCGCACCGCCGCCGAAGCCGCCTTCGCCCGGCTCGCCACCGACCTCCCCGCCCTGCCCTACGCCGAGGCGGGCAGCCTCGGGGACGTCCCCGGTGTGATCGACGACGACCGGATCACCACCACGGTCGACGGCACCGCGTTCGCCACCGCGAAGGCCACCGCGATGGCCGCGCACGCCACCCAGATCACCGTCCTGCCCCCGTACTTCGTCCTCTCGAACGACCTCGTCCAGCCCCTGTTCACCACCGAGTCCTACGAATTGGCGCGCGGGGAGCGCGCGCCCGGCGTGGAGCGCGATCTGTTCGCCGGGATCGGAGGCACCCCATGAGCGAGCGCGGCTCCCTGCTCGCCCAGCCGATGCGCCGCCCCTCCCCCGGCCGGATCGCCGCCCATCTGGGCCTGTTCGCGCTCGGACTGCTCACCGGGATCGCGGGCGCGCTGGTGGAAGGCGCCTGGTTCCCGGGCGGGCTGCTGCTGGCGCTCGCCGGATCGGCCGGGGCGATCCTCGGCGGGGCCCGCGCCACCGGCGCCCGGGGCGGAGCCGTGGCCGTCGCGGCGGGCTGGATGCTCTGTGTCGTCCTGCTCACCACCAACCGCCCCGAAGGGGACTTCGTGTTCGCGGCGGGCGTGGGCTCGTATCTCTTCCTGCTCGGCGGGATGGCCGTGGCTGTGATCTGCGCCACCCTTGGCCCGGGACGGCAACCGGACGGTCCCTCTGCCCGACTTGGCAAGTGACGTACCACTTCCGCGCCCCCGGCGCGTGCGAGTCCCGTGTGGGTTTCCTCAGAGGTCCGGGGATGCGTGTGTCAAGTGGCCAGTATGGTGGTGCGCGCCGCCGATCCTCCCCATCCGCTCGACTCGGTTCGGGCCCCGGGGGGACCCCCAAGCAGAGTGAGGTCGCAACGGGCGGCGGAGCCAACCGGGAGAACCTGCCTTGAGTCGTGAAACTGACAGTCCGTCCTCCGGGCCCACCGGGCACGGCGGCACCGCATACCCCTCGGGCACGCCGCCGTACGGCACGCCGGCGGCCACCGACGGCGGTGCGGACGCGGGCCGTTCGGCCGCGCAGCCGGAGGAACGCAAGACCGAGACCACACTGACGACCCGGGTCCGGATCAACATCCCCGGGTCCCGGCCGATCCCGCCGGTCGTGGTGCGCACCCCCGTCGCCGACGGCGAAGGGGACGGCGACCGCACCGCCGCCGAGCCGCCACCGACCCCTGGCCCCCCGGACGCCACGGCATCCGGCGCACCCGGAGCGCCCGGCGTTCCGGCCGCGCCCGGCGCCCCGGCGGGGGACAAGACCAGCGACTGGTTCGCGCCCCGCAAGCCCGGCCAGCCGGCGCCCGGCCCCCGCACCGGCTCCACCGCCAACGGCGGCGCCCCGGCCACCGGTTCGGGCACCACCCCGCCGACCGGTACGCCCACGGCCGCCGCGGCACCGGGCACCCGCCCGGCGTCCGCCCCCCGTCCCGGCGCGGCCCGCCCCGGCACGGGCACCGGTCTGCCCGGCGGCGCGACCGGCGGCCCGGTGGCCCCCGGCCACGGCGGCGGCACCGGCTCCTTCGACGTGACCGAGGCGCTCACCGCCGGCCAGCGCCCCGGCAACGGCAGCCGCCGCGACGAGGGCCCCTACGCCCCGGAGAACGGCTACCCGCAGGGCGACTACGCCCACCCCCAGACCCCCGCGGTCCCCGGCGTCCCCGGAGTCCCGGGCGCGCCCGGCGGCTCGGGCGGCCAGAACGGCCAGGGCGGCCCGCACGGCTACGGCGGCCCCCAGGGTCCCGCGGGCCCCACCGGCGGCCCGGTCACCGGCGACGGCCACCTCGCCCCGCCGCCGCCCCACGGCACCACCGCCATGGCCGCCCACGGCGTCTCCATGGCCCCCGGCGGCGGCCTCAGCGACGACACCGCGATCCTCACCCCGCAGGTGCAGGTCCCCGAACCCCCCGGCGGCATCTACGCGCCCCCGGAGAACGTCTCCGGGGACACCCTCACCAGCGGCATCCCGGTCGTCCCGGCCACCGACCGCACGACCCCCGCCCCCGCGCCGGGAGGCAACCGCCCCGACGGCCCGCAGAGCCCGCCGCGGCGCACCGAACCCGCCCCGCAGCAGAGCGCGCCCGCCGCCGCGCCCCGCAAGAAGAAGGGCCGCAGCAAGCTGGTGCTGCTGGTCGGCGGAGTCGTCGTCATCGCGGGCGTCGCCTACGGCGCCGGGCTCCTCATGAACCACTCCGACGTCCCCAAGGGCACCACCGTGCTCGGCGTCGACATCGGCGGCGGCACCCGCGACGACGCCGTCAAGAAGCTGGACGCGGCGCTCGGCAAGCGCACCGCGGCCCCGCTGAAGCTGACCGTCGACGGCGAGACCGTCTCGCTCCCGCCGGACCAGGCGGGCCTCCAGTTCGACGCGGACGCCACGGTCGCCGCCGCCGCGGGGAGCGACTACAACCCGGTCTCCGTGATCGGCTCCCTCTTCGGCGAGAAGCGGATCGTCGAACCGGTCATGCCGGTGGACGAGGAGAAGCTGCTCTCCGCCCTCGCGGACGCGGCGGGCGGCGCGACGGGCGCCGGCGACGGCACGATCAGGTTCGAGTCCGGCAAGGCCGTCGCGGTGTACGGCAAGACCGGCAAGGGCGTCGACACCGACCAGGCCGCCGACGCCGTCGAGCAGGCGTACCGCACCCAGGTCGAGACGGGCACGGCGACCCCGCTCCCGCTGCCGACCACCACGGTCCAGCCGACGGTCACCGACGCCGAGGTCGACCGCATGATGAAGGAGTTCGCCGAACCGGCGATGTCGGACCTGATCACCGTCCGCACCGACGCCGGCCACTCCATCGACTTCAGCCCCGAGAACAGCCTCTGGAAATTCCTCCAGGTCAAGGCCGTCGACGGCAAACTGGTCGACTCCTACGACGAGGCCGCCCTCCAGGAGCTGTACGGCAGCACCTTCGACGGCGTCCTGATCACCCGCGGCACCGGCGAGAAGACCCCGGTAACCGTCCAGGACGTGATCAGCGCCCTACGCCCGGCCCTGAAGAGCCCGGACAACAGAGTCGCCACCATCGAAACCAACCCGAGCTAGAGCCGGCCCGAGCAACGGGGGGCACCGGAAAAGTAACCGGCGCCCCCTGACGCTTGCTCGGGCCGAACCCCCTGAAGGCTTACCGGCTGAGCACCGTTTGGGGCTCACGGGGGAGCGCCTCTCGGAGGCTTACGGGGGGGTGCCCTGTGGTGGATCGCTGGGGGAGCGCCCTGTGACGGCTCCTGAAGGAGCACGGTCTCACGACTTGCAGGCGACACGCGGGGCCGGCTTTTAGGGGCGCGGGGAAC
>NZ_JBEZLM010000007.1:12668-396569 GCF_040652095.1 Streptomyces sp. NPDC048290
ACTGCGCGAAGAGCGACCACTGACCCGCACCCGTTCACGCACCCCGGCAACCCCCGGCCTCCAGGGGCGCGGGGAACTGCGCGAAGAGCGACCACTGACCCGCACCCGTTCACGCACCCCGGCAACCCCCGGCCTCCAGGGGCGCGGGGAACTGCGCGAAGAGCGACCACCGACCCGCACCCGCTCCCGCACCCCGGCAACCCCCCAACCCCCAGGGGCGCTGGGGGTACCCCCTCTGGGGGAGGAACTGCGCGAAAGACGACCACCCACCCGCACCCGACACAAAACCCCAACCACCCCCACCCCGCCCTAATTCAACCGCGCCCGCGCAGCCCGAGCCTCCCCCCGAACAACCTCCGCAGCCCCCGCATCCACCCCCTCCACCACCTCCGCATACGCCTCCAACTCCCCGGCCCCACCCACAAAATCCCCCCGCTCCACCAACAACCGCCCCCGCTCATACCGCAACCGAGCCGCATGAGCAGGCAACAACAACCCCAACTCCACCGCCCACAGGGCGACATCCACCCGCTCAGGCCGCCCCCGCGCCCACACCCCCACGTTGTTCAAAATCCTCCGCACCACGTCCAACGGCGCGGCCGGCGCCAACATCCCCCGCTCCAAGGAACCCCCCGTAGCCCCCGCCACCAGCACCTCCGCATCGTCCCCCGACAACACCCGCCCCCCACCGAACGGATCGACCAGCACCGGCCGCCGCCCCACCGGCCCGAGCCCCACCACGAAGTGCCCCGGCAGCGCCACCCCGTACACCGGCGCCCCCGCCCGCCGAGCCACCTCCAGCCACACCACCGACAACAGGATCGGCAGCCCCCGCCGCCGCTCCAGCACCCGATGCAGCAGCGACGCGTCCAGCCGCCGGTACTCCGCCGGTGACCCCCGGAACCCCAACCGCTCCCCGAGCAGCTCCCGCAACGCCTCCGCCCAGGCCAACGCCCCGCCCGGCCGGAACGGCAGCCGCCCGGCCAACTCGTCCAGCGCGACCTGCGCCGCGTCGATCCCGTCGTCGTCCAGCGCCCCGTCCGCCTGGGCCCCGATGAGCAGACACAGCGCGGACAGATCGGGCGCCCCGGACCGCGCCTCCTCGGCGAACCGCCGCCGCACCTCCGCGGCCCGTCCCCCCGGCGGCGGACACGGCGACGGCCCCCGGAATCCCGCCGACACGCCCCTCAGCCCCCGTCCCCGGCGGACCCGGCAACCCCGGCGGACCCGGCAACCCCGGCGGACCCGGCGACCCCGGCGTCGGACCCGGCGAACCGATAGTGGTGATAGGCGTGATGCACGGCGAACCCCAGCCGTCCGTACAACGCCCGCGCCCCCACGTTGTCCGCCTCGACCTGGAGCCAGCCCGCAGACGCCCCCTCGTCCAGCGCCCGGAGGGCCAACGCAGCCATCACCTCCGTGGCCAGCCCCCGCCGCCGCGCCCCCGGATCGACCTCGACCGCCGCGAACCCGGCCCACCGCCCGTCCACCACACACCGCCCGATCGCGGCCGGCACCTCACCCTCGCCCGGCACACTCGCGAACCACACCGAGGCCCCGCTCCCGAGCACCCGCAGCGCCACCTCGCCCACCCCCTTGCGCTGATAGCGCGCCAGCCACCCGGCGTCCGCCGCCCGCGCCAGCACGACCCCGGCCCCCTCCGCCCGGTCGGCGACCGGCGCCAGCGCCCCGACCCACAGCTCGGCGCTCACCTCCCGCACCCACCCGCGCGCCGCCAGCTCCGCCCCGAGCAGCTCCTCGGTCCCGTCACCCCCGGTCGCGACCTGCACATACGCGGGCAGCCCCCGCTCCGCGTACCACTCCCGTACGGCGGTCAGCGCGTCGTCCAGGGGTCGGCCGGGATCGCCCAGCGGCAGCACCGAGTTGGCCCGGCGGGTGAACCCGGCGGCGGCCCGCAGCTCCCACTCCCCGAGCCGCTCGCTCTCCAGCGGACGCCAGCCCCGCGCGGCGACCCGCGCCAGCTCCGCGTACGACGCCGAGGGCCCCCGGCGACGGGCCGGGGCGGACGGCACCACCTTGCCCGCGACCAGCGTGGACTCCGCGATCCGGACCGCCTCGCCGTCCCGGCGGGTGATCACCAGCCCATGGTCATCCCAGGATGTGAGAACACCCACCGTGTCGGTGAATTCACCCCCGGTGTCCGGGAGATCGAGTCGCTGCCGTACGGAGACCCGTTTTCCCACGTCAGCAGCGGTAATTCGGACGACGAGGCGCCCGGACGCCGAGATTTCCACAGGTCAATCCACCCCTCCTGTTCGGATCATGCCCAAGAACGGAGATACTAGGTGCGGGCATCGACGACGCCGCGCTCACGCGCGCCAGCACGGCGGAGCCCAGGTGGCCCGCCAGCGCCCGTATCGAGGAGGAACGACAGCGTGACCTACGTCATCGCGCAGCCTTGTGTCGACGTCAAGGACAAGGCGTGCATCGAGGAGTGCCCGGTCGACTGCATCTACGAGGGCTCCCGGTCCTTGTACATCCACCCGGACGAATGCGTCGACTGCGGCGCCTGTGAACCGGTCTGCCCGGTCGAGGCGATCTTCTACGAGGACGACACTCCGGAGGAGTGGAAGGACTACTACAAGGCGAACGTCGAGTTCTTCGACGAGCTGGGCTCGCCCGGCGGTGCCAGCAAGCTCGGGCTGATCGAGCGGGACCACCCCTTCATCGCCGCGCTGCCGCCGCAGAACGGCTGAGCGCGCCCCGCGACCGACCCGCGCCGCCCCGGTCCCGCCGTGGAACCGGGGCGTTCGCCGTACCAGCGCGCAACCGAAAGTGAGCACGAACCCGTGTCCGCAGTCACCGACCGGCTTCCGGTCTTCCCCTGGGACAAGCTGACCCCCTTCAAGCAGACCGCCGCGGCCCACCCGGACGGCATCGTCGACCTCTCGGTCGGCACGCCGGTCGACCCGGTCCCCGAGGTGATCCAGAAGGCGCTGGTCGCGGCGGCCGACTCGCCGGGCTATCCGACGGTCTGGGGCACGCCCGAACTGCGTGACGCGATCACCGGCTGGCTCACCCGCCGCCTGGGCGCCCGGGAGGTCACCCACCGCCATGTCCTGCCGGTCGTCGGCTCCAAGGAACTGGTCGCCTGGCTCCCCACCCAGCTGGGCCTGGGCCCCGGCGACCGGATCGCCCACCCGCGCCTCGCGTACCCCACCTACGAGGTCGGCGCCCGCCTGGCCCGCGCCCACCACGAGGTGTACGACGACCCGACCGCCCTCGACCCCGAGGGCCTGAAGCTCCTGTGGCTGAACTCCCCGTCCAATCCGACCGGCAAGGTCCTCGCCAAGGAGGAACTGACCAGGATCGTCACATGGGCCCGAGCCCACGACATCCTGATCTTCTCCGACGAGTGCTACCTCGAACTGGGCTGGGAGGCCGACCCGGTCTCGGTCCTGCACCCGGACGTCAACGGCGGCTCGTACGACGGCATCGTGGCCGTCCACTCCCTCTCCAAGCGCTCCAACCTCGCGGGCTACCGCGCCGCCTTCCTGGCGGGCGACCCGGCGGTGCTGGGCCCCCTCCTGGAGATCCGCAAGCACGGCGGCATGATGACCTCGGCCCCGACCCAGGCCGCGGCGGTGGCGGCGCTCAACGACGACGACCACGTCCGCGTCCAGCGCGAGCGCTACGCGACCCGCCGCGAGGCGCTCCGCGCGGCCCTCCAGTCCCACGGCTTCCGCATCGACCACAGCGAGGCCAGCCTCTACCTCTGGGCGACCCGCGACGAACCCTGCTGGACCACGGTCGCCCACCTGGCCGACCTCGGCATCCTGGTGGCCCCGGGCGACTTCTACGGCGAAGCAGGCCAACACCACATCCGAGTAGCCCTCACAGCCACAGACCCCCACATCACCGCAGCAGTAACCCGCCTCACCAGTTGATGCTTGGGGCCCTTCACTTGCCAACACGCCGAACTGCCACCCCTTAGGGGCGCGGGGAACTGCGCGAGCAACCCACCACTCACCCGCACCCGACGACTGCCAGGGGCGCTGGGGGTACCCCCTCTGGGGGAGGAACTGCGCAAAAACCCCAGCCCCCACCCACCCGCACCTACCCCCCACCCGCAAAGAAAGAGGGACCCGGAGACAAACCCCGGGCCCCTCTTCAACAACCGGCGACAACAACCACCGTCACCCAAGCGGCAGCTGCGGCAGCCCCCCCTTGGTCAGCTGCTCCGTCGGCAGCCCCCCCTTGGTCGCGGTCTTCGCGGTCTCACCCACCACATCCCCCGCGGACCCGGCGACCTCCCCCGCCGCCTTCTGCGCGGCAGGCGTCGCCTTCTTGGCCGCCGCACCGGTGACCTTGCCCGCGGCCGGGACCGCCGACTTGACCGCGTTGCCGCCGGCCTCACCCGCGAGCCCGGTGGAGGTACGGGCGGCACTGTCCAGGGTGTTGCCCATGTTCGCGCCGTCCAGCGCGGTCAGTCCGCCCAGGTTCGGGGTGGCCGGCAGTTCGGGGGCCGCACTGGCGGAGCCGGCCGCACCGACCCCGGCAGCCGCTCCCGCAGCGACGAGCAGCGCGGCACGGGCGATCCGGCGGGTCAGGGGGAGGGACATGATGCTCCTTCGACGGAGGAAAGGGATGTACGGGACGCTGTTCCGAACGGTGAACCGTCCTTCCGGGCCCGGGAGTTGACCATCTGGCCAAGAACCACCGCGGTGATGCGTTTCGGCGGTGGACCGTCCGGGCTCGGACGCAGTGACTACCGCTCGACCCCCCGTCGAGGTTGCGGAGCGCCAACGTAAAGAGTTGGTAATGCGTCGCATTATCGGTTGCGGATAAAAACGGGCAAAGGGCACTTGCCGTGAAGCGCTGCCGAATCCTTACGCCCCGGTGTTCCCAAGGGATTCGCGGTTCGGCGGGGTGACCGCGCGAAATCCCGGTCACCCCAACGCCGCGACCGTCGCGGGCTACTCCCCGCGAGGGACGCTTCGCACTAGCGGACGGTGACGATCCGCACCGTGTCCCGGCTCCCACCGGCCCCGTCCGCCCAGGGGTTCTCGGAGGACCCTGCGGTCCACTCCCGCCCCGCGTAGGACACGCTCTCGATCCCCAGCTCCGAGGCGTTGGCCACGGCCCAGTGGGCGAACCGCCAGCCCTGCTCCTCGCCCGAGCCGTCCACCACCGGCACGGTCACCGTCCGCCCGCTGGTCTCCGCGGTGACCCCGGCCGGACCCGGCGCGGGCACGCGATCGGCGTCCGTACCCGCCCCCGCCCCCGCCGCCGCCCCCGCCCGCTCCAGTTGCCCGAAGTCCCGTACGAGGGCGGAACGCACCACGTCCGGCCCGGCGGCCCGGAGCTGTTCCGGCGCCGGGGTTCGGGTCACGTCGGGGCGGCCCCCGCAGGTCAGCGTGGCCGCGGCCCGGCCGGTGAAGGCGTCGGCGAGCAACTGGGCGTCCGCCTCGTGCTGGGCGTACGCGGTGGGGAAGCCGCTGCGCTGGACCCGCTGGGCGGCGACGGTGAGCGGCAGTTCGGTGTAGCCGTCCACCTGTTCGAGATGGTCGTAGAACGCGTTCGCCGCGTAGACCGGGTCCATGATCTGCCGTTCGGTGCCCCAGCCCTGGGACGGGCGCTGCTGGAACAGGCCGAGCGAATCGCGGTCGCCGTGGTCCAGGTTGCGCAGCGCCGACTCCTGGAGCGCGGTGGCCAGCGCGATGGTGACGGCCCGTCCGGGCAGCCCGCGCCCGGTGCCGACGGCGGACACGGCCGCCGCGTTCACCGCCTGCTCGGGGGTGAAGTCGTACGTCCCGCCCGTGCCGTTTGCCGCGACGACCTTGCAGTGCGCGCCGGAGGCGCCGGTGACGTACTGCACGACCAGATAGCCCGCGACGGCGAGTATCGCCAGGAAGGCCGTGCCGCAGCGCAGGAGTCGTCCGTGGAGCTTGCGGGAGGGGTACGGCTGTGACACGTGTACAAGGTACTTGACCTCGGGTGATGTCCGGCGGAAGGCATCGAAGGAGTGTGCGGGAGGGCGACGGGGGATCGGTCGGCGGGGCGCGCGCGTACCCGTCCGGCGGCGCCGCCGTCACCGGCTGTAGTGTCGGCGCATGCCCGACACCACACCCGGCGCCCCGCCCGCCACCGGCCTGGATCTCGGCCTGGACGCGGCCCTGCTGACCGCGCGGCTGGTCGACCTCCCGTCCGTCAGCGGCACCGAGAAGCCCCTCGCCGACGCGATCGAGCGGGCGCTGCGCGCGCTGCCGCACCTCACCGTCGACCGCCACGGCAACAACGTCGTCGCCCGGACGGACCTGGGGCGCGCCGAGCGGGTGGTGCTCGCCGGGCACATCGACACCGTGCCCATCGCGGACAACGTGCCCTCCCGGCTGGACGACGACGGGATGCTCTGGGGCTGCGGCACCTGCGACATGAAGTCCGGCGTGGCGGTCCAGCTCCGCATCGCGGCCACTGTCCCGGCCCCCAACCGCGATCTGACCTTCATCTTCTACGACAACGAGGAGGTCGCCGCCGAGCTGAACGGGCTGCGCCTGCTCGCCGCCGACCACCCGGAGTGGCTCGCCGCCGACTTCGCGGTGCTCCTCGAACCGTCCGACGGGCAGGTCGAGGGCGGCTGCCAGGGGACCCTGCGGGTGCTGCTGAGCACCGAGGGGGAGCGCGCGCACTCGGCGCGCTCCTGGATGGGCTCCAACGCGATCCACGCCGCCGCCCCGATCCTGGCCCGTCTCGCCGCGTACGAGCCGCGCTACCCGGTGATCGACGGCCTGGAGTACCGCGAGGGTCTGAACGCGGTCGGGATCTCGGGCGGGGTGGCGGGCAATGTCATCCCGGACGCCTGCGTGGTCACGGTCAATTTCCGCTATGCCCCGGACCGTACGGAGGACGAGGCCGTGGCCCATGTCCGTGAGGTCTTCGCGGACTGCGGGGTGACGGACTTCCAGGTCGTGGACCACAGCGGCGCGGCGATGCCGGGGCTGTCCCATCCGGCCGCGGCGGCGTTCATCGAGGCGGTCGGCGGCACCCCGCAGCCCAAGTACGGCTGGACGGACGTCTCCCGGTTCAGCGCGCTCGGCGTCCCCGCGGTGAACTACGGCCCCGGCAATCCGCACTTGGCGCACAAGCGGGACGAACGGGTCGAGACGGCGAAGATCCTGGCGGCGGAGGAGCGGCTGCGGAGCTGGCTGACGCTCTGACGCCCTTTCCTCTGCCCGGCAGCCGTCCCCCGGTACGGCCCACGGAGGTCCGGCCGACCGCTTACGCTGGCTGCTTCGGCCCGGACACGCCGACGTCCCCCGCGCGTAACCGGCGTAGATCTACGCTGAGGTGGAAAGACGTCCCTCCCTGGACCCGCGGCTCCGGCCGGACGGCCGGGGCGGGACCCGATCGGAGGGAGCGCATATGGCCACCGGCAACCCTGAGGGCAGGAAGCAGCCGCCGGAGGAGCAGCGCCTCGGACCGGTCCTGCGGCGGCGCGGCCAGGTGACGGCCAGCACGACGGACCAGCGGCTGCTGGACGCGGGCGGCCCTTCCGACTGGGTCCACACCGATCCCTGGCGGGTCCTGCGTATCCAGTCGGAGTTCATCGAAGGCTTCGGCACCCTCGCCGAACTCCCGCCCGCGATCAGCGTCTTCGGCTCCGCGCGGACACCGGCGGACTCCCCGGAGTACCTGGCGGGCGTCCGGCTCGGCGGGGCCCTGGTCGACGCGGGCTGGGCGGTCATCACCGGCGGCGGACCGGGCGCCATGGAGGCGGCCAACAAGGGCGCCCTGGAAGCGGGCGGCGTGTCGGTCGGCCTCGGCATCGAACTGCCCTTCGAGCAGGGCCTGAACGCCTATGTCGACATCGGCCTGAACTTCCGGTACTTCTTCGTCCGAAAAATGATGTTTGTGAAGTACGCGCAAGGGTTCGTGGTGCTGCCCGGTGGGCTCGGCACGCTGGACGAGCTGTTCGAGGCGCTCACCCTGGTCCAGACCCAGAAGGTCACCCGCTTCCCGATCGTGCTGTTCGGCACGGAGTACTGGGGCGGTCTCATCGACTGGCTGCGCAACACCCTGATCGCCCAGGGCAAGGCCGCCGAGAAGGACCTCCTGCTGTTCCATGTGACGGACGACGTGGACGAGGCGGTGGCGCTGGTGTCCAAGGAGGCGGGTCGCTGAGACCCCCGCAGAGGTGGCGGACGGGCCTTCCCGGCGCGTCCGCTACGCCAGCCCCCGCCGCGCCACCGCCGGTGCCCGGTGCCCCGCGATGGACCCCACCATCTCCAGCACCTGCCGGGTCTCCGCCACCTCGTGCACCCGGTACACCTGGGCGCCCAGCCACGCCGACACCGCGGTCGTCGCCAGCGTCCCGAGCACCCGCTCCTTGACCGGCCGGTCCAGGGTCTCGCCGACGAAGTCCTTGTTGGACAGCGACACCAGCACCGGCCAGCCCGTCTCCACCAGCTCCCCGAGCCGCCGGGTCGCCTCCAGGCTGTGCCGGGTGTTCTTCCCGAAGTCGTGCCCCGGGTCGATCATCACCGACGCGCGCGGCACACCGAGCGCCACCGCCCGCTCCGCCAGCCCGACGGTCACCCGCAGGATGTCCGCGACGACATCGTCGTACGTCACCCGGTGCGGGCGGGTGCGGGGCTCCGCGCCTCCGGCATGGGTGCAGACCAGGCCGACGCCGTACCGCGCGGCGACCTCCGCCAGCCGGGGATCGACCCCGCCCCAGGCGTCGTTCAGGACGTCCGCCCCGGCCTCGCAGACCGCCTCGCCGACCTCGGCCCGCCAGGTGTCCACACTGATCACCACGTCCGGGTGGCGCCGCCGGACCTCCGCCACGAAGCCGACCGTGCGCCGCGCCTCCTCCTCGGCCGTGACCTCCTCGCCAGGACCGGCCTTCACCCCGCCGATGTCGATGACGGCGGCCCCCTCGGCGATCGCCCGCTCCACCCGGGCGAGCGCCGCCTCGTCGTGGAAGGTCGCCCCCTGGTCGTAGAAGGAGTCCGGGGTCCGGTTCACGATCGCCATGATCACCGGCTCGTGCGCGGCGAACTCCCGCCTGCCCAGCCTGAGCATCTGCTGCGCCTCTCCTCGTCTCCTCGACCGCGTTCATCCTGGTCCGCGGCCCGTTCCGGCCGTCTGTGACCCTAACTGTCAGACTCGCATGGCACGATCGGACCCAGACATCCCAGATCGACCACACCCAGCGTGGGGGCTCACCCGATGGTCATGTTCCTGTTCCTCGTCGTCGCGCTCGCCGTCGTGGTCGGCGCGGTCACCCTGCTGGTGGTCGGCGGCAGCGACGGCGGCGGCCCGCTGCCCGACGCGACCCCCGAGCGGCTGCACGACCCGCTGGCCCCGGACCGCCCCCTGGGCCGCGCCGACGTCGACGCCCTGCGCTTCCCGCTCGCCGTGCGCGGCTACCGCATGGCGGAGGTGGACGACGCCCTGAACCGGCTCGGCGCCGAGCTGGCCGAGCGCGACGCCCGGATCGCCGACCTGGAGTCCGCACTCGCGGGCGCCCACACCGGCGCGGGCCCCGTCGACCTCGGCAAGCCCGCGGAGGGGGACCACCAGTGAGCGACGGCTCGGCCGTCCCCGGCGAGGACGGCGTGCTGCGCTGCCCCTGGGCGCTGTCCACCCCGGACTACGTGGCGTACCACGACGAGGAGTGGGGCCGCCCGGTCCACGGCGACGAGGCGCTGTTCGAGCGGCTCAGCCTGGAGGCGTTCCAGTCCGGGCTGTCCTGGATCACCATCCTGCGCCGCCGCCCCGGCTTCCGTACGGCCTTCGCGGGGTTCCGGATCGCCGAGGTCGCCGCCTTCACCGAGGCCGACCGCGAGCGGCTGCTCGCCGACCCGGGCATCATCCGCAACCGCGCCAAGGTCGACGCCACGATGGCCAACGCCCGGGTGCTCGCCGACTGGGCGCCCGGCGACCTGGACGCCCTGATCTGGTCCCACGCCCCCGACCCGGCCACCCGCCCCGCCCCCACCACCCTCGGGGACGTCCCGGCGGTCACCCCCGAGTCCACGGCCCTGTCGAAGGAGCTGAAGCGCAAGGGCCTGCGCTTCGTCGGCCCCACCACGGCGTACGCGCTGATGCAGGCGTGCGGCCTGGTCGACGACCACCTCGCGGACTGCGCTGCCAGAGGCGGCTCCTAGGCGGCTCCCCGGTCCGGCCTACCGCCCCAGGTACGTCGGCTTCCGCTTCTCCACGAACGCCTGTACGGCGATGGCGTGGTCCTCGGAGGCCCCCGCGCGGGACTGGAGTTCGTCCTCCTTCTCCAAGGTCTCCTCCAAGGAGTGCGAGAAGCCGTAGGCGAGGGACTCCTTGAGCGCCGCGTAGGCCACCGTCGGGCCCTCGGCCAGGGCGCGGGCCACGCTCTCGGCCTCCGCGCGCAGCTCGGCGGCGGGCACCACCCGGTTGGCGATCCCCAGCTCGTACGCCTCCTGCGCCTTGATCCCGCGCGGGAAGAGCAGCAGGTCGGCGGCGCGGCCGGGGCCGACGACCTTGGGCAGGGTCCAGGAGATCCCGGAGTCCGCGGTGAGCGCGACGCCCGCGAAGGACGTGTTGAAGGAGGCGGTGTCGGCGACCACCCGGTAGTCCGCGGCCAGCGCGAAGCCGAAGCCCGCCCCCGCGGCGACGCCGTTCACCCCGGCGACCACCGGCTTGGGCATCCGGGCCAGGGTCCGTACGACCGGGTTGTAGTGCTCCCGGACCGTGCTCATGGTCTGGCCGCCGCCCGCCTCGCGGTCCGCGGCCAGCAGCCCGATGTGCTCCTTGAGGTCCTGGCCCACACAGAACGCCCGCTCCCCGGCGGCGGTCAGCAGCACCGCCCGGACCGCCCCGTCGTCCGCCGCCGACCGGACCGCCTCACGGAGGGCGACCTTGGTGGCGACGTCGAGCGCGTTCATCGCCTCGGGGCGGTTCAGCGTGATCGTCGCGAGTCCGTCGCTCACCTCGTAGAGCACGGTGTCGGCCATGGGGTGTCCTCTCCGTCGTCGGGCGTCCGGCGCGTACCGAACGGTAGGTCGTGTGCTGAGGACAGCATGGCGGAGATCACGGTCGCCGCACCGGAACGGACGTGTGACCTGCGTCAAAGAATTCGGGCCGGTTTCCGGCGGCCGGAAGTCCGTGCGGGAGCGCAGTATCGCGTTCCGATCGCCGAATTGAGTGGTTTTGCTCGCGCGCGTTGCCCAAGCGATGCCGACTGATGTTGGTCATCGGGTCGCGAGATGCGGGATAATGGCCGGGAAGCAATGTGTTCGATGCCGGTGTCGCGTGTCCCCGAGGGCCGCGCGTGCCCCACAGTGGGCCGTCGGCTTTGACGATGAGCTGGTTTCAGGAAGGGGAACGAGCATGGCGGCCATGAAGCCGCGGACGGGCGACGGCCCGCTCGAGGTGACCAAGGAGGGGCGGGGCATCGTCATGCGCGTTCCGCTCGAAGGCGGCGGTCGGCTCGTCGTCGAGCTGACCCCGGACGAGGCCGACGCGCTCGGCGACGCCCTCAAGAAGGTCGTGGGCTGACCACGGCACCACTGAGGTCCGGTCGCGAGCGACCCACCCTTTCAGCACCCTTTCAGCCGCCCCCGCACCCACTCGGTGCGGGGGCGGTTGCTCGTTCCTGGGCTGCTTCATCCGGGGCCGCCTCGAACGTCTGTCTATTTCTTTGTCCGGCCGTCCGTCCGGCTGTCTGTCCGGCCCTGCGTCCGGTCGGCCCGGACCGGCTCAGCGCTTGACCGCGCAGAGCAGACCGTCGCCCATCGGCAGCAGGGACGTCACCAGCTCCTGGCTCTCCCGCACCGACCGCAGCAGCTCCCGCAGCCGCAGCACCTCGGTGGGCTGCGGACCGGAACCGACCGTACGGCCGTTGGCGAAGACGCCCTCGAAGACCACCAGGCCACCGGGGCGCAGCAGGCGCAACGATTCAGCGAGGTAGTCGAGTACCTCCAGCCGGTCACCGTCGCAGAAGACCAGGTCGTACCCGGCGTCCGCGAGCCGGGGGAGCACGTCCAGCGCCCGGCCGGGGATGAACCGGGCCCGGTTCCCGGCGAACCCGGAGGCGCGGAACGCCTGCCGGGCGAACTGCTGGTGCTCCGGCTCGGGGTCCACGGTCGTCAGCACCCCGTCCAGGCGCATCCCGTGCAGCAGATGGATTCCGGAGACTCCGGTACCGGTCCCGATCTCCGCGACCGCCTTGGCGTCCACGGAAGCCGCCAGCAGCCGCAGCGCGGCACCCGTGCCGGGCGACACCGAGCGCAGCCCTGCCTCACGGGCCCGCTCCCGGGCCCAGTGCAGCGCTTCGTCCTCGGCGACATAGGCGTCGGCGAACGCCCAGCTCGTCTGCCGGTTGCCGGTAATGACCCTCTCCTGTCCCCGTTGGTCCTTCGGCGTGACTGTATCCGTTGGCGCCGGGAACCCGCTGATGGGACCGGGCGTTTAGAAGGGTGAGCACGGACACGGGGGACACGGTTGGATCACGACGGAGAGCGGTGCGCGGAGCAAGTGCAGACGCAGCCGTATGAGCCGCAACAGCACAGATCAAACTCTTGTAAAACCGCTTATGAGGAGCTAACGGGCGAGGTGGTTATGGTAGGGGCTCCACTGGACACCACCAGAGCCGACAGGGGAGGTGCGGCCGGACCTGTGGATCGGGGAGGAGTGCTCCGGCGCTTTCTCGGGTCGGCGGGCAGGCCGAAATCCGTGAACAACAACGCTGCTGACCACCGTCACGCCGCTGACCGGACCACGACCGCGACCTTCTCCACCGACGCGGACGGGCAGGCGTGGACTCCGCCCACCTGGGAGGAGATCGTCAGCACGCACAGTGGCCGGGTCTACCGCCTCGCGTACCGCCTCACCGGCAACCAGCATGACGCTGAGGACCTCACCCAGGAGGTCTTCGTCCGCGTCTTCCGGTCCCTGTCGACCTATACGCCGGGCACCTTCGAGGGCTGGCTGCACCGCATCACCACCAACCTCTTCCTCGACATGGTCCGGCGCAAGCAGCGCATCCGGTTCGACGCCCTCGGTGAGGACGCGGCGGAGCGACTGCCCAGCCGCGAGCCCAACCCGCAGCAGGTCTTCAACGACGCCCACTTCGACGCGGACGTCCAGCAGGCGCTGGACACCCTCGCGCCCGAGTTCCGCGCCGCGGTCGTCCTGTGCGACATTGAAGGACTGTCGTACGAGGAGATCGCCGCGACCCTCGGTGTGAAGCTGGGCACCGTCCGCTCGCGGATCCACCGGGGCCGTTCGCAGCTGCGCAAGGCCCTCGCGCACCGTTCGCCCGAGGCGCGTGCCGAGCGCCGCGCGTTCGTGCCCCGCGTTCCCGCTCTGGGAGGAGGGGGCGCGCCCGCGTGAGTGGATCACGGCCGAAATCTGCCGAGGAGCGCCTGGCAGAACAGCATCTGGGAGACCGACTCGCCGCCCTGGTGGACGGCGAGCTGAGTCATGACACGCGCGAGCGGGTCCTGGCGCATGTGGCGACCTGTGCCCGCTGCAAGGCGGAGGTCGACGCCCAGCGCCGTCTGAAGAACGTCTTCGCCGAGGCCGCCCCGCCCCCGCCCTCCGCCAGCTTCCTGGCCCGGCTCCAGGGCCTGCCGGGCGGCGGTGACGGCGACGGGGGCGGCCCGCTCGACGACAGAGGCTTCCTCGACGGACTGTCGGGCCGCCCGCCCGCCGGACCGTTCGGTACCGAGCGCGGCGAGCGCTACGACTTCGCGTACGTGGCCGCCCGCCGGTCCGCCGCGATCCTGCCCGCCGCCGCGGCCACCGGTCACCGCGGCTTCCGTATCCATGAGGTGCGGCGGCCCGACCCCGACCGGGGCACCGCCTCGCGCGGGCGCCGGTTCGCCTTCGTCGCCGCCGGGGCGGTGTCGCTGGCCGCCATCGCGCTGGGCGGGGTCACCACCGGGATGCCGGGCGACACCACCAACGACGCCCGCGGCGGCAACGGCAGCAATGTCACCCCGATGCGCTCACCGGGCACGGGGGCCACGACGGCGCCGGAGAGCCAGCGCCGACGCGGTGCCGGACCGGTGCTCGCCCAGGGACAGCAGTCGCTGGACGGCTCCGTGGCCGCCACCGAGGTGTCCGCCCCGCTGCTGCCCGGCGTTCCGGTCACCCAGCAGGTGTCGCACCCGCTGGCCGGCGCCGTCGAAGCGGGGGCCGCGGCCATGTCCCCGCTGATACGCCCCTTCGCCGCGACTCCGCCGCTGATGCTCGCCGAGTGGTCGGAAGTGCCGGAGATCGCCGCCCCCGGGCTGCTCGCCGGGTCCACCCCCGGCGCCTCCGCCCCACCGCAGACCGGTCCCGCCACCCCGGCCCGCTGACCAGGAGCGGAGTCCGTCCGCGGGGCGAACCTGGTTGAATCCGGGGTGGACCGCGCCTTCGGCAGGCTGCCGGGCGCGGAGTCGACGTACCGCGGTCGCCGTCTGTGCGGTGGGCCGCGGCCAGCTGTGGGGAGAGCATGGACGAGGGGAAGCCCACGCAGGGCCCGGCGGGCGAGCCGCGCGTACCGGGCGAGCCGGTGGTGCCGCTGGAGCCGGGGGCGCCGGGGGTGGCGTCGAGGGATGCCGCCGAGGGCTCCCGGGCGATGGATGTCCCAGAGCGGTCCCGAGCGATGGGTGCCCCCGCCGAGCCTGAGCCGGAGCGCCCCGAGCCGGGCCCCGGGGACGGGGATTTCGTGCTGGAGCGTCCGGTGGGGCAGGTGGCTGCGGGCGAGCCTTGGGATGCCGCGGTGGGGGGTGCCGGGGTCTCTGGTGTGCTACCGGGGGCTGGGGGCGGGGCTGGGGCTGATGCGGGTGGGTCTGCTGATGTGGGGGGCTCCGGGGCGGGGGTTTCTGGTGCTGGGGCCTCCGGCGTGGGGGGTTCTGGTACGGGGGCTTGGGGTGATGTGTCGGCTTCTGGTGCCGAGCCTCGCGCTGAGTCGCGTGCTGACGTGCTGCCTTCTGGTGCCGAGTCCCGCGCCGACGCGCCGCCTTCTGGAGCTGGGCCTCGAGCCGAGTCCCGCGCCGACGCGCCGCCTTCTTCTGCCGGGCCTCGCGCCGAGTCCCGCGCTGACATGCCTCCCTCCGGCGCCGAGCCTCACGCTGACGTGCCGCCTGCCAGCGCCCAGCCTCATGCCGACGCGCCGCCTGCCAGCGCCCAGCCTCATGCCGACGCGCCGCCTTCCGGCGCCCAGCCTCGCTCCGACAGGCCCCTGCATGAGCCCGACCGTTACAGCACCCCGCCCTACGGGCAGCCCGGTCCCTGGGCGCCCGCGCCGCCCGTGCAGCATCCGACGACCACTCCGGCGCAGGGCACGGCGGTCGCACCGGCAGTGCCCCAGCAGCAGAGCGGCGGCGGCACTGCCGTACCGGTCCCGCGCCCTCCGCAACCCGCTCACGGCGCACCGACCGCCACCCATGGCACATCCGCTGCCCCAGCTCACGGCGCACCGACCGCCACCCATGGCGCACCCGCTGCCCCTGCCCACGGCGCACCGACCGCCGCCCATCCCGCACACCCGGCCGCGCAAGGCGCACCCCCCGTCCACCACGCTTCCGCCCACCAAACCCCCCGCTTCACGCCCCCCGGCGCCCCCGTCTCCGCTGATCCCTGGGGGCGGTACGACCCCTGGGCCGCCCGGCCGACGGGTGCCTTGCAGGAGAGCGGGGCCGCGGCGTCCGGCGAGGCGCGGCGGCGTGGGTGGTCGCGCGGGGCGCTGATCGGCGGGGCGCTGGCGCTGGCGCTGGTCTCCGGTGGCATCGGCGGAGCCGTGGGGACGTATCTGGAGCGTGGGGGCGGGGTCAGCGAGGTGCACCTGCCCCAGGCCGGGAAGGAGTCCGCCGAGCGGGCGCCCGACACGGTCGCCGGGATCGCGGCCCGCGCCCTGCCCAGCGTGGTGACCCTGCATGTGTCCGGCGGCGGCGAGGGCGGCACGGGCACCGGCTTCGTGCTGGACGGCAACGGTCACATCCTCACCAACAACCATGTTGTCGAGCCCGCCGGGGACGACGGCCGGATCACGGTCACCTTCAACAGCGGGGACACCGCCAAGGCCGAGGTGATCGGCAGCGACGGCGGCTACGACCTCGCGGTGGTCAAGGTGTCCGGCGTACACGGCCTCCAGCCCGCACCGCTCGGCAACTCGGACAATGTGCAGGTCGGTGACCCGGTCGTGGCCATCGGCGCCCCCTTCGACCTGTCCGGCACGGTCACCTCCGGGATCATCAGCGCCACCGAGCGCCCGATCACGGCCGGTGGTGAGGCCGACGGCACGGACATCTCCTATGTCGACGCCCTCCAGACCGACGCCCCGATCAACCCCGGGAACTCGGGCGGGCCGCTGCTGGACTCCCGGGGCCGGGTGATCGGCATCAACTCCGCGATCCGCTCCGCGGGCAGCGGCTCGGAGCTGGACGGCGGACAGTCCGGCTCGATAGGGCTGGGCTTCGCCATACCGATCAACCAGGGCAAACGGGTCGCCGAGGAGCTGATCAACACCGGCAAGGCCACCCATCCGGTGATCGGGGTGACCCTCGACATGGACTACTCCGGGGACGGCGCCCGGGTCCACACCGAGACCGGCGACGGCGGCTCGCCCGTCACCCCGGGCGGCCCCGGCGACCGCGCCGGGATCGAGCCCGGCGATGTGATCACCGAGATCGACGGCCAGCGCGTCCACTCCGGCGAGGAGCTGATCGTCAAGACCCGCTCGCACCGCCCCGGCGACCGGCTGGAGCTGAAGCTGCTCAGGGAGGGTGAGGAGCGGACGATCTCGCTGGTCCTGGGCTCGTCCGACGGCAGCTGACCGGGCCGTCATGATGAATTCCGGACGAATCCCGCCGGTGCCCGTGCCGTTCCGTCAGACGAACATCGGGAAAAAGCGGTCGCATACATGCATCTGGTCGCCACGGGACAGTACCGGTCGGACAGGAACGGCGGGTACCGTGGTGGCGGCCCGGACATGGCAAGGAGCTTCAGGTGTTCAATGACATAGGACCGCTTGAGCTGGTGACGATCATCGTCCTTGCCGTGCTCGTCTTCGGTCCGGACAAGCTCCCCAAGCTGATCCAGGACGTGACCCGTACGATCCGGAAGATCCGGGACTTCTCGGAGAGCGCCAAGCAGGACATCCGGCAGGAGCTGGGGCCGGAGTTCAAGGACTTCGAGTTCGAGGATCTCAACCCCAAGACGTTCATCCGCAAGCAGATGGACAACGACGAGCTGGGGCTCAAGGAGATCCGCAACGGCTTCGACCTGAAGAAGGAGATGGCCGAGGTCGCCGACGCGGTGCACGGCAAGGAGTCGGAGGCGTCCGCGTCCGGTTCTACGTCATCCTCGTCGTCCTCTTCCTCGTCGTCCTCTTCCGGCGCCGGTGCCTCCGGTGGGCGTATCGACATGGTCAAGAAGCCCGAGCCCGCGCGGGACGACCGCCCGCCGTTCGACGCCGACGCCACCTGACCGCACTGCCGCGCCGGAGCCGGTCCAACGGGGTCCGGCGTATGTGACGCGTGTCATAGCCGCACCTCGCCTCGTACACCCGTCCGCGCGGTGTGAACGCGCCGTCCGGGGGACCCGTGCGCCCGGCGCTTTCCCTGCTGCCCGGTGAGGTGTGGATATGCTGCCGAGTTGTTGTGCGGACCGGACGAGTACGCCCGAAGGGGGGCGGGCCACGCCGGTCCGACGAGAACGAGGAGGCGTCCGGGCACATGGAGACGACGAGTCGAGCCGTCGAACAGGCGCCGGCCGCGGAGGACGGTACACCGCTTCCCTCCGCGCGCCGCGTGGTCGACGGCTATCTGCGCGCTGCCTTTCCCTGGTACGGCCTGGATGAGGCGTTCACCGGGCCGCGGCGGCTGATGCAGGTGGGCACGGCCGCCGACGGGGCCGTGGAGCACGGGTCCATCGGGCACGGTGACGAGCCCTCGGTGCGTGGGGGCGAGGCGGCGGCGGAGGAACGGGACCGGTTCGCTGTGGTCGTGACCGTCGCCGCGAGCCCGTCACGGCGCAGCGCGGACGGTACCGGGCTGCTGGAGGCCACCTCGGTGTCCTCGGCGGCGTGGCTGGCCGGGGTGGGGCTGCTGACGTGCACCTGGCCGGGGCAGATGGACCACAGTCTGCGGGACGACTGGCTGGAGCAGCAGACCGACACCGCGTGGGTCCTCGCGGACGATCTGGAGGGGGCGGAGTGGTCGACGCTGTCCCTGCCGGTGGATGGGGTGCCGCGGGCGTTCCACTACCGGGAGTCGGAGTTCGGGTGGGTGCTCGCTGGTTCCACGGGCGAGGGGGTTCATCTGGGCGCGTATGGGCGGGGGATGAGCGCGTATGGGTTGGGGTTCGCGGTGATCAAGGACATCGCGGGGTACGAGTGAGGTTTGGGTGCGGGGGTGAGTGCGGGTCGTGGTCGCTTCTCGCGCAGTTCCTCCCCCAGAGGGGGTACCCCCAGTGCCCCTAAAAGCCTTGGCCCTCACGTCGCTAAGAGGCTCGCCCCTCGCGCCCCAAAAGCCTCGGCCCTCGCGCCGCTAAGAGGCTCGCCCCTCGTGCCCTAGAAACCTCGACCCCCGACTAGGCGAGAAGCCCAGGGGCTCGCGGCCCTGAAAATAGCTCAGGGCCGCCCCCTGAGCAGCGAACAGCTCAGGGCCGCCTCCCGTAGCCGTCAGAACTTGTTCCGTGGCGTGATGCCCAAAGACAGGCCCGACAGGCCGCGCTGGCGGCCACCCAGTTTGCCTGCGATCGCGCGCAGGGACTGGCCCGCGGGGGAGTCGGGGTCGGAGAGGACGACCGGCTTGCCCTCGTCGCCGCCCTCGCGCAGGCGGACGTCGATCGGGATCGAGCCGAGGACCGGGACAGTGGCGCCGGTGGTGCGGGTGAGGCCCTCGGCGACCGCCTGACCGCCGCCCGTGCCGAACACGTCGACCATCTCGCCGCAGTGCGGACAGGGCAGCCCCGACATGTTCTCGACCACGCCGACGATCTTCTGATGGGTCTGTACGGCGATGGAGCCCGCGCGCTCGGCGACCTCGGCCGCCGCCTGCTGCGGGGTCGTCACGACCAGGATCTCGGCGTTCGGCACCAGCTGGGCGACGGAGATCGCGATGTCACCGGTGCCCGGCGGGAGGTCGAGGAGGAGGACGTCCAGGTCGCCCCAGTAGACATCCGCCAGGAACTGCTGGAGCGCGCGGTGGAGCATCGGGCCGCGCCAGACGACCGGCGCGTTGCCCGGCGTGAACATCCCGATGGAGATCACCTTCACGCCGTGCGCCGACGGCGGCATGATCATGTTCTCGACCTGGGTGGGGCGCCCGTCCGCGCCCAGCATGCGCGGCACGCTGTGGCCGTAGATGTCGGCGTCCACGACCCCGACCTTCAGACCGTCGGCCGCCATCGCCGCCGCCAGGTTGACGGTGACGGAGGACTTGCCGACGCCGCCCTTGCCGGAGGCGACCGCGTAGACCCGGGTCAGCGAGCCCGGCTTGGCGAACGGGACCTCACGCTCGGTCTGGCCGCCGCGCAGCGCGCTCGCCAGCTCCTTGCGCTGCTCGTCGCTCATCACGTCGAGGGTGACGTCGACCCGGGTGACGCCGTCCACCGCCGCGACGGCGTCGGTCACGCGCTGCGTGATGGTGTCCCGCATGGGGCAGCCCGAGACCGTCAGATACACGGCGACCGCGACCGCTCCGTCCGCGGCGATGTCCACCGATTTGACCATCCCGAGTTCGGTGATGGGACGGTTGATCTCGGGGTCGTTCACCGTCGCCAGTGCCTCGCGCACCGCGTCTTCCGTAGCCATAGGGACGATGGTACGGCGCCGGACAGGGCCCCCGGGAAGCCCGTCACCGGTCGTCTGCGTCACGTCCCGCCGACCGGTCCGCCGGGAGTGCCCGCTCCTCGGCGCGGCGGCGCCGCCCGTCGTGCCGCTCCAGGTCCTTGACCATGTCCTGGAGCTCGGAGCGCAGCCAGTCCCGGGTGGCGACCTCGCCCAGACCGATCCGCAGGGCGGCGATCTCCCGGGTCAGATACTCGGTGTCCGCGATCGAACGCTCGTTCTGCTTGCGGTCCTGTTCCAGATTGACCCGGTCGCGGTCGTCCTGCCGGTTCTGCGCCAGCAGGATCAGCGGGGCCGCGTAGGACGCCTGGAGCGAGAGCATCAGGGTCAGGAAGATGAACGGGTACTGGTCGAAGCGGAGCTGCGCCGGCGCGGCGATGTTCCACAGCACCCAGGCGATGATGACGAACGTCATCCAGACGATGAACCGCCCGGTGCCCAGGAACCGCGCGATCCGCTCCGAGAGGCGGCCGAACGCCTCCGGGTCCCACTCCGGCAGCAGTCGGCGCCGCCGGGACATCGGCTGGTCCAGCCGGGCGCGGGCGGACCGGCCCGCGGCGGTCGCCCCCGTCGGCCCGGAAGACCCGGAAGACCCGGAGGACCCGGAGGATCCGGACGCGCCGGACGGTCCGCCGCGCTCCCGCGCGTTCTCCCGCTCAGGCGCCATCGCCCACCGCCCCCTCCCCGAGATGGAACTCCGTCTCCCGCCAGTCGTCCGGCAGCATGTGGTCCAGGACGTCGTCCACGGTCACCGCGCCCAGCAGCGACCCCGCCTCGTCCACCACGGGCGCGGCCACCATGTCGTACGTGGCGAAGAACCCGGCGACGACCGGCAGCGCCGCGTCCGGGGCCAGGGTCTGGAGATCGTCGTCCAGGATCGAGCTGACCAGCGTGTACGGCGGGTCGCGCAGCAGGCGCTGGAAGTGGACCGTGCCGAGGTACTTGCCGGTCGGGGTCTCGTCGGGCGCCCGGCAGACATAGACCTGGGCGGCCAGCGCCGGGGACAGATCGGGGTTGCGGACCCGGGCCAGCGCGTCGGCGACGGTGGCGTCCGGGCGCAGCACGATCGGCTCGGTGGTCATCAGCCCGCCCGCGGTGTGCTCCTCGTAGGCCATCAGCCGCCGTACGTCGGCCGCGTCGGACGGCTGCATCAGGCTCAGCAGCCGCTCCTTCTCCTCCTCGGGCAGTTCGGAGAGCAGGTCGGCCGCGTCGTCCGGGTCCATGGCCTCCAGGACGTCCGCCGCGCGCTCCTTCTGGAGCTTGCCGAGGATCTCGATCTGGTCGTCCTCCGGCAGCTCCTCCAGGACGTCGGCGAGCCGGTCGTCGTCGAGGGCGGCGGCCACCTCGGCGCGGCGCTTGGGGGAGAGGTGGTGCAGCACATTGGCGAGGTCGGCGGGGCGCAACTGCTCGAAGGTGGCGAGCAGGGTCTCCGCGCCCTGCTGCTGCTCCTCCAGGGTGAAGCCGGTGACCGCCGACCACTCCACGGTCAGGGTCTCGCCCCGGGCCCGGCGGAAGCCGCCCGTCCGGGTCCTGCGGTCCTTGCGGACGTAGACCCGGTCCACCTCCCAGTCCCGGCGGGCGGGCAGCTGCTGCACCGACAGATCCAGGACCGTGACCTCCTCGCCGGTCTCGGTGAGGGTGACCCGCCGGTCCAGGAGTTCGCCGAAGACCAGCCGTTCGGTGGGGCGCTGCTCGAACCGGCGGACATTGAGCACCCCGGTGGTGATGACCTGGCCGGAGTCGATCCCGGTGACCCGGGTCATGGGCAGGAAGATCCGGCGCCGGGTGGCGAGTTCGACGACCAGTCCGAGCACCCGGGGCGGACGGCGGCCGACCCGCAGCATCACCACGACGTCCCGGACCCGGCCCACATGGTCGCCGTTGGGGTCGAAGCAGGCGGTGCCGGAGAGGTGCGAGACGAAGATCCGGGGGGCGCCGGCGGCCATACCGCGCCTCCTTCCCGGGTCCGGATGCGGGCGGGCCGCGCACTGTCCTCAGCGGTTTGCCGCACTCGTGTCCAATGTGCCGAATCGCTCGGTTCGATCGGGCTTCAGGCTAGCCCGTACCGGTCCGATCCGCGCAGGTGGGGGGTCCGGACGGACTGGCTCCGACGGGTGTTCCGGGCCCCGGTACGCTGCCGTACGCCGCTGAGGACACCCGCCAGAAAGGCAGCGTCACCTGTGATCGTTATGCGCCGGGGCCGTTTCCGTAGGAACGCATGGGTGGGGGCCGTCTGCGCCCTGGTCATGACCGGCGCGACAGCGCTGACCGGCTGCGCGGGCGAGGACCCGGACGCCGGGACGAACGGGGTCGGCAAGCTCTCCCCGGAGCAGATCCAGACCAGGACGCGTACGGCGGCGGACGGCGCTCCGGCGGTCCGGCTGGCCGGGAGCGTGACGGCGGGCGGCAAGACCTACAAGCTCGACATGCGGCTGAAGAAGGAGGGCGGGAGCGGGTCGGTGACCGCCGAGGGGGCGACCTTCCAGCTGCTGCGGATCGGCGACGTGCTGTATCTGATGGCGGACGGCGACTTCTGGACGGGCGGCGGGGAAGGAAACGGGGGGGACGGCGGGGAGTCCGACACCGCCGCGGCGGCCAAGCTCGACGGCAAGTATGTGAAGGTCCCCGAGGGCGACCCCTCCTACGAGAAGTTCACCGGCTTCACCGACAAGGCCGTACTGCTGGACGGGCTGCTCACGCTGCACGGCACGCTCTCCACCGACGGCCGCCATGAGCGGGCCGGGGTCCGCACCATCCGCCTCACCGGCGACCAGGGCGCGGGCGGCACCCTCGACGTCTCCCTGGAGGGCACCCCCTATCCGCTGCTGCTGTCCCGCGCGGGCGGCGCGGGCACCCTCACCTTCTCCGACTGGGGCAAGGACTTCCCCCTGGAGGAACCGGCGGAGGACGAGACGGTGGACTACGGCAAGCAACTCCCGACGTCGTAGCCCGAGGGAGGGGCCGGCCGTACGCCGGTCAGCGCGCGCGGCGCTTGAAGAGCAGCCGGGGCAGGCCCGCCGGGGCGGGTTCGCGGGTGGTCGCCGGGGACGGCAGCGGGGGCCGGGCCAGCGGACCGTCCGGCAGCGGCGCCGTCGCGCCCGTCGGGGTCAGCCGCAGCACCCGGCACTCGCGCTGCCAGCGGTCCGGCATCGCCTCGCCGTCGGGGGCGTTCAGCCGTTTGCCCTTCAGCTCCGCCACCGCCGCCCGCCAGGGCTCCCCGCCCGGCGCCAGCTCCGCGACCGCCGCCGTCCAGACGACCAGCCGGCCGCCCTTGTCCTTGCTGCGGACGGTGACCTCCGCCGTCCCGCCGTCCGACAGCCCCGGCAGCGGCTGCTCGCCGGGCCCGTCGCCGACGACGTATGCCGCGCCCTCGTGCCAGACGTGCCACAGCGCGCGGTCCGCGGTGCCGGGGCCGCGGACCCAGATCAGGCCGGACTTCTTGGTGGCCTCCTCGACCAGGGCCCGGTCGAGCAGCTCGGACCCGGACCGCTCGCGCTCAGATGTCATGGCGCCAGCCTAGTCAGCCCCGCTACAGCCAGCCGTTGCGCTTGAGCGTGCGGTGGATGCCGAAGCAGATGAACGCGGTGATCCCGAGCACCATCGGGTACCCGAACCGCCAGCGCAGCTCCGGCATGTGATCGAAGTTCATGCCGTACACCCCGCACACCATGGTCGGTACGGCGATGATCGCCGCCCACGAGGTGATCTTCCGCATGTCCTCGTTCTGTGCCACCGACGCCTGCGCGAGATTGGCCTGAAGGATCGAGTTCAGCAGCTCGTCGAACCCCATCACCTGCTCCTGCACCCGGGCCAGATGGTCGGCCACGTCCCGGAAGTACTTCTGGATGTCCGGGTCGATCAGCCGCATCGGCCGCTCACTGAGCAGCTGCATCGGCCGCAGCAGCGGCGCCACCGCCCGCTTGAACTGGAGCACCTCACGCTTGAGCTGGTAGATCCGCCCCGCGTCCGTACCGCGCGGCGACCCCTTGCGGCCCGGCGAGAAGACCTCGGTCTCCACCTCGTCGATGTCGTCCTGCACGGCGTCCGCGACCGCGATGTAGCCGTCCACCACATGGTCGGCGATGGCGTGCAGCACCGCCGAGGGGCCCTTGGCGAGCAGCTCGGGGTCGTCCTGGAGCCGGTGGCGCAGCCCCCGCAGCGAGCCCTGTCCGCCGTGCCGCACGGTGATGAAGAAGTCCCGGCCGGTGAAGCACATCACCTCACCGGTCTCCACGATCTCGCTGTTCGCGGTCAGCTCGTCGTGCTCCACGTAGTGGATGGTCTTGAAGACCGTGAACAGGGAGTCGTCGTAGCGCTCCAGCTTGGGCCGCTGGTGCGCCTGCACGGCGTCCTCCACGGCCAGCGGGTGCAGCCCGAACTCGGAGGCGATCCCGGCGAATTCGGCTTCGGTCGGCTCGTGCAGCCCGATCCAGACGAAGCCGCCGGAGCGGCGCACCTGGCGCATGGCCTCCTGGGGGGTCAGCGAGGCGGGGGTCTCGACGCGGGCGCCATCGCGGTAGACGGCGCAGTCCACGACCGCCGAGGGGGTCGAGGGGTCGCGGGTGGTGTCGTAACCGCCGGTGTCCTTGCGCGGGGCACCGGGGCGGCCGGGCCGGACGGCGGCACGCAGGTCACGGATCATCGACATGGCAGGCTCCTTCGCGACGGAGCAGCGGCCCACAGGCCCGCGGCGGATGGAACTGCCCGGAATGAGGACGTCCGTGCTACGGGATGTGTGGCACGTCCACAAAGCGGGGAGCACCGCACCGTCGCGGTGGCGAGCTTCGCTGCTGAGTCAGTACAGGCGGAAGAACAGACGGATCACGCGGTACGCAGGCGATGGCGAGCGGTACGCGAGCAGTACGGGACGGGTGCTCTTCCGTGGTGACGAGAACGCGAGAGGCAGCAGCCGACCAGGGCTCCAGAACTCCAGATGTTCGGAACTTTCGGAGCGAGGAGCCCGATACGCGGGCGGCTACGTCAGAAGTGCTTCAGAGGCCGGAAGAGCGGGTGCTACTGCACGATCGACTTCGATCCATTGCAGCCCCACCTCCTCCGGCCGGTCCCTGGTGAGGGACGATCCATTTCCCGGGGAACGCGCCCCGCGGAAAGACTCCCCGAGGGAGTCCCGGGGAATGCTCGGTGTCGGCCGGGCTGTGGGCCGACGCTTGCCGCGCGCCGCCCGACGACCGGGCAAGAGTATCAGCCGACAGAAGTGTCAAGGGGCTGCATTGCCCGGTACTGACGAGTTCTATGCTCCCGGCATGGCTGATGTTCTTCCTCTGGTCGAGGCCCGGTTGCGCTCCGCGCTGGGTACGCCGGACGCCCGCGCGGCCGTCACCTTCCTCGGCACGGACCGCGTCGAGGTGCTCCGTTTCCGGGGCGCCGGGGAGGGCCCGGGGGCGCCGGAGGCGGACATCGTCCGCTACGAAGCGGACATCGTCCGTTACGCCACCCTGGGCATGTCCGCCCAGCCGATGGCGGACCCCACCGCGCTGGTCGCCGACCCCGTCAAGGGCCCCCGCGCGGAGCTGATCATCTCCGTCAGGTCCGGGCTCGCCGACACCGACCAGGTGCTCCGTCCGCTCGCCGTGCTCGCCGCGTCCCCGCAGGTCGAGGGCGTGATCGTGGCGCCCGGGGCGTCCTTGGACGTGGGCGGTCCGCTGTGGCCCGGCGCTCCCTTCACCGCCGTCCTGGTCGCCGAGCCGGGCGGTCTCGTCGAGGACCTGGAACTGGACGAGCCCCGTGATCCGGTGCGGTTCCTGCCGCTGCTGCCGATGACCCCGAACGAGGCCGCGTGGAAGCGGGTGCACGGGGCCGGGGCGCTCCAGGAGCGCTGGCTGACGTACGGGACGGATCTCCGGGACCCGCTGCGGGGGGCTGTGCCGCTGGGGTGAGCGGCGGGGTGGTTCCCGGGGTTCCGGTCGGCGCGGGTCGTGTCGGTGCGGGTCGTGACGGAACTCACCTGTCCGGCCGTTCAGTTGGTACGGCCGTGGGGGCGTGCCGTGCGGGCGGGGCGGGAGCCCGGCGGCCCGGACGGGTGATCGTCCTTGACGGGACGGGGCCCGGGTAGGACCGTGGGGCTCTATGAGGGGCGAACCCAGTTGCCCGAAGTGCGGTGGCCGGGTCAGGGCTCCCGGTCTTTTCGCCGACTCCTGGCAGTGCGCTGTCCATGGCGCGGTGCATCCCGTGCAGCCCGTGGTGCCGCCCAGCGTCGAGGCGCTCGCCGTTGTCGCGCAGCGGACGCAGGTGCCGGTCTGGATGCCGTGGCCGCTGCCCGTGGGGTGGCTGTTCACCGGGGTCGCGTGCGCGGGCGACGACCGCAGCGGGGTCCGGGCCACCGCCGTGGCCTGCTCAGGGCCGGGGCCGTTCGGCGGGACGTGCGAGCTGATCCTGATCGCCGAGGAGATCGGTGTCGGGCTCGGCGCGCGGTACGCGGGGATCGACGGGCCCGATCCGGGGCCGTACATGAGCGTCGAGAAACCGGCGGAGGCGAAGGTGCTGGCGGCGGGGCGGCCGACGCCGATGTGGCATGTCTCGGGGCCGCCGGCCGACCGGGCGGTGTTCGCGGGGGAGGCGCGCGGGCTGTGGCTGTGGGCGGTGGTGTGGCCGGAGCAGGCGGGACTGCTGATGTACGAGGAGCTGGTGTTGACGGATCTGCGGGATGCGGGGGCGGAGATCGAGTTGGTGCCGTGTGGGGTTTTGGCGCGGCGGTTGCTTGAGCCGTAGGGGGTGGGGGGTGAGGGACGGTTGTCGGGTGCGGGTGGGTGGTCGCTTTTCGCGCAGTTCCCCGCGCCCCTGAGAGGGTTGTGGTCGTGGGTCGTCGGGTGCGGGTGCGTGGTCGCTCTTCGCGCCGTTCCTCCCCCAGAGGGGGTACCCCCCAGCGCCCCTGGGAGACACGTGCCCGCGCTTCCAAGGTGAGCGGCTGCTTGTGCTCTCCGCGGAGAGCGGCGTTCCGGGGAGCGTGGGGCTTTGCTGGTTCTTGGGGCGGTTAGGCTTAATGGGTTCTGTCGGGCTGGTGTGGGGGAGGGTGTCGTGCGGGTCGATCTGCATACGCACTCCACCGCTTCCGACGGGACGGACCGTCCCGGGGAGCTGGTGCGGAACGCCGTCGCGGCCGGGCTCGACGTCGTCGCGCTGACCGATCACGACACCACGCGCGGACACGCCGAGGCGCTCGCCGCGCTGCCCGAGGGGCTCACGCTGGTCACCGGGGCCGAGCTGTCCTGCCGTGTCGACGGGATCAGCATGCACATGCTGGCGTACCTCTTCGACGCGCGGGAGCCCGCGCTGCTCGCCGAGCGGGAGCTGGTGCGCGACGACCGGGTGCCCCGGGCCCAGGGGATGATCGCCAAGCTGAACGCGCTCGGAGCGCCGGTCACCTGGGAGCAGGTGGCGCGGATCGCGGGCGACGGATCGGTGGGACGGCCGCACATCGCGACCGCGCTGGTCGAGCTGGGCGTCGTACGCAGTGTGGACGACGCCTTCACCGCGGACTGGCTCGGCGACGGCGGCCGGGCCCATATGGACAAGCACGAGACGGATCCCTTCGAGGCGATCCGGCTGGTCAAGGCCGCGGGCGGGGTCACCGTCTTCGCCCACCCGGGCGCCGCCAAGCGCGGGCGCACGGTGCCGGAGGCGACGGTCGCCGAGCTGGCCGCCGCCGGACTCGACGGCATCGAGGTCGACCACATGGACCACGACCCGGACACCCGGGCGCGGCTGCGCGGTCTGGCCGGGGAGCTGGGGCTGCTGGTCACCGGGTCCAGCGACTACCACGGCAGCCGCAAGACCTGTGTGCTCGGCGAGAACCTGACCGACCCCGAGGTGTACGGCGAGATCGTCCGACGGGCGACCGGCGCGTTCCCCGTGCCCGGGACCGGCGGACGCTGAGACCGGTCTCCCCCCTTCCCTGTCGTCCCTGTCCTCCCTGTCCCTCCGTTTCAAGGCTCAAGGCTTCACCGTGTTCGACCTCGCCGTCTTCGGCTCGCTCTTTCTGACCCTCTTCGTGATCATGGACCCTCCCGGGATCACCCCGATCTTTCTCGGACTCACCTCCGGGCGCCCGGCCGCCGTACAGCGGCGGATGGCCTTCCAGGCGGTCTGTGTCGCCGGTGGGGTGATCACCGTCTTCGGGGTGCTGGGCCACCAGATCCTGAACTATCTGCATGTCTCCGTACCGGCCCTGATGATCGCCGGTGGGCTGCTGCTTCTGCTGATCGCGCTCGATCTGCTCACCGGCAAGTCGGACGAGCCCCAGCAGACCAAGGACGTCAATGTCGCCCTGGTCCCGCTGGGTATGCCGCTGCTGGCCGGGCCGGGCGCGATCGTGTCGGTGATCCTCGCCGTGCAGAAGGCCGACAGCTTCGGCACCCAGCTGTCGGTGTGGACCGCGATCCTCGTCATCCATGTGGTGCTGTGGCTGGTCATGCGGTACTCGCTGCTGATCATCCGGGTCATCAAGGACGGCGGTGTGGTGCTGGTGACCCGGCTCGCCGGGATGATGCTCTCCGCGATCGCCGTGCAGCAGATCATCAACGGCGTGACCCAGGTGATCCAGGGGAGCTGACCGGCGGGAACGCGACAGGGCCCCTCACGGGGTGCCATGAGGGGCCCTGAAGCGGCCGGTGACAACCGGTCCGTGCGACGCGTGTTACGAGGCCGAACTGTCGGCGGGGCGAATCCACAGCCGCTGTCCGATGGCGGCGGCCTGCTGAACGATCCGGTTGACGGAGGCGGCGTCCACGACGGTGGTGTCCACGGGCGTGCCGTCCACGTCGTCGAGGCGCATGATCTCGAAGCGCATAATGCTTCTCCCTTCGTGTTCCAGTCGTAGTCAACAGTCGGGCTGTTACAAACATTCCCTACGCTAAAGAAAATTTTCGCACGCCTAATTACCCCTGGGTAAGAAAGTAGGCGGAGACTGATCGGGACCGGTTGTGTTCGTAGCGTGACCGCCGGGACAATGGAATGGATGAACGAGGACCTGGCGGCGCTGTCCGCCCGCATCGACCGCACGAACGAGCTGTTGCAACGCATGCTGGCCGAGGTGGCGAAGACGCCCTCGACCCATGCGATCTTCGTCGACGCGGGCTATCTCTACGCCGCCGCCGGCCGCCTGGTCGCGGGGACGGAGGACCGCCGCGCCTTCGATCTCGACGCCGAGGGGCTGATCGAGGCGCTGATCGACAAGGCCCGGCAGATCTTCGCCGACAGCCGCCTGCTGCGGGTCTACTGGTACGACGGCGCCCGGCGCCGCATCCACACCGGTGAGCAGCAGTCCATCGCCGAACTCCCGGACGTCAAGGTCCGCCTCGGCAACCTCAACGCCAACAACCAGCAGAAGGGCGTCGACTCGCTCATCCGCACCGACCTGGAGTCCCTCGCCCGGCACCGCGCGGTCAGCGACGCGGCCCTGCTCGGCGGCGACGAGGACCTGGTCTCGGCCGTCGAGGCAGCCCAGGGCTACGGCGCCCGGGTGCACCTGTGGGGCATCGAGGCCCCCGAGGCGCGCAATCAGGCCGAACCGCTGCTCTGGGAGGTCGACAGCCAGCGCACCCTCGACCTCGACTTCTTCAAGCCGTACGTCAGCAGGCGCACCGCCGCCGCCTACGAGAACGCGGGGGCGACCCGGCCCAGCCGGGAGGACGTGCGCTTCGTCGGCGCCCAGATCGCGGCGAAGTGGCTGGCCTCACGCGGGCGCGAGGCCCTGGTGGAGCTGCTGCCCGGCCATCCCTATCTGCCCGGCTCCGTCGACCAGGATCTGCTGGTCGAGGCGGAGGGCATCCTCCAGTACTCGCTGCGGGGCCAGGCCGATCTGCGCCGGGCCCTGCGGGACGGGTTCTGGGAGCATCTGCGGACGCTGTACTGAGTTCCTACTCGATGGGGACCGTGTCCCAGAAGTCGGCGACGGCCTCGGCGGTCGGCAGCGGCTGATCGATGTTCGGCGAATGGTCCGCGTCCGCGACGACCGTGCGGCGCGCGTGCAGCCGTACGGCCATGTCGTCCAGCAGCGGCAGCGGCCAGGTGCCGTCGGTCGCGCCGGATAGCACGTGGTACGGGAGCGGGACGGCGGCCAGTTCGGCGACCCGGTCCGGCTCGACGCACAACTGGCGGCCGGTCGCGATCAGCTGGGCGGGCTTGTTGCCCAGCCAGCGCACTCGCAGATGGTCCTCGCCGACCGCCGGGTCCGCGATGTCCTCGGGTGCGTCCATCGACTCGATCGCCTCCCACACCTCCGCCATCGACATCACCGCGAGCGCGTCCCGCAGCAGCTTCACCCGCTCCTGCTGGGGCCCTGAGATCTGCGCCGGGCCGGACGACATCAGGGTGAGGGAGCGGAAGGAGGCGGGCGCGGGCGCCTCCAGCAGGACGGCCGCGCGGGCGATCTGGCCGCCCAGGGAGTGGCCGAAGAGATGCAGCGGGGTGCCGAGGGCCGCCGCCTGGGCGAGGACGTCCCTCGCCAACTCGGGTTGCGCGTACGGCGCTTCGTCGTGCACCGGGCCGTCCGACTCGTACTGGCCGCGGCCGTCCACCGCCACCGTGCGGTAGCCCCGGGCGGCGAGCGGTGCGTGCAGCAGCCGGAAGTCCTCCTTGCTGCCGGTGAACCCGGGCAGCAGCAGCGCGGTCCCCCGGGGCTCGACGCCGGGTGCCACGGGGTGGTCGACCACGGCGAAGTCGCCCCGCGCGGTGTGCAGGGGGTAGGCGCGGGCGGCGGGCGGCGGCGTCAAGGACGGAGGTCGGCTCACGCTGCGAGGGTAACGGGGGCGTTGGGTGCGTACGGCGACGGCCCGGCTCCTCCTGGGAGGAACCGGGCCGTCGGGGTGCCGGGTCGGTCAGCCCTCGGTGGGCTCGGCGGCGACCGTCGCCTTGCGGGTCCGGCGGACCCTCGGCTTCGGCTCGGCGTCGGCCTCACCGGCGGTGGCCTGGGCCGGGATCGCGGCGGCGGCCTTCTTGCGAGGGGCGCGCTTGGGCTTGGCCTCGGCGGCGTCAGCGACCGGGGCGTCAGCCGTGGCCTCGGCGTCCGCGGTGGCCTTGGCGGCCGTCTTCTTGGCCGTCGTCTTCGTGGCTGCCGTCTTGCGGGTCGTGGTCCGCTTCGGCTTGGCCTCCGCGCCCTCGGCCGTGTCCACGGCGGTGGTGGCGGCCGTGGCCGTGGTCGTGGCCTTCTTGCGGGTCCGCTTCGGCTTGACCTCGGGCTCCGCCTCGGCGGCGGGGCCGGTGGTCACCGGGGCGTCCGTGGTCACGGGCGCCGCGGCGGCCTTCTTGCGGGGCGCCCGCTTGGGCTTGGCCTCCGCCGCCGTGTCCTCGACGGTGTCGAGGACGGCCTCGGGAGCGGCTGCCGTCGCCTTCTTGCGGGTCCGCTTCGGCTTGGCCTCGGCGGCGGCCTCGGCCGTCACCTCGGGCTCGGCGGCCGTCTTCTTGACGGCCGTCTTGCGGGTGCGGCGCGCCTTGGGGGCGGCTTCCGCGCCCTCCGCCGTGTCGAGCGCGGTCGCGGCGGCGGCGTCCACCGTCTCGGCCGGGGCCGGGGCGGCGGTCTTGCGGGTACGGCGACGCGGCTTGGCCTCGACGGCTGCCACAGCCTCGACGGCACCGACGGCCTCGACCAGCTCGGGCAGGGCGGCCGGGGCTTCCGGCGCCGCGACTGCCTCGGCGGTCACGGTCGGCTCCGCCGTCCCGGTGGTCCCGGTGGTCCCGGTGGTCTCGGCCGGCTCCGCCGACTTGCGGGTGCGGCGGCGGCGCGGCTTGGCCGGGGCGGACTCCAGCTCGGCGGTGCCCGTCTGCGGCGGCGCGGACGGCTGCGCCACGAGCGTCGCCGGGCCCTCCGCCGTCGTCACGGACGCCACGGCCTCGGTCGTCGCCTCCGCCACGGGCGCCGGTGCCTGGCCCACGCTGCGCGTACGGCGACGGCGGCGCGGGGTGCGCGGACCGGTGGCCTCGTCCTCGGCGGCCGGGGTGACCGCGGGGGCGGCCGTCTCCTGCACGGCCCCGGCCTCCAGCGGCGTACCGCCACGGGTGCGGCGGCGACGGCGCGGGGTACGGGCCGGACGCTCCCGCTCGGCGTGGTCGGAGCGCTCGGAGCGGTCCGGGCGCCCGGAACGGTCGCCGCGGTCGCCACGGGACTCGCCGCGAGCGCCGCGGCCACGCTGACCGCGTCCGCCCGGCTCGCCCAGGTCCTCCAGCTCCTCCGCGTCGAGCCCGGCGCGGGTGCGCTCCGAGCGCGGCAGGATGCCCTTGGTGCCCGCGGGGATGCTCAGCTCGGCGAACAGGTGCGGGGACGTGGAGTACGTCTCGGGCGGGTCGTTGAAGTTCAGCTCCAGCGCCTTGTTGATCAGCTGCCAGCGCGGGATGTCGTCCCAGTCGACCAGCGTGATCGCCGTACCCGAGGCGCCCGCGCGGCCGGTGCGGCCGATGCGGTGGAGGTAGGTCTTCTCGTCCTCCGGCGACTGGTAGTTGATGACGTGGGTCACACCTTCGACGTCGATGCCTCGGGCGGCGACATCGGTGCAGACCAGGACGTCGACCTTGCCGTTGCGGAAGGCGCGCAGCGCCTGCTCGCGGGCGCCCTGGCCGAGGTCGCCGTGGACCGCGCCGGAGGCGAAGCCGCGCTGCTTGAGCTGGTCGGCGAGGTCGGCCGCGGTGCGCTTGGTGCGGCAGAAGACCATGGCCAGGCCACGGCCGTCGGCCTGGAGTATGCGCGCGACCAGCTCGGGCTTGTCCATGTTGTGCGCGCGGTAGACGTGCTGCGCGATGTTCGCGACCGTCGCGCCCTCGTCGTCCGGCGCGGTGGCGCGGATGTGCGTGGGCTGCGACATGTACCGGCGGGCGAGGCCGATGACCGCGCCCGGCATGGTGGCCGAGAACAGCATGGTCTGGCGCTTGGCCGGAAGCATGTCGATGATCTTCTCGACGTCGGGCAGGAAGCCCAGGTCGAGCATCTCGTCGGCCTCGTCCAGGACCAGGCAGCGGACGTGCTTCAGATTGAGCTTCTTCTGGCCCGCGAGGTCGAGCAGCCGGCCGGGCGTGCCGACGACGACGTCGACACCCTTGCGCAGGGCATCGACCTGGGGCTCGTAGGCCCGGCCGCCGTAGATCGCGGTGACGCGTACGTTGCGCACCTTGCCCGCGGTCAGCAGATCGTTGGTGACCTGCTGGCACAGCTCGCGGGTCGGGACGACGATCAGCGCCTGCGGGGCGTCGGTGACGGAGTCGGGGGCGGCGCGTCCGGCCTCCACGTCGGCGGGGACGGTGACGCGCTCCAGGAGCGGCAGGCCGAAGCCCAGCGTCTTGCCGGTGCCGGTCTTGGCCTGTCCGATGACGTCCGTGCCGGAGAGGGCGACGGGGAGGGTCATCTCCTGGATGGGGAACGGGGTGACGATGCCGACGGCCTCCAGGGCCTCGGCGGTCTCGGGAAGAATCCCGAGCTCTCGGAACGACGTAGTCAGGGTTTTGCCTCTTCTGTGTGCGCGGTGCGAGGCGAGCGCGGGGGTCGTGCTGACCGTGCCGGGGGGACGTCGGCCGCCGCACGGCGAGCCGTATGGCATGGCACGGGACCTCTGCCGACGCTCTAGCGCTCGTACCGCTGAGGGGTCTCTCCGATCGTCGTACGTCCTCGGTGGGAACCGGGCCGTGCGGTCAGGGAGAGCTGTCGGGTCGGAGCCGATCGGGCCACCGACCGGGCATCCTCATACGTGCGGCCTGTCGAGCGCGGTCGTCGTGTGACGACATGACGACTGGATACTCAGCAGGCGCATTACCACCATACCCCGGAATGGCGCACACGCGATGGCCGATTCGGTCACGTTGCCATCGTCACATTCACGGGAGCGTTCACAATCGGGCCCGAGAGGGTGTTCGCGGGGTCGGCGCACGGGTCGGCGCAGGGTCCGTGCACGGGGGTGCGCGGGGCGTTCCGGGCGGGTGCGGCCAGGGGGTTCCGTCGGGCTGCGGGCGGGCTATTGTGCGCTGCATGACCTCCGCTGACACGCCTGACACGCCTGATCGCACCCCCTCCGACACCCCCTCCGACGTGGCCTCCGACACGGCCTCCGACACCGCTGGGCACACCGGGGTCGCCGCCCAGGACTGGGCGCTGGCCGCCGCCGACCCGCAGTACCGGGCCGCGGTGGTGGATCTGCTGGGGGCCCTCGCCTATGGGGAGCTGGCGGCCTTCGAGCGGCTCGCCGAGGACGCCAAGCTGGCCCCGACCCTGGCGGACAAGGCGGAGCTGGCGAAGATGGCGTCGGCCGAGTTCCACCACTTCGAACGGTTGCGGGACCGGCTCACCGAGATCGGCGAGGAGCCGACGGCGGCCATGCAGCCGTTCGTCGCCGCGCTCGATGGCTTCCACCGCCAGACCGCCCCCTCGGACTGGCTGGAGGGCCTGGTCAAGGCGTATGTCGGGGACTCGATCGCCAGTGACTTCTACCGTGAGGTCGCCGTCCGGCTGGACTCCGACACCCGGCAGCTGGTGCTGGCCGTGCTGGACGACACCGGGCACGGGGGCTTCGCGGTGGAGAAGGTGCGGGCCGCGATCGACGCGGACCCGCGGCTCGGCGGGCGGCTGGCGCTGTGGGCGCGGCGGCTGATGGGGGAGGCGCTGTCGCAGTCGCAGCGGGTGGTGGCGGAGCGGGACGCGCTCTCGACGATGCTGGTCGGCGGGGTCGCCGACGGGTTCGATCTCGCGGAGGTCGGGCGGATGTTCTCCCGGATCACCGAGGCGCACACCAAGCGGATGGCGGCGTTGGGGCTGGCCGCGTAGGGGGCGGCGGGGGGAGTGCCGGGCCCCTTGCGGGGCGGGTGGGGCTGGGGCGGGCCCCGCGCGGGGCGGGTGCGGCGCGGGGGCGTGGCGCGTGTGGTGGGCTTTGCGCCCGGGGTCGGGCGGGGCGTTTGGCGGGGCCGGGACCTGGGGCCGGGCGGGGAGGGCGTTTGGCGGGGCGTCTGGTCGGGCGTCCGGCGGGGCGTCTGGCGGGGCCGACATCCGGGGCCGGGCCGGGACCCGGGGCCGTGGCTACGCCGTCGCCGAGCGGCGGCGGAGTCTGCCCGTCGGGCGGACCAGCAGGGAGACGGAGGCCGTCGCGACGATGCCCGAGCCGGTCAGGACCAGCAGCAGACTCGCCGTCTCCAGCGCGCTGTGGGTGAGGAAGGCGCCGAAGAGGGACCCGGCCACGCCGGTCGACAGAACGAGCGGGCGGGCGGGCAGTCGGTGCGGGAGCCGACTCGCGGCCATCCATGCGAGGGCCAGACCGAGCACCGCGGAGCTGATCGCTTCCAAGACCATGTCGGGGTTCCTCCCACCCGGCCGTCCTGCCCTAAACGGTCGTAGCCGGTCATACCCCTGACCTGCGGAATGCAATCCCCCTCTGTGCGTGAACTGTGGTCAACGTGTGGAGGCGGGCCGTGGTACGCCCGGCACGGCTGACGGCATGTCAAAGGCCGGTCGCTCCGCGGGTGCTGCTCGATCGCGGAGCCACCGGCCTTTGTGGCGTCTCGTTCGCCTTCGTGGCGTTCCGTCCACCTCTGTGGCGTTCTGTCGCTCTGTGGGCGCCCGCCCGCGCGGCGGCGCCTCAGCGGCGTGTCCGGCGGGGCGACTACAGCGCGCCGAAGCCCACCTTGCGCGGGGCCGCCTCGCCGATCTCCACGTACGAGAGGCGGTCGGCCGGGATGAGGAGCTTGCGGCCGTGCTCGTCCACCAGGCTCAGCAGGCGAGACTTGCCCTCCAGCGCCTCGGCGACCACACGCTCGACCTCCTCGGCGGTCTGACCGCTCTCCAGAACGATCTCGCGCGGCGAGTGCTGCACGCCGATCTTGACCTCCACGGCTATGTCCCTCCGACGGTCAGTGATGTGCGCGACCTTCCGCGCCGTACGCAGCACACATTAGCCCGGTGAGGGGACGCGCACGCTCCGCCCTGCCACGCCAGGAGCGAACAGGAGGCGGGAACAAAGAGCCGACCTGGTGGCGCGGCTGCCCGGACCGGTTCGGTGCCGAACCGGTGGTGCGGTTGCCGTACCGGGTCAGTGGTGCGGCTGTTCCGTGCCGTGCAGGGGGAATCCGGCGATGCCGCGCCAGGCCAGCGAGGTGAGCAGCTGGACGGCCTGGTCGCGCGGGACGCTGCGGTCGCTGTGCAGCCAGGAGCGGGCCACCACCTGGGCGAGCCCGCCGAGACCCGAGGCCAGCAGCATCGACTCCGCGCGGGACAGCCCCGTGTCCTCGGCGATCACGTCGCAGATGGCCTCGGCGCAGTCGTTGGTGACCTTGTCGACCCGCTCACGCACGGCCGGCTCGTTGGTCAGGTCCGACTCGAAGACCAGCCGGAAGGCGCCGCCCTCGTCCTCGACATAGGCGAAGTAGGCGTCCATGGTCGCCCGGACCCGCTGCTTGTTGTCGGTCGTCGAGGCGAGCGCGCCCCGTACGGCCTGGATGAGGGCCTCGCAGTGCTGGTCCAGCAGGGCGAGGTACAGGTCGAGCTTGCCCGGGAAGTGCTGGTAGAGCACCGGCTTGCTGACCCCGGCCCGCTCGGCGATGTCGTCCATCGCCGCCGCGTGGTAGCCCTGGGCCACGAAGACTTCCTGTGCGGCGCCCAGCAGCTGGTTCCGTCGCGCACGGCGCGGCAGGCGGGTGCCTCGCGGGCGCGCCGCCTCTGTCTGCTCGATGGCTGTCACGCCGCCTCCCAAAATCGTCCATATGCGGTGTGCCGCCGCGCGGCCATCGTACTTTTCGGTAACCGTGGTGTGCGCGGTGCGAGCGCAGAATTTCACGGACCGGACGGTCAAGAAAGCCGTGCGTATGGCCGCGAACACGGTCCGGCCGGGGTAAACCGGGCGGGGTTGGTGGGCGGGCCGGTGCCGTCAGCGGTAGTCGTCCTCGTCCAGCGCGACCACCCGGGACTGCTCGGCGAGGTCGGCGTCGTCGGCCTCGTCGGTGGCCGCGCGGGTCAGCGGTTCGTCGTGGTGCGGGGTGAGGTCCGTGTCCTGCTCGGCGGCGTCGGCGGCCGGAGCCTCGACGCCGTACTCCTCGGCGCCGCGGGTCTCCTCCTGGTCCGTGAAGGTGTCGGGATCGGTGGGATCGACGGCCATGGCGGGCCCCCTTCCTACGAACATCCGTCCCTGATGCATGCAGGGGCCACACGCGGGTGGGCTCACTTCGAGCGTAGGAGACGGGAGGGGGGATGGCGATCCATGGGCGGGCCTTTGTGGTCCCGGCCCGTTTCCTGGGGCGCGCTCCCGGGGGCGGGACATAGGGACCGTCTACGCGGAGTCACGAAGCGTGGTGGGCGGGTTACGGGACCACGGAGGGCGGTTCTCGGTGAGGCGGGGGCGAACTGACGTGTGAGGGCGAACACAGGCGAACACCTGAGTCGGTACGTGATCGTCTCGTAACATTGCCGCATGTCTTCGACCGAGTTGCCGCCCGTGACGGCCGACGTGCTTCCGAAAGTGACGCCCGTCCGGGTCGCGGACGGCGAGCGGCTGCGGTCGGTACGGCTGCCCGGCATCTCGCTGACGGTCCGTTCCCGGCCGGGCCGCCATGAGGGGCTCCCGCCCGCGCTGTACGTGCACGGGCTCGGCGGCTCCTCGCAGAACTGGTCGGCGCTCATGGAGCTGCTCGACGACACGGTCGACGGCGAGGCCCTGGATCTGCCGGGCTTCGGCGACTCCCCGCCGCCGGACGACGGCGACTACTCGGTCACCGGGCACGCCCGCGCGGTCATCCGCCATCTCGACGCCGCCGGGCGCGGCCCCGTCCACCTGGTCGGCAACTCGCTCGGCGGAGCGGTCACCACCCGTGTGGCCGCCGTACGCCCCGATCTGGTCCGGACGCTGACGCTGGTCTCGCCCGCCCTGCCGGAGCTGCGCGTCCAGCGCACGGCGGTGCCCACCGCGCTGCTCGCTCTGCCCGGGGTGGCCCGCATGTTCACCCGTTTCACCGCCGACTGGTCCGCCGAGCAGCGGGTCCGCGGGGTGATGTCGCTGTGCTACGGCGACCCCGGCCGGGTGACGCCCGAGGGGTTCAGCAACGCCGTGGAGGAGATGGAACGGCGGCTCCAACTGCCGTACTTCTGGGACGCGATGGCCCGTTCCGCGCGGGGTATCGTCGACGCGTACACGCTCGGTGGCCAGCATGGGCTGTGGCGGCAGGCCGAACGGGTCCTCGCGCCGACGCTGCTCGTCTACGGCGGCCGGGACCAGCTCGTCGGTTTCCGGATGGCCCAGCGGGCGGCCCGCAGTTTCCGCGACTCCCGGTTGCTGACCCTCCCGGACGCCGGGCATGTGGCGATGATGGAGTATCCGGAGACGGTGTCCACGGCGTTTCGTGAGCTGCTCCGGGATGCCGGGGCGGAATCGGGTACGGATGCGACGGCGGACCCGCCGCCGGGTGGGCGGGCGCGTCAACGGTAGGGGCGCGACAGGCAGTACGCGGTACGCGGTACACAGAGACACGGCAGTACGCGGTACGCAGAGGTGGAGCGGGTACATACGGCCGCCGCATGTAGCCCGTACATGTGGACCGTACAGAGGGCACGTGGTGGACATGCAGTGGGCACGTATCGGCACGCAGACGAACACAGGGAGCTGAGGCGGGACGTGGGACGCCACAGTCGCCGTGGGCCCGCCCCCAAGGGGGACGCCGCGGACACCGGGGGCCGTCGCCGGGGGGCGGGGGCCGAGTCGGCGCGCGGTTCCGGCGGTGCGGCGCGGGGCGAGGGAACGCCCGAGGCCAGAGGGCCACGCCGGGCGGCGCCCGGTGCGCCCGGCACGGGAGGAGCGGCCGGGGGCGGTGGGCCGAGGCTCTCCGACGGCACCCCGGCGCACGGGTTTCCGCGGCTGCCGGACGGTACGCCCGCGCACGGTTTCCCCCGGCTCCCGGACGGTACGCCCGCGCATGGCTTTCCCCGGACGCCCGACGGCGGACCGGCGCGCGGTGCCCACACCCGCGGGGGGCATCCCGAGCAGCATGAGACCGGCGGTGGCTGGGGCGAGTTCCGGGGGCGGGGCCCGTCCGGCGGCAGCGGTGGGGGCAGTGGCGGTGGCGGCGGGGGCATACCGCGACAGCGGCCCACGCCCCCCGGAGGGCCCCGCCAGGACTACGTCGACGCCTTCGACGCCCCGGACGGCGGCGACGGTGTCTTCGTCTCCCGGCAGCAGGGCCGCCCCGACGATCCGTACGCCTCCGCCTCCGCCACCGGCCGGGACGGCGGGCGTACGGGCCGGGTCGGGCTGCTCACCGGGCCCCGGGCGCCGGAGGAGGACGCTCCGCCGGTCACCGCGCCCGAGCGGACGAGGGGCGGCAAGGGACGTACGTTCACCGGGATCGCGGCGCTCGCGGTGACGACGGTGCTGGCCGTGGTCGTCGCCGGGCAGGTGCGCGACGGCGGGGACGACTCCTCCGTCCAGTCGTCGTCCGCCGCCGATCAGACGCGGGACAGCCGGGACCCGGCCTCGCGCGGGGACGGGCGGCCGACGCCTTCCGAGTCGCCGCGACCCCGGCCGCTGAGTTACGACCAGAAGATGTCCAAGCTCTATCCGCTGAGCGCGTCGATGGCCGGGCCGGGGACCTTCGAGGCGATCAAGGGCGTCGCCAAGGCGCCGGGCTCGGGGGAGAAGTACACCTACCGCGTCGATGTCGAGGAGGGGCTCGGGCTCGATGGCGCGCTGTTCGCCGAGGCCGTGCAGACCACGCTGAACGACGAGCGGAGCTGGGCGCACGACGGCGGTCGTACGTTCGAGCGCATCCACAGTGGCTCGCCGGACTTCGTGATCACGCTGGCCAGTCCCGGGACCACCGGGGAGTGGTGTGCCATGTCGGGGCTGGACACGACCATCGACAACGTGTCCTGCGACTCCGCCTCCACCGAGCGCGTGATGATCAACGCGTACCGCTGGGCGCAGGGATCGGAGACGTACGGCGACGACGAGATCTTCGCCTACCGGCAGATGCTGATCAATCACGAGGTCGGGCACCGGCTCGGCTTCACCCATGTGACCTGCGACAAGGACGGCGATCTCGCGCCGGTCATGCAGCAGCAGACCAAGTTCCTCGAGTTCGACGGGGTGCGGTGTCTGCCCAACCCGTGGCCCTATCCCGGCGACGCCGGGCGCTGATGCCGGGAGGCGGTGCCGCGGGGAGCGGCTGCCGGGTGTGGCGTGGGTGTGTGGGTGGTCGCGTACGTCTGTCTGATATGCGGTACGTAGCCGGGTGATCGCCTAGCGCGATCGAACGCATCTCGCACGGGAAAGTTACGACCGTTCACCCCTTTTGGTGGCGCGATGGACAACCGTCCGTCGCGCCACCGCCTTGTCCGCATACCTTCGTCCCGCTGCGAGCCGCCGGGTAACGGTGGCTCCCCACATGGGAGATCGGGGGTGCACTCGTGCGCATCGGACTGCTTACGGAGGGTGGCTATCCGTATGTGAGCGGTGACGCCAGGCTGTGGTGCGACCGGCTCGTGCGCGGGCTCGGGCAGCACGAGTTCCACGTCTACGCGCTCAGTCGCAGCGAGCGCCAGGAGAGCGCGGGCCGACTGGCGCTGCCGCCGCAGGTCACCCGGGTGCGGACCGCTCCGCTGTGGACCGCCGGGGACGACGGCGTCCGGCTCGGCAGGCGCGCACGCCGGCGCTTCTCGGAGGCGTACGGGGAGTTGGTGCGGGGGTTGTGCGCCGGGGGTGTGGTGTCGGGCGCCGGGGTGTACGCCGGGGGTGTGGGGGCGGAGGGTTCGGAGGGTTCGTGGGGTTCAGAGAAGGGCGGCTCTGATGTCTTCGCGCTTCAGGCGGACCGTTTCGCCTATGCGCTGTACGGGCTCGCTGAGCTGGCCCGGGACGCGGGGGGCGGGCTCGCGGGCGCGCTGCGCTCGGAGAACGCCGTACGCGCACTGGAGCGCGCGTGCCGTGCGCCCGGCGCCCTCGGACCCGTGCGCGGGGCGCGCGTACCGGATCTGCTGGCCGTCGCCGCGCATCTCGAACGCGCCCTGCGCCCCCTCTCCCTCGACTGGTACGAGGACGACTCGCTCGGCGCGGTCGATCTGTGCCATGCCGCCTCCGGCGGGGTCGGCGCGCTCCCGGGGCTGCTCGCCGGGCACTTCACCGGCGTACCGCTGGTGGTGACGGAGTACGGCGTGCAGGTGCGCACGCGCTATCTGGCGTCCGGCGCGGACGCGGCGGCTCCCGCGGTGCGGGCGCTGCTGGCGGGCTTCCACGGGCGGCTCGCGGCGGAGGTCTACCGCCGGGCGGTCGTCGTCACGCACGGCAACGCACATGCGCGGCGGTGGCAGGAGCGGTGTGGGGCGGGGCGGGGGAAGCTGCGGACTGTTTATCCGGGGATGGATGTGTTTGCTGGTGGGGCTGGAGGGGTCGGTGGGGCTGGGGGGCTCGGTGCTGACGTCGGCACGCTGGTGTGGGTCGGGCGGGTCGAGCCTGCCAAGGATCTGGTGTCGCTGCTGCATGCGTTCGCGGAGGTGCGGCGGGTGGAGCCGGGGGCGCGGCTCCGGGTGGTGAGTGTGGGGGCGGGGGGCGGTTCGGGTTCCGTTGAGGCGGGTCCGGTTCCGGGCGCGGGTTCGGGTTCGGGTTCGGGTGGGGAGGGGGCCGCCTATCTGGCGCACTGCCGGGCGTTGGCCGCGCATCTGTTCCCGGACGAGGCCGTCGGACCGCACGCCGTGGGGGAGAACCCGGTGTCGTTCGAGGAGATCGGCGGTCCCGACCTGCCCACTTCCGCCGCGGCGTACGCCTCCGGTGCGGTCGTCGTGCTGTCGAGCGTGGTCGAGGGGTTCCCGGTCAGCCTGGTCGAGGCGATGCTCGGCGGCCGGGCCACCGTGTCGACGGACGTCGGGGCGGTGGTGGAGGTCATCGGCGGTACGGGGCTGGTGGTGCCGCCGCGCAATCCGCGGGCGCTCGCCACGGCGTGCGTGGCGCTGTTGCGCGACCCCGAGCGCCGGACGCGCCTTGGGGAGGCCGCGCGCGCCCGAGCGCTCGAACTCTTCACCGTGGAGCAGAACGTCGCGGCATTTAACGGCATTTACCTGGAGGTCGTCTCTCAGTATCCGGTCCGCCGGGTCGTCCTGGACGCGACCGGTGAGCCGCTGCCGTTCGCCTGTCCGGCCGAAGCCCATGTCCCCGGTCACTGGACCGACGCGTCCCGTCGGCCCGCGCCCCGCTCCGTCCCGACGTGGGCGGCGGGGCCACCGGTCCGTGCGTCGGCGATGACCTGTCTGGGGGAGGGGGCGTGATGAGTGAGCTGGACGGCTTGGGGGCGGTGGGCGAGGCGGCCGGGCGGGATGAGTCGGCTGCGGTGAACGGGGTGCGTGCCGTGGACTTGCCCGGGACGCCTGGCAGCCCGGGGGCCTGGGACGCGCGGTCCGAGCGGTGGGTCGGGGATCTCGGCGGGGCGGCGGGTGTGTGGGCGGCGGTGGATGTGAGTGGCGGGGGTGGGGACGGCGACGGGGTTGTGGGGGCTGTGCCGGTCGCCTCCGGCGTGGGGGGCGGGGTGGTGGGTCTTGGGGCTGATGCGCTTTCTTTCGGGGCGGATGGGGTCGTTTGTGGTGATGGCGATGGCGTGAGCTTCCGCGAGGGCGATGGCCTGAGCTTCCGCGAGGGGGATGGCGACGGCGGTCTGGGCGGGCGTGGTGACGGTGGTCGAGGCGGACGCTGTGACGAGGGTCGGGGCGGACGCGATGGCGAAGGTCGGGGCGGACGCGATGACGGAGGTCTGGGCGGGCGCGGTCACGGCGATCTGGGCGGGCGCGGCGCCGACAGCGCACCGGTACGCGGCGGCGACGGCGCACTGGCATCCGTCCGCTTCCGCTCCCTGTCCCCATCCCCCCGCGTCGGCGACCGGAGAGCCGCCACCGTCCCCCGCCGGGGCGCGGTCGATCCCGTCAAGGCGTTGATGCACCGGCACCGCGCCCTGTGCGAGCGTGCCGTCGATCCGCTGGAGATCGCGGCCGGGCTGGAGGCGTACGGGCTGACCGACCGTACCGCCGGCCGGTTCCTGCACAAGGACGTCTTCTCGCTCGCGGAGGAGATGTACGCCCGGGTGCCACGCGACGGCGACGCCCGGCCGCCCGTCGAGGCTCCGGTGGAGCCCGAGATACGGGCCGGTTGGGTGGTCCGCACCCTGTTGCCGGGCGCGTTGTGCGCCGCGACCCTCGCCGGGCTGCGGCTCACCGACGGCCGGGCCCGGCTGCTCGTGGCCGCGGTCGGGGTGCTCGCCCTCGGGCTCGGTCTGCGCGCGGCGCTGGCCCGGGGCCCGCTCGCCCCCCGGCGCCCGTCGACCGGACCGACCCCCTCCACCGGCCCCTGGACCCTCTGGCTCCTCGGATACGCCGTCGTCGGCGACGGACTGCTGCAAGTCGCCGTCACCGGAGGTCCCGACGCCCTGCCGACCGGCGCGGGGGACGCCGCCTGGCCGCTGGCCTTCGCCCCGCTGCTCGCGCTCGCCCTGGCCTGCGCTCCGGCCGCCTGGACGACCCACCTGTTCACGGTCGCCGCCCGGCGACGGCTCGGCGCCAGTCGGGGGCTGGAGGAGTTCACCGGGTCCGTACGGCCGCTGCTGCTCGGTGTGTTCGCCCTGTACCTCGGTGCTCTCGCCGCTCTGCTCGCCGGTGGTGCCGCGGTACTCGGCGAGCCCGTCACCTTCTTCCAGACCCTCACGCTCGGCGCCCTGCTGCTGCTCGCCCGGCTCCTCTCCCTCCATGGGTTCGCCCAGGTTCCGTCGCTGGTGCTCACCGCCGCCGCGAGTGCGGAGGCCCTGGCGCTGACGACCGTTTTCGCCGCTCGGCTGCCGGGCTGCGACCTTCTCTCCGTGCCCGTCGAGACCGTCGTCGGGCTCTGGGGGACGGGCGGTGTCCCGACCCTGATCTGCGCGGCGGCGGCCCTGACGCTGCTGGTCCACGCGGTGCGGGTGCTGCCGCGTGCCTCGGCCCACGCGAGAACGGAGTCCCTGTGATGGCCCCGCGTCGGTCGTGTCAGTACGGGGAGTGGGTCTCGGCATTCGTGGGGTCGGGGGGCTTGGTCCCGTTCGGGGAGTGGGCTTCGGCATCCGTTGGGTTGCCTCGCCTCGTCCCGTGCGGGGAGCGGGTCTGGTCGGGGGGGCTGCGTCCCGTGCCGGGAGGGGGCCTCGACATCCGCTGGGTCGCCGCGCCGTGTCCCGCACGGGGAGTGGGTCTCGGCATCCGTGGGGTCGCGGGGCTGCGTCCGGTGCGGGGAGTGGGCTTCGACATCCGCTGGGTCGCCGCGCCGTGTCCCGTACGGGAAGCCGGGGCTGCGGTCACCGGGGTCGCCGGGCTTCGTCCCGTGCCGGGAGTGGGCCTCGACATCCGCTCGGTCGCCGCGTCGCGTCCCGTGCGAGGACCGGGCCTCGACGTCCATCGCGTCACCGCGCCGCGTCCCGTACCGGCGTCCGCGCGTGGCGGGAGCCCGGAGCGGCGCCGCCCGCCCGTGGCGGATCTCGCCCGCGGGCATCCCGCCTCCCGCACCGGTGCTCCCCACGGGACCACGCCCCTCGACCCCGGTGACCGCGGCCCCGGCTTCCCGGTCCCCACGGGCCGGGCTTGGGTCCGCCACCGCCGGGAGGCCGCCGGAATCGCCCCCCACCCCGCCCCCGCGACACCGCCGGAGGCCCCCGCAACCACACCCGTACCACCACCCTTCGAAGGAGAACGACTGATGACCACCTCCCGACCCGGCGCGACCGCAGCCCCAGGAGCCACCGGCGCCTCCGGCAGCGCCGGACGACTCACCCCGGGAGCCGCCCGATGAGGGTCCTGCTGATCGGAGCCAATGGATACATCGGCCGCTTCGTCGCCGACCGGCTGCTCGCCGACCCGGCCGTCCAGCTCACCGCGCTCGGCCGCGGTGACGACGCCGACGTCCGGTTCGACCTCGCGTCCGGCAGCCCCGGCGCGCTCACCCGGTTCCTCGACGCGGTCCACCCGGGCGTCGTCGTCAACTGCGCCGGTACCACCCGCGGCGGCGCCCGCGACCTCACCCGGCACAACACCGTCGCCGTCGCCACCGTCTGTGAGGCCCTGCGCCGCAGCGGATGCGGCGCCCGGCTGGTCCAGATCGGCTGCGCCGCCGAGTACGGGCCCAGCCAGCCGGGCTCGTCCACCGCCGAGGACGCCGTGCCCCGCCCCGGCGGTCCCTACGGCGTCAGCAAGCTCGCCGCCACCGAACTCGTCCTCGGCTCCGGTCTGGACGCCGTCGTGCTGCGGGTCTTCTCCCCGGCCGGGCCCGGCACCCCGGCGGGCTCCCCGCTCGGGCGGCTCGCCGAGGCCATGCGGCGCGCGATGCAGTCCGGTGACGGTGAGCTGAAGCTCGGCGGTCTCGGCGCCCAGCGGGACTTCGTGGACGTCCGGGACGTGGCCCGCGCGGTGCACGCCGCGTCGCTGTCCGCCGCCCAGGGCGTCATCAACATCGGCTCCGGCCGTGCCGTGCGGCTGCGCGACGCCGCCGCCACCCTCGCCCGGGTCGCCGGATACGGCGGTGCGCTGCACGAACTCGACGGCCCGCCCGGCCCGCTGCGCCCGGCCATCGGCCACCCGCGCGGCGACTCCGACCATGTGGCCCCCGTCGCGTATCCGTACCCGGACGGCTGCGGAAGCTGGCAGCAGGCCGATGTCCGCACCGCCCGCGACCGGCTCGGCTGGCGGCCCCGGATCAACCTTGAGGAATCCCTCGCCGACATCTGGATGGAGGCCGCGTGCCGTATCTGAACCCGGCCGGCGTCACCGCGCGCACCTGGGGGACCCGGCTCGCCCCCGGCCCCCAGGCCCCGGGAACGGGTCTGGGCACCGGCCTGGGTGTCCCCGGTTACGCCCACCCCCTGGTCGCCCGCGCCGAATGGGCCGGGCTCACCGATGCCGGCGTCCCGCTGCACTGGGTCGTCCTCGATGTGTCCGACGGCCCCGGCGACCGCCCCGACCCGCACTGCCTGGAGGCCGCGGGCCGGCTGCGGAACGCCGGGGTCCGGGTCCTCGGACGGATCGACAGCCGCTTCGGCGCCCGCGGCTTCGGCGAGGTGATCTCCGACGCCCACCGCTATCTCGACTGGTACCTGGTCGACGGGTTCCTGCTCGACCACTGCCCGGCGGGCCGCGAGGAACTGCCCGAGATCCGCCGCACGGTCACCACGCTCCGCGCGATCGGCGACAGCGAACCCCATGTCGTCCTCGGCCACGGCACCCATCCGCATCCCGGCTACGCCGAGAACGCCGATCAGCTGATCACCTTCTCCGGGCCCTGGAGCGACTACCGGTGGGCGCAGGTGGCCGAGTGGACCGCGAGCTATCCACCGGAGAAGTTCTGCCACTTCGTGCACGGTCTGCCGGGCGGGCACCTCGACGAGGCACTGCGGATCGCCCGCTGGCAGGGCGCCGCCACGCTCTGGTTCACCGACCGCACGGCCCGCGAGGAGGCGGATCCGAGGGACCCCTGGGCGGCCATGCCCGGCTACTGGGACGCGATCGTCTCGCGTCTTGGACCAGGTGTCTCGGAATGAAAAAGGCCGTGGCACTGTTACGGGGAGAACAACCGTAGTGACAGACCGACCAACGGAGTCCCCGTGTCGTTGCCACCCCTGGTCGAGCCCGCCGGTGAGCTCACCGTAGACGAGGTCCGCAGGTACTCCCGCCACCTGATCATCCCCGACGTCGGGATGGACGGGCAGAAGCGGCTGAAGAACGCCAAGGTGCTCTGTGTGGGCGCCGGCGGCCTGGGCTCGCCGGCGCTGATGTACCTGGCCGCCGCCGGTGTCGGCACGCTCGGCATCGTGGAGTTCGACGAGGTCGACGAGTCGAATCTGCAGCGCCAGATCATCCACAGCCAGGCCGACATCGGCCGCTCCAAGGCCGAGTCCGCCCGTGACACCGTCAAGGGCATCAACCCGTACGTGGACGTGATCCTTCACGAGGAACGGCTCGAAGCCGAGAACGTGATGGACATCTTCAGCCAGTACGACCTGATCGTCGACGGCACCGACAACTTCGCCACCCGCTACCTGGTCAACGACGCGTGCGTGCTGCTGAACAAGCCGTACGTCTGGGGCTCCATCTACCGCTTCGACGGCCAGGCCAGCGTCTTCTGGTCCGAGCACGGCCCCTGCTACCGCTGCCTCTACCCGGAGCCCCCGCCCCCCGGCATGGTCCCTTCCTGCGCCGAGGGCGGTGTGCTCGGCGTGCTGTGCGCGTCCATCGGTTCCATCCAGGTCACCGAGGCCATCAAGGTCCTCACCGGCACCGGTGAGCCGCTGGTCGGCCGGCTGATGATCTACGACGCCCTGGAGATGCAGTACCGCCAGGTGAAGGTCCGCAAGGACCCGAACTGCGCGGTCTGCGGCGAGAACCCGACCGTCACGGAACTCATCGACTACGAGGCGTTCTGCGGGGTCGTCTCCGAGGAGGCGCAGGCCGCCGCCGCGGACTCCACGATCACTCCCAAGCAGCTCAAGGAGTGGATCGACGACGGCGAGAACATCGAGATCATCGACGTCCGCGAGATCAACGAGTACGAGATCGTCTCCATCCCGGGCGCCAAGCTGATCCCCAAGAACGAGTTCCTGCTCGGCACGGCTCTGGAGAGCCTTCCGCAGGACAAGAAGATCGTCTTGCACTGCAAGACGGGTGTCCGCAGTGCGGAAGTCCTCGCGGTCCTGAAGTCGGCTGGCTTCGCCGACGCCGTGCATGTCGGCGGTGGAGTCATCGGCTGGGTCCACCAGATCGAGCCGGACAAGCCGGTCTACTAGGCGGGTCCCCTGGGTCGGACGGTTCGGCCGGGTCGACCCGGTTGACCGAGGCGCCCGCGGTGGCGTGGCCGTCGGGCAACGGCGTCCGGTCGCCCGACGGTTGTCGCGGTCGGCGTGGATGTGCTTCCCGACGCGGGGGCTGTCAGTGCGAGAGGTACCGGGAACAGTTCCTGGAGGTCCAGGAACTGTTCCCGGGATACCCGGGGTGCTGACAGCCCCCGCTGTCGTCACTGGCAGACCGTGCCGTCCTCGGGCACCTCGCCCTCCAGCAGATAGGCGTTCACCGCCGAGTCCACGCAGTCGCTCCCACTGCCGTAGGCGCCATGGCCCTCGCCCTCCCAGGTGAGGACCACCCCGACGCCCTGGCCCAGTTCGTCGGCCATCCGCTGGGCGCCCTCCACCGGTGTCGCCGGGTCGCCCGTGTTGCCGACCACCAGGATCGGTGCCGCTCCCGGCGCGCTCACCTCCGGAGTGTCGACCTGCCCCGGCACCGGCCAGTCGTGGCACCAGCCGGCTGTGTCCCAGCCCAGGAAGGGCCCGAAGACCGGCGAGATCTCCTCGAACTCCGGCAGCAGCCGCTTGGTCTCCGCCAGGGTCGGCCGCTGCTTGTCGTCCAAGCACGATATGACGCGCTGGGAGTGGGTCGTCGTGCCGTAGCCGCCCGACGGGTCGCGCTCGTTGTAGCCGTCCGCCAGGGCCAGCAGCTCCGATCCGTCGCCCTCCTCGGCGGCGGCCAGCGCGCTGGTCAGACTCGGCCAGCCGGACTCGCTGTAGAGCGGCAGCACGATGCCGGTCAGCGCGAGCGTCTGGGTCAGCTCCCGGTCGTCGGACGCGGGCAGCGGCCGGGAGTCCAGCTCCGTCAGCAGGTCCGTGATCCGGCGGGTGCCCTCGGCGGGGTCCTCACCGGTGGACTCCAGGTAGTTGTCCAGGGCTCGCTGGAAGCCCAGGGCCTGGTTCTTGGCGTGCGCGAAGGTGTCCCCGGCCGGGTCGACCACCGCGTCCAGGATCAGCCGCCCCACGTTCTCGGGGAACAGGTGGGCGTAGACACCGCCCAGCTCCGTGCCGTACGAGATGCCGAAGTAGTGCGTCTTGGTGTCGCCGAGGACCTGGCGCATCAGGTCCATGTCCCGCGCGGTGTCCTGCGTGGAGACATGGGCCAGCAGAGGCCCGGCCGACTCCTCGCAGCCGGCGCCGAAGTCGGCGGCGTCCTTCAGGAACGCCTCTTCCTCGGCGGGGGTGTCCGGCGTGGCGTCCACCTGCTCCGCCGCCGCTATCTCCGCGTCCGTACGGCAGCGCACGCCCTCGCTGGCGCCGACCCCGCGCGGGTCCCAGCTCACCAGGTCGTACCGCTCGTGCAGGGCGGAGACGTACGAGCCGTACGACGGCATCGTGTCCACCCCGGAGCCTCCCGGGCCGCCGAAGTTGAAGAGGAGGGAGCCGATCCGGTCGCCGCCGGTGGCCTCGGAGCGGATCAGGGCCAGGTCGATGGTCTGGCCCCCCGGCTTCGACCAGTCCAGCGGCACCTTCAGCGTGGCGCACCGCCAGTCGTCCCCCGGGGCGGGCGCGCCGGCCGTGGCCCCGCACTCGCTCCAGTCCGGCTTCTGCGAGGTCAGTGAGGTCGGCAGACCGGACCCGGACGGGCTTGTGCTCCCCCCGCCCTTGTCGCCCCCGCCCTCGTCCGACGAACCCGAGCTGCATCCCGCCATCAGTAGCGCGGCAGCCGCACCGAGCGCGGACCACCGTACGAAACGCGTCATCGCACCTTTCCCCCTCTTTCCCCCTCGCAGGCCGTCCGCGCTTCGGCGGCGAACGGTTGTCAGGCCATCGTAGGCGTCCGGCGGAAAATTCGTCGGGGCCTGTGGATAACCTTCTGACCTGTGCTTTTCTGGGGTTGTGCGGTGGAGGTCGGTCAGCCGCAGACCGTTCCGGCCGCCGGTACCCGGCCGTTGAGGAGATAGCCGTCGACGGCGCTGCGCACGCACGGGTCGTTGCTGTCGTAGGCCCCGTGCCCCTGGCCCTTGTAGGTCAGTTCCACCCCGACTCCGGTGCCGAGCGCGGTCACCATCTTCTGGGCGCCCTCGTACGGTGTCGCGGGGTCACCGGTGTTGCCCACGACCAGGATCGGGGCCGATCCCGGCGCGCTGACGTCGGGGTGGTCGGCGGCGCCCGGCACCGCCCAGTCGGTGCAACTGATCATGCCCCAGGCCAGATAGTCGCCGAACACCGGCGACGCGGCGCGGAACTCGGGCAGCTTCTGCTCCACGTAGGCCGCGTCGTAGCGGGGTTTGTCGTCGGCGCAGTTGATGGACACATTGGCCGCGGTGAGGTTGCTGTACTCGCCGTTCTGGCTGCGGCCGTTCATCGAGTCCGACAGCAGCATCAGGATCTGTCCGTCGCCGCCGTACGCCTGGTCGAGGCCCTCGGTGAGGTACTGCCAGAAGTCCTGCGAGTAGAGCGACTGGGCGATGCCGCTGGTGGCCGCGGTCTGGGTCAGCTCGCGCGGGAAGATCCCCGGGATCGGCTTGCGGTCGAGGTCGGCGAGGAGTTTCGCGATCCGGTTCTTGACGTCCTGCGCGCTGTCGCCGATGGGGCAGTCCTCGATCTGCGAGACACAGTTCTCGGCGAAGTTGTCGAGCGCGAGCTGGAAGCCCTTGGCCTGGCCGAGCGAGCCCTGTTCGGCGTTCTGGGTCGGGTCGACCACCGCGTCGAACACCGCCCGCCCCACGTTCTGGGGGAACAGATGGGCGTAGACGCCGCCGAGTTCGGTGCCGTAGGAGATGCCGAAGTAGGACAGCTTGTCGTCGCCCAGGACCTGGCGCATCAGATCCATGTCACGGGCCGCGTCCGTGGTCCGTACATGGGGCAGGACCCGCGCGGAGTTCCGCTCGCAGGCGGCGTTGAAGTTCTTGACGTTGTCCACGTATGTGGCGCGCTCGGCGGCGTCGTCCGGCGTGGCGTCCTGCTGGAAGTACGCGTCCAGTTGCTGGTCGTTCTCACAGCGCACCCCGGCGCTGCGGCCCACCCCGCGCGGGTCGAAGCTCACCAGGTCGTAGCGGGTGCGCAGGGTGTCGTACGCGGTGCCGAAGGCGGGCAGCGTGGTGACGCCGGAGCCGCCCGGTCCGCCGAAGTTGAAGATCAGCGAGCCGATGCGCTGGTCCGCCGTGCCGCTGGTCCTGGCCCGGATCAGGGCGATCCCGATGGTCTCGCCCCCAGGGGCGTTCCAGTCCAGCGGCGCCTTCATGGTGGCGCACTGCCAGTCGGTGCCGCCCGGCAGCGGCGACGGCGCCTCCCCGCCGCCCTCCGCCGGGGACGGCGCGGGACAGTCCTGCCAGTTCAGCTTCTGCGCCGTCAGATCCACGCCTTGGGGATTGTCCCCGCCACATGCCGCCGTCAGGGCGGCGAGCAGCACGGCGGTGGTGGTCAGGGCGGCGGCACGCGGGCGGGATCGATTCGGCATGACCCCATCCTGCGGTCGGCCCGGACGGCCCGCGCGGGGCGCGAGCCGTACGAGGTACGGCCCCGTCCATGGAGCCCGCTCAAAGGGCGCGGCCGTACCGGGTCCATAGGGGCCCGGTCCGTCAGAGCGCGCCCTTGCGGGAGAGATGGTTGAAGGCCAGCCAGCCCGGCAGGACCGGCAGCCACAGGGTCAGCAGGCGGAACATCAGGACGGCCGGGGCGGCGACCTCGCTGGGCAGGCCGACGGCGATCAGGCCGACCGTCAAGGTGGCCTCCACCGCGCCGACACCGCCCGGGGTGGGCGCCGCCGAGCCCAGCGCGTTGCCCGCGAGGAAGACCACCGCGACGCTGGCCAGGCTGATGGAGGTGGACTCGTCGCCGAAGGCCCGGATGGAGGCGTCCAGGCACATCACGAAGCAGGCGGTCAGCAGCAGCATGCCGCCGATGCCGGTGACCAGCTTCTGCGGGCGCTGGAGCACGTCCAGCATGCGCGGCACGACCCCGGCGAACAGCGAGCGGACCCGTGTGACGACGAACTTCCGCAGGAACGGTACCGAGGTCACCACCAGCACCAGCACCGCCACCGTCAGCAGACCCGCGATGACCGTCCGGGACGGCGACAGGGACGGTGTCTTCTCGATGCCGGTGAGGTAGCCGAACGCCAGCAGCATCAGGATGTGACAGCCCAGACCGAACAGCTGCGACGCGCCGACGCTCGCCACCGCGAGCCCCGGCCGTACGCCCTGGCGCTGGAGGAACCGGGTGTTCAGGGCGACCCCGCCGACCGCGGCGGGCGCCACGATCTTCACGAACGACCCGGCGACCTGGGCCGCCACGGTCCGCACGAACGGCACCCGCTCCGGGACGAACCCGAGCAGGCTCATCGCCGCCGCCACATAGCTCAGCGCCGAGAACAGCACCGCCGCGACGACCCAGCCCCACTCGGCGGTGGCGAAGAGCGTCCCGAACTCGATGTGGGTGAGCTGCGACAGCAGGAAGTACGCGCCGATGGCGCCCGCGATGATGCTGATCAGCGTGCGCGGACGGACCCGTTCCAGCCGGGCCGGTTCCACCGGCGCCTGTGGCCTGATCTTCAGCACCTCGTGCCGGATCTGGGTGAGCGGGTCCTCCTCGCGGGCCTCCTCCATGGCCTCGTCCATGGCCCGCTTCTCGGCCCGCGACTCCGCGCGCGCCGCCTTCTTGTCGGTCTTCTCCAGCGCCTGGGCCGAGTCGACCCCGGCCGCCTCCGCGCGGGCCAGCTTCGCCTGCCGGGACGACTCCAGGACCGCCTCCCGCTCCCGCTCGGCCCGCTCCCGGGCCAGTCGGCGCAGGGTCGCGCGGGTCGAGCGGGTCAGACCGATCGGCTGGAGCATCGGCAGACAGTCGGCGACCGTGTCCGGCCCGAGCACACTGAGCGCGGAGGCCACGGCCCGCTCGGCGCCCACCCGCAGCGCCAGCGTGGTCACCAGCTGGGCGATGTCCATGCGGAGCAGCAGATCACCGGCAGCGATCTCACCACCGCGCAAATCGGTCAGAATCACCGTGCCGGAACGATCCACCAGAATTGCGTCACCGGCCAGTCGGCGGTGGGCGATCCGCCGCGACTGAAGGGCCCGCACCTGATGCCAGGCGTTGCGCAGCAGAGCGTCGGTGATCTCGTCGTCGGCCAGCGAGTCGAAGGAACGGCCGCCGGTGTGCTCGTAGACCAGCATCACGGCGTCCGGGCCCAGCTCGGACGTGGCGATCAGCTTCGGGGCGTTGGCCCCGGCGGCGATCGCCGCGTACGCGAGCAGCGCCTCCTGCTCCAGGGCCTGGCGCAGCGACTGGAGGCTGCGGCGGGTCGCGAAGCCGCGCAGGGTCAGATTCCGCCACACCCGGTAGAAGAAGCCCTGTGCCTGCTGCTCACGGTCCACCACGGTGACGTCCAGCGGTGGACCGTCCTCCAGGGTGACGAAGTAGCGCCGTCCGCGGTCGCCGTTGTCGGTGTTCTCGGGGACCTCCACACGGGCGGCGCTCACCGGGCGGAAGCCGACTGTCCTGAGGCCCGCCATCAGCGTGCGGCCGGTGGGCCGGACATTGGGGGAGCCGACCGCGTAGAGGGTGCCATAGGCGACGCTCCAGCCGATCAGCACGGTCAGGATGATCGAGAACGGTGTGGTGTACCCGGTGACCAGCATGGAGAACGCGTCCAGCATGAGGACGATCCACAGCACCGCGCGCCAGCGGGGTCTGCGGGACATGCCGACGGCGGTCATGTAGGCGATCACGGGGGCCAGATAGCCGTGCACCGGGTCCGTGAGCGCCGTGACATTGCCGGGGGAGGGCTGGGTGAGCGCCTCCTGGATCGAGCCCGGGGCGGCTTTCGCCACCCAGAGGTCCGTGGCCAGGGTCACACCGTGCGCGAGGACCGCCGCGAGGACGCCGTCGGCGATGCGCAGGCCGTCGCGTTTGATCAGCCGCTCGATCGCGAAGGCGACCGGGACCAGCAGGATCGCGATGCTGGACGCCAGCCCCGCGATCTTGATCAGCAGGTCGGGCGCCTGCCCGGTGCCTTTGTTGATGTCCTGTTCGAGGCCGGAGGTGGTGCCGTGGGCGAACGCGGCGATGGCCAGCAGGACGGCGATCCCGAGCACGCCCACCAGCAGCCGCATGAGGTCGGAGGGGCGGTGCACGCGCGCGGGGAGCAAGGGTTCGTCGCCCTCGACCTCGCCCGTGTGGAGGTCGCCGGTATCGCCGGGGTCGTGGCCGTCGTACGCGCCGGGGCCGCTCTCCTGGGCGGGGGGCCCGCCGCCGTCCTCAGGCGGGTCGCCCCCGGGCTCGCCGGGCTTCGCGTGTGCGTCGCCTCCCGCGCGGTGGGCGGCCTGCGAGGGCCTGTCGCCGGTGTCCGGGCGCGCCGCGGCGTCAGAGGTGCCCTCCGGGTCCTCTGGCTGCACACCCTGCTGCTTCATCGACTCTTCTTGGTCTCGTATCACCGGTTACCGCCCGCACGATGGTGGCATGCCGCACCGACACACGGGGGCATCAGGGTGCAAATGCGGGGGCGCACAGTCTGCCGGAAGCGCCGCGAGGGGGCGAGGGCCACGCACCGTCGCGGGCCCGTCACATTGTCGGTGGGGTGGGGCAGGATGGGGTGGATGAGCGAGGAGAGCCTGTCGGCGGACGCCCGCGCGGAGCACGCGGACGCCCTGCCGGAATACGCCGAGCGGGTCCTTGAGGTCGCCGAACTGATCCCGCCGGGCCGGGTCATGACATACGGCGATGTCGCGGAGTGGCTCCAGGAGGGCGGGCCGCGCCAGGTCGGCCGGGTGATGGCCCTGTACGGGGGCGCGGTGCCCTGGTGGCGGGTCGTCCGCGCGGACGGGGTGCTGCTGCCCGGACACGAGCTGCGCGCCCTCGACCAGTACCGGACCGAGGGCACCCCGCTCAAGGGCGCGAGCCGGGCCGCGGAAGGACATGTGCCCCGTCTCGACATGAGACGGGCGCGCTGGGACGGCGGCGACCACACGGAGGCTCACACCTGACAGCTTCCGCCATCGGGGGCCGGTGTGGGGAGCGCGTGCTCCGTACGAGCGACATCGGGCCCGCGCGGGGCATGGCGTACGTTCGTCCGGAAGTCCGGCTTCCGTGTCGGCGGTCGGCGTAGCGTCGGCGGCGCGTGTCCCGTTCACCCCGCCTCCACCGTCCTCCCCGCACGGCGGCGGACGCCCCCCGAGACCCCCTCCGCGGCGGCGCGCACCGCCGCCCGGAACAGACCCGAGCACGACCACCAGGACCGGCGAACCACGTGAGCTCCTCTTCCTCCACCAGGCGCCTGCCGCACCTGAAAGTGCGGCAGGGGAACCGTGGCGCCTACCGGCTGGTGCGTACCCCACCGGTCCGGCCGGATTCCCCTCGTCTGGACGCCGAACAGCGCGCGGTGGTTGACCACACCCAGGGTCCGCTGCTCGTTCTCGCAGGTCCGGGCACCGGCAAGACCACCACGCTGGTCGAGTCCGTCGCCGCCCGTATCGCCCGCGGCGGCGACCCCGAACGCGTCCTGGTGCTCACCTTCAGCCGCAAGGCCGCCGTCGACCTGCGCGACCGCATGGCCGGGCGCATGGGAGCCGCCCACGCGCCCCGGGCGACCACCTTCCACTCCTTCTGCTACGCCCTGGTCCGCGCCCACCAGGACACCGCCCGGTTCGCCGAGCCCCTGCGGCTGCTGTCCGGCCCCGAGCAGGACGTGGCCGTCCGCGAGCTGCTCGCCGGACAGATCGACCTGGAGCGGGCCGGTCTCGGCGCCGTGCGCTGGCCCGACGAACTGCGCGCCTGTCTGACCACCCGCGGCTTCGCCGACGAGGTCCGCGCGGTGCTCGCCCGCACCCGTGAGCTGGGCCTCGGTCCGGACGCCCTGGACGCCTTCGCCCGCCGCATCGGACGCCCCGACTGGCGGGCCGGAGCCGCCTTCCTCGCCGAGTACCTCGACGTCCTCGACCTCCAGGGCGTGATCGACTACGCCGAGCTGGTGCACCGCGCGGTGCTCCTCGCCCACCGCGCGGGGGTCGCCGAGCGGCTCGCCGCCCAGTACGACGCCGTCTACGTCGACGAGTACCAGGACACCGACGCCGCCCAGGTGCGGCTGCTGCACGCGCTGGCCGGCGGCGGACGCACCCTGGTCGCCTTCGGCGACCCCGACCAGTCGATCTACGCCTTCCGGGGCGCCGACGTGAACGGAATCCTGGACTTCCCCCGCGCCTTCCCCCGGCCCGACGGCCGCCCGGCACCCGTCGAGGTGCTGCGCACGTCCCGGCGCTCCGGCACCGCCCTGCTGGACGCCACCCGGCTGCTCACCCGCCGGATGCCGCTGACCCGGCTCCCCGCCGACAAGGTCCGCGCCCACCGGGAACTCGCCCCCGCGCGGGAGGGCGGCCGGGTCGACGTCTTCACCTACCCGACGGCGGGTACCGAGCTGGACAACATCGCCGACATCCTGCGCCGGGCGCACCTTGAGGACGGGGTCCCGTGGCGGGAGATGGCCGTCCTGGTGCGCGCCGGTTCCCGCACCCTGCCGACCCTGCGCCGCGCCCTCACCTCCGCCGGGGTCCCGCTGGACATCGACGGCGACGACGTGCCCCTGCGGCATGAACCGGCGGTGGCACCGCTGCTGACGGCCCTGCGGGCGGTCGCGGAGGCGGAGGCGGGGGCCGGGGAGGGGGCTGGAGCGGGGTCTGTGGCGGGGTCCGGGGCGGGCGACGGCGGTCCTGGGGACGGGCGGGTGCCCGGGGAGGGGCGGGCCGCGGGTGATGGCGGTTCCGGAGGGGTGCGGGGCGGCGACCTTGCCGGAGGGGAGCGGGCGGAGGGCAGCGGTGGCTCCCCCGTGGTTCATGGGGAGGGCGGCGTCGGTCTCTCAGTGGACCAGGTGGAGGGTGGCGACGGCCTCTCAGTGGACCAGGTGGAGGGCGGCGACAGCCCTTCAGTGGACCAGGTGGAGGGTGGCGACGGCCTCTCAGTGGACCAGGTGGAGGGCGGCGACAGCCCTTCAGTGGACCAGGTGGAGGGCGGCGACGGCCTCTCAGCGGACCAGGTGGAGGGCGGCGACAGCCCCTCAGAGGACCAGGCGGAGGCCGACCACCGCCCCGTACACGCGCAGGCCCCGGGCGACGACGACGTATCACCCGGACCGGGAACCCTCCCCGGGCCGGACGCCCCGCTCGCCGACGAGCCGCCCCAGGACGCCCCCTGCTGGCTCTCCACCGAGACCGCCCTGACCCTGCTCACCTCCCCGCTCGCCGGGATGGACGCCGCCGATCTGCGGCGCCTGGGGCGGGCTCTGCGGGACGAGGAGCGGGCCGGGGGCAATGCCCTGCCGCCGCCCTCGGACGCCCTGCTCGCGCGGGCGCTCGCCGAGCCGGAGCGGCTGGCGGTGCACGACCCGGCGTACGCGCACGGCGCCCAGCGTCTCGGCGGGCTGCTGCGCACCGCGCGGGAGACCCTCGCGCGCGGCGGCACGGCGGAGGAGGCGCTGTGGGCGCTGTGGGACGGCACTCCCTGGCCGGCCCGACTGGAGCGGACCGCGCGGCGCGGCGGCGCGGCGGGCCGCAACGCCGACCGTGACCTGGACGCCGTATGTGCCCTGTTCGCGACCGCCGCCCGCGCGGAGGAGCGCACCGGGGGGCGGGGCGCGCTGAACTTCCTGGAGGAGGTCGACGCGCAGGACATCGCCGCCGACACGCTCACCCGGCGGGCCGTGCGCCCCGAAGCCGTCCGTCTGATGACCGCGCACCGGGCGAAGGGCCTGGAGTGGCGGCTGGTCGTCGTCGCCGGGGTCCAGGAGGGGCTGTGGCCCGACCTGCGGCGGCGCGGCTCGCTGCTGGAGGCCGACCGGATCGGCCGCGACGGACTCGCCGAGCCCCTCACACCGGGCGCGCTGCTCGCCGAGGAGCGCCGCCTCTTCTATGTCGCCGCCACCCGCGCGAAGGAGCGTCTCGTCGTCACCGCCGTGAAGGCCCCGGCGGACGACGGCGACCAGCCTTCCCGCTTCCTGACCGAACTCGGTGTCGAACCCCGGGACGTCACCGGGCGCCCGCGCCGCCCGCTGTCGGTGGCCGCGCTGGTCGCCGAGTTGCGGGCCACCACCGTCGACCCGCGGGTCTCGGGGGCGCTGCGCGAGGCCACCGCGCAGAGGCTGGCCCGGCTCGCCGCGCTCGCCGACGAGGACGGCCGCCCCCTGGTGCCGTCCGCGCACCCCGAACGCTGGTGGGGGATGCACGAGCCGACGGCGGCCAGGGCGCCGCTGCGCGACCGGGACCAGCCCGTGGTGCTGTCCGGCAGCGCGCTCGACCAGCTCGCCAACACCTGTGCGCTGCAATGGTTCCTGGGCCGTGAGGTGAAGGCGGACGCGCCCGCCTCGGCCGCCCAGGGCTTCGGCAACGTCGTCCACGTCCTGGCCGACGAGGTCGCCTCCGGGCACTCCCCGGCCGATCTGTCCGTCCTGATGGAACGCCTCGACTCGGTGTGGAACGCGCTCGCCTTCGAGGCGCCGTGGAAGTCCGCCCAGGAGAAGGACAACGCGCGCGTGGCGCTCGAACGGTTCCTGAAGTGGCATGTGATGGACCGCGCGGGGCGCACCCCGGTGGCCAGCGAGCACGACTTCGACATCACCCTCGAAGCCGGTGCCTATGAGGTCCGCATCCGCGGCCAGATGGACCGCGTGGAGGCCGACGGCGAGGGCCGCGCGTATGTCGTGGACTTCAAGACCGGCAAACAGGCGCCCAGCGCGGCGGAGGTGGCCCAGCACCCGCAGCTCGCCGTCTATCAGCTCGCGGTCCGCGAGGGCGCGGTCGACGAGGTGTTCGACGGGCTGCGCCCCGCTCCCGGAGGCGCCGAACTCGTCCAGCTCCGCCAGGGCGCCGCGCGGCGCGACGGCGGCGAGACCCTGCCCAAGGTGCAGGCCCAGGAGCCCCTGGAGGGGGAGTGGATCGGCGAGTTGCTCGCCACCGCCGCCGGGAAGGTCCTCGACGAACGGTTCACCCCGACCGCGGGCCAGCAGTGCACCCACTGCGCGTTCCGCGCCTCGTGCAGCGCCCGCCCGGAGGGACGCCACGTGGTGGAGTGACATACGGCACGGTGCGGCGTGCCCAGGAAACGGTCGGGGGCCTCGCCCCGGAGCCCCGCCCGGCTCCCGCCACCCCCGTTGTCAGTGCCCGCCGATAGCCTCTCCGACATGCCCGCACACCTCACCGATCCCGAGCAGCTCAAGGAACTGCTCGGGATTCCGTTCACCCCGGAACAGACGGCCTGCATCGTCGCGCCGCCCGCTCCGCAGGTGATCGTGGCCGGGGCGGGCTCCGGCAAGACGACCGTGATGGCGGCGAGGGTGGTGTGGCTGGTCGGCACCGGCCAGGTCGCCCCCGAACAGGTGCTCGGCCTCACCTTCACCAACAAGGCGGCCGGTGAACTCGCCGAGCGCGTCCGCAAGGCGCTGGTCAAGGCGGGCGTGACCGATCCGGACGTCATCGACCCGGACAACCCGCCGGGCGAGCCGGTCATCTCCACGTACCACGCCTTCGCCGGACGGCTGCTCACCGATCACGGACTGCGTATCGGCCTGGAGCCCTCCGCGCGGCTCCTCGCCGACGCCACCCGCTTCCAGCTCGCCGCGCGGGTCCTGCGCGAGGCCCCCGGCCCCTATCCGGCGCTCACCCGCTCCTTCCCCGACCTGGTCAGCGACCTCCTCACGCTGGACTCCGAGCTGTCCGAGCACCTCGTCAAGCCGGAGCGCCTGCGCGCCTGGGACGCCGAACTGCTGCTCGCCGTCCAGGGCACCAGACTCACCAACGCCGATCTGCGCAAGATCCCCGACACCGCCGCCGCCCGCCGGGAACTCGCCGACCTGGTGCTGCGCTACCGCACCGCCAAACGCGAACGCGATCTGCTCGACTTCGGCGACCAGATCGCCCTGGCCGCCCGGCTCGGGCAGGTCCCCGAGGTCGGGCGGCTGCTGCGGGAGGAGTTCCGTGTGGTGCTCCTCGACGAGTACCAGGACACCTCGGTCGCCCAGCGCGTCCTGCTCGCCGGACTGTTCGGCGACGACACCGGCCACCCGGTCACCGCCGTGGGCGACCCCTGCCAGGCCATCTACGGCTGGCGCGGCGCCTCCGTAGCCAACCTGGACGACTTCCCCGAGCACTTCGCCCGCGCGGACGGCCGCCCCGCCACCCGGCAGGCGCTCAGCGAGAACCGCCGCAGCGGCGGCCGGCTCCTCGACCTCGCCAACGGCCTCGCCGCGCCGCTGCGCGCCCTGCACGCGGGCGTGGAGGCGCTGCGCCCGGCCCCCGGTGCCGAGCGCGACGGCCAGGTGCGGTGCGCCCTGCTGCCCACCCACGCGGAGGAGATCGACTGGCTCGCCGACTCGCTCGCCCACCTCGTGCGCACCGGCACCGCGCCCGGTGAGATCGCCGTGCTGTGCCGCACCGCCGGGGACTTCGCCGAGATCCAGGGCGCCCTGGTCGCCCGTGACGTCCCGGTCGAGGTCGTCGGCCTGTCCGGGCTGCTGCACCTGCCCGAGGTGGCCGACCTGGTGGCCGTCTGCGAGGTGCTCCAGGACCCCGGCGCCAACGCCTCCCTGGTCCGGCTTCTGACCGGCCCCCGCTGGCGCATCGGCGCCCGCGACCTCGCCCTGCTCGGCCGCCGCGCCCGGCTCCTGGTCGCCCACACGCGCGGGGGCGGCGACGACGATCCCGACCGCAGGCTCGCCGAGGCCGTCGAGGGCGTCGACCCGGCCGAGGTGATCTCCCTCGCCGACGCCCTGGACACCTTCCTGGAACACGCCGGGGCCGACGACGCACTGCCCTTCTCCCCCGAGGCGCGCGTCCGGTTCGCCCACCTCGCCACCGAGCTGCGCGACCTGCGCCGCTCGCTGGCCGACCCGCTCATGGACGTGCTGCACCGGGTCCTGGCCGTCACCGGCCTCGAGGTCGAACTCTCCGCGTCCCCGCACGCGCTGGCCGCCCGCCGCCGCGAGACCCTCTCGAACTTCCTGGACGTCGCCGCCTCCTTCGCCGCCGGTGACGGTACGGCCACCCTCCTCGCGTTCCTGGGCTTCCTGCGCACGGCCGCCCAGTACGAGAAGGGCCTCGACAACGCCCTCCCCGGCGGCGAGAACACGGTCAAGGTGCTCACCGCGCACAAGTCCAAGGGCCTGGAGTGGGACGTCGTGGCCGTCCCCGGCCTGGTCACCGGCACCTTCCCCAGCGCCCAGGGCCGGGAGAAGTGGACCGCACAGGCCAAGGTGCTGCCGCACGCGCTGCGCGGCGACGCCGACACCCTCCCCGACATCGGATCCTGGGACGCGCGCGGCATGAAGGCGTTCCACGAGGCGATGAAGGACCACCAGCACACCGAGGAACTCCGCCTCGGGTATGTCACCTTCACCCGCCCCCGCTCCCTCCTGCTCGGCTCCGGCCACTGGTGGGGCCCCACCCAGAAGCGCCGCAGGGGCCCCTCCGACTTCCTCACGGCCCTGTACGAGCACTGTGCCGCCGGACACGGCGAGATCGAGATCTGGTCCGACGAACCGGAGGACGACGCCGAGAACCCCGCCCTCCACCGGCAGACCGCCGACCAGGCGTGGCCCCTGCCCCTGGACGACACCGCCCTCACCCGCCGCCGCGCCGCCGCGCGGACCGTCCTCGCCCACCTGGACGCCCTCGCCGCGCACGACCTCACCGAGGCGGCGGCCACGCATGAGCCGGGCACCTATGGGCGGGTCAGCGATGAGCCGGGCACCTATCAGCGGGACACCCACGAGCCGGGCACCTACGACGACCCGGACTGGCCGACGGAGCCGCCGGAGGAGGAGCTGTACGGGGACGACTTCTCTGGCGACTTCTATGGCGAGGAGCCGTACGAGTTCTCCGGGGAAGCGCCATACGAGGCGGAGCCCGGTGACGTAGAGCGAGACGATGTAGAGCGCGACGACGCAGAGCCCCATGACGCAGCGCCCGACGACACAGAGCCCGACGGCGTAGCGCCCGCACATGAGCAGCCTCCCCATGAGAGGCCCACGCCCGCAGCCCCCTCCGTACCCCACCAGGCGTCCGCCTCCCACCGAGACCGCCCAGCCCCCCAAGGCCCCCCAGCCCCCCCAGCCCTGTCCGAACCCCTCACCCCCGAGGAGGCCAGGGCCGTCGCCTCCTGGGACCGTGACCTGGACGCCCTCACCGGAGAGCTGCTCCGCGCGCGGGAGGCCGTCACGGACGTGCCGCTGCCCACCTCGCTCACCGCCTCGCAGCTGATGCGGATGGCCGCCGACCCCGACGGCTTCGCGCGGGAGCTGGCCCGCCCCATGCCTGCCCCGCCCCAGCCCGCCGCCCGCCGCGGGACACGCTTCCACGCCTGGGTCGAGGCCCGCTTCGAGGAGCTGACCCTGCCCCTGCTGGGCCCGGACGAACTGCCCGGCAGCGATGCCGAGATCACGGACGAACGGGACCTGGAAGCCCTGAAGGCGGCGTTCGAGCGGACCGAGTACGCCAGACGTACGCCCTACCGCGTGGAGGCCCCCTTCCAGCTCGGCATCGCGGGCCGGGTGATCCGCGGCCGGATCGACGCCGTCTACCGGACCACGGACGGCGGGACGCAGACGTACGAGATCGTGGACTGGAAGACCGGGCGGGGGCGGGACGGCGATCCGCTCCAGCTCGCCGTGTACCGGCTGGCCTGGGCCGAGCAGCAGGGGGTGGAGCCGGAGACGGTGACGGCGGCGTTCGTGCACATCCGCACCGGCGAGGTGGTCCGCCCGGACGACCTGCCGGACCGGGCCGCCCTGGAGCGGCTGCTGCTGACCGACCCCGGGGACGAGCCGCCCGGTGACGAACAGCACGGACGGGTTGTCACTGTGGGCCGATAGGCTCGTGACCATGAGCCACACCCCGGACAGCGCCGTCCGTACGTACATCGCCGAGCACCGCGAGACCTTTCTCGACGGGCTGCGCGAGTGGCTGCGCATCCCGTCGGTGTCGGCCCAGCCCGACCACGCGGCGGACGTCCTGCGCAGCGCGGACTGGCTCGCCGCCAAGCTGACCGAGACCGGCTTCCCGGTTGCCGAGGTGTGGCCCACACCCGGCGCCCCCGCCGTCTACGCGGAGTGGCCCAGCGACGACCCGGAGGCCCCCACGGTCCTCGTCTACGGCCACCACGACGTACAGCCCGCCGCGCGGGAGGACGGCTGGGACAGCGACCCCTTCGAGCCGGTCGTCCGCGAGAACCGGCTCTACGCGCGCGGGGCGGCCGACGACAAGGGCCAGGTGCTCTTCCACACCCTCGGGGTCCGCGCCCACCTGGCGGCGACCGGGCGCATGGCACCGGCGGTCCATCTGAAGCTGCTGATCGAGGGCGAGGAGGAGTCCGGTTCGCCCCACTTCAGGGCGCTGGTCCAGGAGCGGGCCGGCCGTCTCGCGGCGGACGCGGTGATCGTCTCCGACACCGGCATGTGGGCGGCGGACACCCCGACCGTGTGCACCGGCATGCGGGGCCTGGCCGAGTGCGAGATCCGGTTCCAGGGCCCCGACCAGGACATCCACTCCGGTTCGTTCGGCGGCGCCGTACCGAACCCGGCGACCGCCGCCGCGCGGCTCGTCGCCGCCCTGCACGACGAGCACGCGCGCGTGGCGATCCCCGGCTTCTACGACGGCGTGGTGGAGCTGACCGACCGCGAACGGGACCTCTTCGCGGAGCTGCCCTTCGACGAGCGGAGCTGGCTGCGCACGGCCAGGTCGTACGCGGCCGTCGGCGAGGCCGGGCACACCACCCTGGAGCGGATCTGGGCCCGCCCGACCGCCGAGGTCAACGGCATCGGCGGCGGCTACCAGGGGCCCGGCAGCAAGACGATCATCCCGTCCGAGGCGCTGCTGAAGCTGTCGTTCCGGCTGGTCGCCGGGCAGGACCCGGAGCACATCGAGAAGGCGGTCCGCGACTGGGCCGCCGGACAGATCCCGCCCGGAATCCGGTACGAGATCGTGTTCAGCGGCGCCACCCGGCCCTGTCTGACCCCCCTGGACCACCCCGCCCTCCAGTCCGTGACACGGGCCATGAGCCGCGCGTTCGAGCAACCGGTGCGCTACACGCGCGAGGGCGGCTCCGGACCGGCCGCCGACCTCCAGGAGGTGCTGGGCGCCCCGGTGCTCTTCCTCGGCATCTCCATCCCCTCCGACGGCTGGCACGCGCCGAACGAGAAGGTGGAGCTGGATCTGCTGTTCAAGGGCGTCGAGACCGCGGCGTACCTGTGGGGCGATCTGGCGGAGCACTGGAGCCATGCGCCCTGACCGTCCCGCGCCGTCCGGAGGGACCGCCCGCGCGGGGCACACTGGAAACACCGCCCCGCGCGGCCGGGCCCCGACGGATGAGGTGACCGCCTGCCGTACGTCCCGTCGAACCGCCCGCCGAAACGAACCGTCGCCCTGGGGGAGTTGGAAGCACCCGTGACCACCTGGACCGACCACACCGCCGACCGACCCATCTCGCTGACCGCCCCCAGCGGCATCGACCGCGCCGCGCACCACCGGCTCGACGAGGCATGGCTGGCGGCGGCGTGGAGCCACCCCACGACCCGCTGTTTCGTGGTGTCCGGCGGCCAGGTCCTGATCGACGAGACGCCCGAGGGGCGCACCGAACTCGTCATGACCCCGTCCTTCGAGGCGCCCCTGACCGAGGCCCACCGCTACTTCCTGGGCATCGACGGGGACGGGGTGAGCTATTTCGCCCTCCAGAAGGACGCCCTGCCCGGCCGGATCGACCAGTCCGCCCGCCCGGCCGGGCTGCGCGAGGCGGGGCTCCTGCTCGCGCCGCGCGACGCCGGTCTCATGGTCCACGCGGTCGGCCTGGAGAACTGGCAGCGCACCCACCGCTTCTGCTCCCGCTGCGGTGAGCGCACGGTGATCGCCGCCGCCGGACACATCCGCCGCTGCCCCGCCTGTGGCGCCGAGCACTACCCGCGCACCGACCCGGCCGTGATCATGGCGGTCACCGACGAGGACGACCGCATCCTGCTCGGCCGCCAGGTGCACTGGCCCGAGGGCCGCTTCTCCACACTGGCCGGTTTTGTCGAGCCGGGCGAGTCGGTGGAGCAGTCGGTGCGCCGCGAGGTGTTCGAGGAGGCGGGGATCACCGTCAGCCAGGTCGAGTACATCGCCAGCCAGCCATGGCCGTTCCCGTCCAGCCTGATGCTGGGCTTCCTGGCCCGCGCCACCACCACCGAGATCACCGTCGACGGGGACGAGATCAGCGAGGCCCGCTGGTTCTCCCGGGACGAACTGCGCGCCGCCTTCGACTCCGGCGAGGTGCTGCCGCCCTACGGCATCTCCATCGCCGCCCGGCTGATCGAACTCTGGTACGGCAAGCCGATGCCGACCCGCAGCGCCGCCTGAGACACCTACGGCCCCCTCCGCCGCGTCGGGGAAGGGGGCCGTAGGCGTCCGCTGCCGGTACGCCGGTGCCAGCCGGAGTCAGGCCGTGAGAGCCTGCTTGACCTGGGCGAGGCTCGGGTTGGTCATGACCACCTCGGGACCGCCGGAGTTCGGGACGACACGCAGGGTCGGCACGGTCTGGTTCCCGTTGTTGGCCTTCTCCACGAAGGCGGCCGACTCCGGGTCCTGCTCGATGTTGATCTCGTCGTACGCGATGCCCTCGCGGTCCAGCTGGCTCTTCAGCCGACGGCAGTAGCCACACCACGTGGTGCTGTACATCGTCACAGTGCCCGACATGTCTCTGGCGCTCCTTATGCGGTTCCGGGGACAGGTGCTCGCGCTGGTGGAACGTATCGGACCCGGCCACCATTCCCGCCGGGGGTATCCGGGCCCGTCTCCGTCAGGTCGCCACCCCACCGGAAGCCGCGCCGCACCCTCTACGGCCCCGTCGAACGCCGCCGCCACCCCACTGGAAGCCGCGCCGGATCCCCTAGGGCCCCGTCGAACGCCGACGCCACCAGCACCAGCACTGCCCGCCGCCAGCACCGGCGACGGGCATTAATACGACTGCGCGGGTGTGCCTGTGGACAACCGGCTCACCCGTCTCCACCGACCTGGCAGCATTGCGGTGTGACAGCAGCAACGCACTCCCCCCTCTTCCCGCGGGTACCGGACACGGCCGACGCGGTGCTCGAAGGGCTCGACCCCGAGCAGCGCGAGGTGGCCACCACCCTGCGCGGCCCGGTGTGCGTCCTGGCCGGGGCCGGTACGGGCAAGACGCGGGCCATCACCCACCGCATCGCCTACGGGGTGCGCGCGGGCATCCTCCAGCCCTCCAGCGTGCTCGCCGTCACCTTCACCAACCGGGCGGCGGGGGAGATGCGCGGTCGGCTGCGCCAGCTCGGCGCCCAGGGCGTCCAGGCCCGTACGTTCCACTCGGCCGCCCTGCGCCAGCTCCAGTACTTCTGGCCGAAGGCGGTGGGCGGTGCCATGCCCCGGCTCGTCGACCGCAAGAGCCAGCTGGTCGCGGACGCCGCCGCGGCCTGCCGTCTGCGCCTCGACCGGGGGGAGCTGCGGGACGCCATGGGGGAGATCGAGTGGGCCAAGGTCACCCAGACCGTGCCCGCCGACTACGCGCTCGCAGCCGCGAAGGCCGGCCGTGACATCCCCCGCGATCCGGCCGAGATCGCCCAGCTGTACGCCGCCTTCGAGGACCTCAAGCGGGCCCGTGGAGTGATCGACTTCGAGGATGTGCTGCTGCTGACCGTCGGTGTCCTCCAGGACCGGCACGACATCGCTGACCAGGTACGTGCCCAGTACCACCACTTCGTGGTCGATGAGTACCAGGACGTCAGCCCGCTCCAGCAGCGGCTGCTGGAACTGTGGCTGGGGCAGCGGGACGACCTGTGTGTGGTGGGCGACGCCAGCCAGACCATCTACTCGTTCACCGGAGCAACGCCGGACCATCTGCTCGACTTCCGCACCCGCCACCCCGGCGCCACGGTCGTGAAGCTGGTCCGGGACTACCGCTCCACCCCCCAGGTCGTCCATCTCGCCAACGGGCTGCTCGCCCAGGCCCGCGGCCGGGCCGCCGACCACCGGCTGGAGCTGATCTCCCAGCGCCCCACCGGACCCGACCCGGTGCACACCGAGTACACCGACGAACCCGCCGAGGCCGAAGGCGCCGCCAGACGGATCCGGGCCCTGCTCGACTCGGGGGTCCCGGCGGGCGAGATCGCCATCCTGTTCCGTGCCAACGCCCAGTCCGAGACGTACGAGCAGGCCCTCGCCGACGCAGGCATCCCCTATCAGCTGCGCGGAGCGGAGCGGTTCTTCGACCGGCCGGAGGTGCGCAAAGCCAGCATCGCCCTGCGGGCCGCCGCCCGCTTCGGGGGCAACGACACCGCGCTGGACGAGGCCGTCGACCTGCCCTCCCAGGTGCGTGCCGTGCTCTCCGTCGAGGGCTGGACCATACAGCCACCGGCCGGTTCGGGGGCGGTGCGCGAACGCTGGGAGTCGCTGGCCGCGCTGGTGCATCTCGCGCAGGACTTCGCCGCCGCCAGACCCGGTGCCACCCTCGCCGATCTGGTGGCCGAACTGGACGAGCGGGAGAACGCCCAGCACGCCCCGACCGTGCAGGGCGTCACGCTGGCCTCCCTGCACTCGGCCAAGGGCCTGGAGTGGGACGCCGTGTTCCTGGTCGGGGTCGCCGAGGGCATGATGCCGATCACCTACGCCAGAACCGACGAGCAGATCGAGGAGGAGCGCCGCCTCCTCTATGTCGGGGTCACCCGCGCCCGTGAGCGGCTCCATGTCTCCTGGGCCCTCGCCCGCTCCCCGGGCCATCGCCCCAACCGCCGCGCCAGCCGCTTCCTGGACGGACTGCGCCCCGGCTCCGCGCCCGGTACGGCCCGGACCGCGGCGGGCGGCGGAGCGGGCGGGGTGGAACGCGGGGCGCCCGGTGCCGTGCCAGGAGAGCGGCGGCCCACCCGGCGCACCCCGGCCCGCTGCCGGGTCTGCGGGCGCACCCTCACGGAGGCCGCCGAGATGAAGCTGATGCGCTGCGAGGACTGTCCGTCCGACATGGACGAGGGACTGTACGAGCGGCTGCGCGTCTGGCGGGCGGGCGTGGCGCGGCGCAGCGGGCAGCCGGCGTTCTGCGTCCTCACCGACAAGACACTCGTGGCGATCGCCGAGACCGGACCGGAGGACGAGCCGGAGCTGGCCCGCATCCCGGGCGTCGGGATGCGCAAGTGCCGCCGCTACGGGGCCGATGTGCTGGCCATCTGCGCAGGCCGCGACCCTGAGCCGGCGGACGGCGAAGGCGATCCGAACTCGTCGAAAAAATAGTTTGCGAAAGCCCCGTCAATCCCCATAGGTTCTTACACACCGGAACAGCGGCCTTCTCGGAGGCCCTGATTCCGTGTTCTACTTACATATCCGAACGGGTTGGTTCATCCAACCCCCCGATACGCCGAGAGGAGGCGAGTCCAGTGATCAGCATCAACACCAGCTTCGACAGCACGGTCAAAATGACCGATCGCTCGACCGTCTCCCTGTGCATGCTCGGCGTCTCGAACCCGGGCACCGGTCTGTCCGGCATCTCTGCCGTGCGCCCGGCTGCCCCCGTGTCCCTGGCGGGTCTCCCTGTCAGTGAGCGGAATGAGCGACCGACCAAGGCACTGGAAGCGGCAGTAAAGGCTGAGGCAGATGCCTATGCCTTTACGGCGACCGGTGCCGGATTCCGGAAGCAGACGACGCAGCACCACCAGATGTGGGCCTTCCGTGGGCCAGAACCCTGGAGCGATCCAGCCTGATCGGCGATCAGGCCGGCACCTTCCAGGGCCGCGGAACCCCATCCGGGAACCGCGGCCCTTCTGTTTTCCCCAAACAGGGAGAACAGCACGAAGGACCTCGGGTCAGCCAGAACCCGGTACCCCAGCCGACCACCGGCCCCACAGGGCCGGACCGACCAGACGAGGAAGACGAACCGTGCAACTCGAAGCGCACGCCACGTCCGTACCGCCTTCCGAAACGATCCCGCCGCCCGGCCGCCTCACGGAGGACTCCACCTTGATCCCGCTCACCGCGCTCACCGCGCTCGACGACGCCATCGAGAACCTCGGCGTACCCGTCCCCTGCCGTTCCTACGACCCGGAGGTCTTCTTCGCGGAGTCCCCGGCGGACGTCGAGTACGCCAAGTCCCTCTGCCGAACCTGCCCGCTGATGGAGGCCTGCCTCGCCGGCGCCAAGGAGCGACGTGAGCCGTGGGGTGTCTGGGGCGGAGAGCTGTTCGTCCAGGGTGTCGTCGTCGCCCGGAAGCGGCCCCGTGGCCGCCCGCGCAAGAACCCGGTCACAGCATGAACGCCGCAGGAACGATCGATCGCCCCCTCACGCACGACCCCCAGAAACAGGCCCCGATGAAGCCGTCCGCACACGAGCCCACCGGCTCGGCGACCGAAGACGTCAGCACCACCGGCGCGCACGACTCGCGCCAGAACAGGACCCGAGAGATGCAACTCATCCCAGAAGCACTGGCGCGTGCGCATATGCACGACCGGCTGCGTGAAGCGGAGCAGGAGCGCCGGGCGATCCGCCTGGCCGCGGCCCGCCGGATGCAGCGCCGGGCCGAGCGCGCCTCGATGCGCGCCCGCCGCGCGCTGGCCATGGCCGTCATGCAGTAATCCGCCCACACCTGAAGCGGTGGCCCTCCGGAGTGACGGGGGGCGAGGACTTCACGCGGGGGCCGGTCCGTCCGAACGGACCGGCCCCCGCGGTGCGTTGTGTCCGGTATCGCCCTGATACGGAGTTATCGTCACCTGATGACGAGTGATGCCGGAGTCAGTGACGGCGACGGCCCGGCCGAGGCCGCCCGGACCCTGGTGTGCGCCCGCTGCGGGACGCCCGCCGAGGGGTCACGCCTCACCTGGACCTGTTCCGTCGAGAACAGTGTGCGTCAGTACTTCTGCGACACCTGCTCCCGGGCGCACCTCAGAGCGATCGAGGGGCGGCTCGACTCGTCGTGGTGGTAGGGGAGGCAGGGGCAGAGACACAGGGAGAGGCAGAGACAGAGGTAGAGGGAGAGAGGGGATAGGTAAAGGTACGGGGTGGGTGGAGGCTGAGGCAGGGGTGGATCATGCGCCCGCGGCTTCCTTCGGCTCCTCCTTCATGGCTCCGCCGTCTTCCAGGCCCTCCGGCTCCAGGTCTTCCGGCTCGAGGTCCGCCGGGTCCAGGTCCTCCGGTTCGAGGTTCTCCGGGTCCACATCGCCCGGGTCCATGTCCTCCCGTTCCCTGTCCTCCGGTTGCCTGTCCTCCGGTTCCTCGTCCAGGACGAATCCCGGCAGCCATTCCGCCAGTTCGTCGCGGAGCCGGACCGTCGCGCCGAGCTGGCACAGGACACCGATCGTGCTGAGCGTCACCCGGTGTATCAGGAGATAGGCCGGGGGCAGATTGAGCTGCTTGCCGAGCTGGTAGGCGGGGGAGCGGACGTCGGCGATCCGGGCGGCCTGGCTGCGCATCCAGCCACGGGTGAACGTGAACGCCTCCGCGCGGGCCGGTTCGATGATCGGCAGCAGATAGTCCAGGACCGCCTCGGGGTCCAGCTCTATCGAGTCCTTGACGAACCCCTCCGCCCGCAGCATCTCGTAGACCGCCTCCGCCTCGCCGTCCAGCGTGAGGCGCAGGCTGTCGCCGATCGGCTCGGGCAGTCCGCCGGGGAGCCGGTCGACCGTGCCGAAGTCGAGGACGCCGAGGCGCCAGTCGTCCTCGCCGTCCGGTCCGCCGGGCAGCAGCCGGAAGTTGCCGGGGTGCGGGTCCGCGTGCAGCAGGCCCGTGCGCGCCGGGCCGGAGAACAGGAAGCGGGCCAGGATCTGGCCCGCGCGGTCGCGCTGCTCCTCGGTGCCGTCCGCGATGATCTCCGACAGGGGGATGCCGTCGATCCACTCGGTGATCAGCACCTGGTCGCACTGGTGGACCACCGTCGGGACCACCACGTCCGGGTCGTCCAGGAACTCAGTTGCGTGCACCCGCTGGGCCTCGGCCTCCAGTCCGTAGTCCAGCTCCTCGGAGACCCGGTCGCGCAACTCCGCGATCAGCGGCTTGATGTCCATCCCGGGGATCAGCGGGCCCAGGAGCCGGGAGAAGCGGCTCAGTTGGTTCAGGTCGGACACCAGGGCCTCGCCCGCGCCCGGGTACTGGACCTTGATCGCCACCACCCGGCCGTCCCGCCACACCCCCCGGTGCACCTGACCGATGGAGGCCGCCGCCGAGGGCTTGTCCTCGAACTCCAGGAACAGCTCGCGCCAGTCCTCGCCTAGCCGCTCGGCCAGCACGGAGTGCATCGTGCGGGTCGGCATCGGGGGAGCGGCCTCCTGGAGCTTGGTCAGCGCCGCCCGGTACGGTCCCGCGATCTCCTCGGGCAGGGCGGACTCGAAGACGGACAGCGCCTGGCCGAACTTCATCGCCCCGCCCTTCAGCTCGCCGAGCACCTTGAAGAGCTGCTCCGCGGTGCGCTGCTGAAGCTCGCGGCCGACCAGCTCCGCCGATTCGCCCACGATCCGCTTGCCCAGGCCCCAGGTGGCCCGTCCGGCGAAACCGAGCGGGAGCGCGGCGAGCTTGGCGGTCCGGGTGACCGCCTTCCGGGGAAGATCAGACATGCGCCCTCCAAGTGCCGGACGGCCGCGCCGCGCCGGGGGTACGGCATGACGTCTTCGACGACCGTCGCACCGCCATTGTCTCGTGCGGGGGCCCCTCCTTTGAGGTGTGTTCTCCCTTACCTTTCTGTGCGCGGTTTTCCGCGCCGATCTCCGCGCCGTTCTCCGAGTCCTGCTCCGTGCTCTGCTCCATGTCCTGCCGCGCGGTGTTCTCCGCGGCACCGCACGGACAGGCCGGGTGCGGCAGGACCGGGCGCGCGTGCCAGTGCAGGGCGGGCAGCGACAGCTCCCAGCGGGCGCCCGCCGTGGCGGGTACCCCGCCGTCCAGGAAGGCCAGCGCATGGGCCGAGGCCAGGGCCGCGACCGTGCCGGCCAGCGTCAGATCGCAGGCGGGCACCTCGCGGCGCCGGCCGCCCGAGCGCCACTGGGTGACCAGCCGGGGCCAGTCCGGGTCGCGATCCGCGCGGGTCTCCTGGAGACAGCCCGCGCAGCCCGTCTCACCAGGCAGGACCAGCGGGCCGACCACCCCCGTCGCCTCGACCACACCCGCGTACAGATGCGGTGTGCCGGAGGAGAGGAAGGGGCGGGCGGTCTCCGGAGCGGGAGCGTGGATCGCCACGTCGTCGCGCGGGGCCAGGATCACCAGCGACAGCCCCGGATCGCCGCTCTCCTCGGCCGGACCGGGCGTGTGGCGCGGCGACCGGTCCGGGGCCGCCCGGCGCACCGCGCGACGGGCCGACTCCGCACGGTGCTCACCCACCGACTCGGGCGGCAGACCGCCCGGCGCCACGTCCCACGGCTCCACCGTGCCGATGTCCCGCACATCGACCTCGCCGACCCCCGCGGCCGACAGCAGCGCGGCCAGCGTCACCCCCACCCGGCCCGCGCCCAGCACCCTGACCCGCGCCGCCCGCCGGGCCGCCAGCCGGGCCAGGGCCTCACCCGGCTCCGAGGTGGTCACGGACAGGGACGCCTGGTCCGGGCGCAGCCGGTCGAGGACGTCCTTCCGGGCCCGCAGGGCATCGGCGGCCGGTCCGCCGCCCCGGGCGTCGTCCAGCAGGCCCGCGCTGGTCAGCCGGTCGACGAGCGTGTCGACATGGCCGTCCGGCAGATCCATCTTGCGGGCCTCCTCGCGCAGCAGCGGCAGCCCCCGCGTGCCGTTGAGCAGCTCCAGGAAGTGGCCCGTCGCCTGGTCCATCGGGCCCAGCGTCATCGCGTGCGCCGGTGCCATGCCGAACTGCACGGTGTTCAGGTCGCGCCATCCGCGCCGCAGCGCGGGTTTCACCCTCGGATGCATGTCAGGCCCCCGTAGCCTCGGACGTTCGCCGGTGGAATCGCCGGGGGAGCACCGCGGCCCCGCTCCGCCGATGTGATCCAGGATGCACGGACCCGGCCGTCGAGGCGGAAAGTTGTCCACAGGCGTCAGGTATTCGTCGTACAAATCAGACGCTTGGTGGGGGATCGGCAACGGAACGGTTCCGGAGTCAAGACTTCACTCATGTGCAGCGGGTAACGTCGGGGCGTGTCCGCCGACCCACTGCACCGCGCCGGAACAGCACAGCGCAGCACGACGAGCCAGCCGCCCGGCGGCTCGGGGGCGAGCGCGATCGAGGTACGCAGAAGCGCCCGTCGCCGACGGACCGTCTCGGCGTACCGCGAGGGCGATCGCACCGTCGTGCTCATCCCTGCCCGGATGTCCGAGGCGGAGGAGCAACGCTGGGTGAGCGTCATGCTGGACAAGCTGGCCGCCCAGGAGAGCAAGCGGGTACTGGGCGACGGTGAGCTGGCCGAGCGCGCCGAGCGGCTGTCGGCGCAGTACTTCGACGGCCGGGCCCGCCCCGTCTCCGTGCGCTGGGTCACCAACCAGAACACCCGCTGGGGCTCCTGCACCCCGTCCGACGGCAGCATCCGGCTCTCCCACCGGCTCCAGGGAATGCCCGAGTACGTCGTCGACTACGTCCTCCTCCATGAGCTGGCGCATCTGCTGGTGCCCGGACACGGCCCGCGCTTCTGGCGGCTGCTGGAGGCGTACCCGCGTACGGAGCGGGCGCGCGGCTATCTGGAGGGCGTGGTCGCCGCCGACCGGCTGCCGCACCTGCCCGGAGCCCGCGAGGGACGCGGCGGGCCGGACACCGACGGCGATCTCCACGACGACCTCGACAGCGACACCGATCCCGGTACCGGTGCCGGTCCCGGCAGGGATACCGATACCTACGCGGATACCGATACGGACACCGACGTGGAGCAGGGCGACGGGGGCGGGGCCGCGTTCCGCGTGTGACGCCCTCACGCGCGGGGACCGTCCCGCTCCTGGAGGCTCGTACGGGCCCGACCCCGTGACGCCCTCACGCGCGGGGAGCCGTCCGGTCGGCGTGTGAGCGGCCCCCGCGCGGGGGCACCGCGGACACCACCCCGACAAGGCGCCGCCTCCCGCGCGGGGAGCCGCCCCCCCCGTGCGCGCGCCACGCCCGCCCGGCGTGTCCCATGTCCGGTGATCACCCCATGGCCGGGAGTCTTCGTTCTGTACCGGGTCTGTACCGACTTCGTCCGTTGTCCGGGATTGCCGTTAGCCTGACGCGACGCATTCACCATCGGGATGGGGGACGGTCGTAGCGCATGGCCAGGGAATTCCAACGCGGCCACAAGGCCAGGATCAGCGATCTCACCGCGGGGACCGATCTGTATGTAGGTGTGCAGATCTCGGGGCCCGGACTGACCTTCGACATCAGTTGCTTCGGACTCGACTCCGACGAACGGCTCTCCGACGACCGGTACTTCATCTTCTTCAACCAGCCGAAGTCACCGGAGGAGTCGCTCCAACTGCTGGGTGCCCAGGCGGGTGACACCGAGTCGTTCAGGGTCACCCTGGACCAGGTTCCGCCGGAGATCCAGAAGCTGTCGTTCACGGCGACCCTCGACGGCGACGGACAGATGTCCCAGGTCGGCCCCGGGTACCTGCGGATCGTCGCGGGCGGCGAGGAGGTGGCCCGCTACGCCTTCGACGGCTCGGAGTTCACCACCGAGCGCGCGGTGATGCTGGGCGACTTCTACCTCAAGGACGTCTGGCGGTTCGCGGCGGTCGGACAGGGCTTCGACGGTGGTCTGGACGCGCTGCTGAAGAACTTCGGCGGCGAGGTCATGGAGGAGGAGACCCCCGCAGCGCCGGAGCCCGAGCCGCAGTCCGCGCCGCCCGGCGCCGCGCCCGGCTTCGCGCCGCCCGCGCAGGCCGCCGCGCCGCCCGCCTTCGCCGCCCCGCCCGCCCCCGCGGCGCCCGCGGCCCCTGTGCCGCCCCAGGCGCCTGCCCCGCCCGCGCCTGCCCCGGCGCCCGCACCCGTCCCCGCGCAGGGCTTCGCCCCGCCGCCCGGAGCGACCCCGCCGCCGTCCCCGGCGCCCGCGCCCAACGTGCACTCCGCGCAGACCGTCGTCGCGCCGCTGCACACCCCGCCCGGCGGCACGGTGCCGCCTCCGGGCGCGCCGCCCGCCGCGCCAGTCGCGCCCCAGGGCGGCCCGTTCACGCCGCCCGGCGGCGGAGCCCCGGCCGGCGGCCCGTTCACACCTCCTGGCGGAGCCCCGGCCGGCGGCCCGTTCACACCTCCTGGCGGAGCCCCGGCCGGCGGCCCGTTCACACCTCCTGGCGGAGCCCCGGCCGGCGGCCCGTTCACACCTCCTGGCGGAGCCCCGGCCGGCGGTCCCTTCACACCCCCCGGCGCACCCGTCGGCGGCCCGTTCACGCCCCCGCCCGGCGGCCCCGCCTTCCCCGGCCAGGCCCAGCCCTTCGGCGGTGCCGCACAGCTCGCTCCCGTGCCGCCGGAGGCCGGGCTGCGCAATGTCCTCGCCCGGTACGCGGAGGCGCCCGTCGGCGACCGCTGGACCGAGCAGAACCCCGAGCTGGTGCGCGCGACCCTCACCAAGGGCGCCAACATCCTCGCCAAACAGGGCTCCATGGTGGCCTACCAGGGCGACATCGACTTCGCCCACAAGGGCTCCGGGCTGCTCGGCAAGCTCACCGGGCAGCTCACCGGCCAGGGCATGGCCCTGATGCGCTGCTCCGGCGACGGCGAGGTGTTCCTCGCCGACGAGGCCAGCCGGCTCTTCGTGATCCGCCTCCAGGGCGAGCAGCTCTACACCAGCGCCCGGGGCGTCCTCGCCTTCGACGAGGCCCTGGACACCGAGATCCGCCGGATCGAGGGCGCCGGACTGCCCGGCGGCGGACTGTTCAGCATGCTCTTCTCCGGGACCGGCGCGGTCGTCGTGAAGACCCGCGGGGTGCCTGTGGTGCTGCCCGTCGGACCGGCCACGTATGTGGACGGAAACGCCGTCATCGCCTGGTCCGCGGGCGCGCAGGCGGTCACCACCACCTCGCTCAGGCTGCGCCGCTCCGGATACGCCCGGCAGAACTCGGAGGCCGTGAACCTCCAGTTCCGCGGCGCGCCCGGCAACTTCGTCGTCGTCCAGCCCTTCGAGGTGTGAGGCACTCCATGGACCTCCAGCAACTCCACGCGCAGCGCTCCGCCTCCACCGGCGTCCGGATGGCCGTGCACAACTCCAAGACGCTCAAGGTCACCATGGTCAGCGGCCAGGACCTGTACGCCAAGGCCGGATCGATGATCGCGTACGACGGCTATGTGCAGTTCGACGCGGCACCCGGCACGTTGCGCCGCAGCGCCGAGGAGATGGTCACCGGCGAGGGCGGCAGACTCATGCTCTGCCGCGGCGACGGCGAGCTGTACCTCGCGGACTACGGCGGTGAGATCCTCGTCGTCCATCTGAACAACGAGGCGCTGTCCGTCAACGGCCCCACCCTGCTGGCCTGCGACGCCTCCCTGGGGCTGACCATCGAGCCGGTCAAGGGCCTCGCCAAGCTCTCCGGTTCGGGGCTCACCAACCTGGTCGTCCGGGGCACCGGCTGGGTCGCCCTGGTCACCCGGGGCATCCCGATCTCCCTGGACTGCGCCGAACGCGAGACCTATGTCGACCCGGACGCGCTGATCGCCTGGACGGAGGGGCTCGACATGAAGGCCCGCCGGAGCGTGAAGGCGAGCGCGCTCATCGGGCGCGGCAGCGGTGAGGCGTTCCAGATCGGGTTCAAAGGACAGGGCTTCGTGGTCGTCCAGCCCAGCGAGGACACCGGCGACCGTTTCAAGATCCGTGGCTGACCGGGGCTGAGAGGAGCACCAGCACAATGCACAGCACACTCTTCGCGCACATCCCGGTGGAGCACACCGCGCGCTACACCCTCCAGAATCCGCAACTCCTCAAGACCGATGTCACCCTGGGCCGCGGCGCCGTACTGGCCCGGCAGGGCGCCATGGTCGCCTTCGAGGGACAGGTCGAGTTCGACAGCCAGTACCGCAACCGGGGCTGGCGCAATGTCGAGCGGATGACCGGCGAGCAACTGGAGCTGATGCGCTGCAAGGGCAACGGGATCGTCTATCTCGCCAACTTCGCGCAGTACCTGCACATCATGGACGTCGGCTCCGGGATCACCGTCGACAGTTCCGCCGTGCTCGCCTTCGACGACGCGCTCAACGTCGGCATCGTCGCCATCGACAGCGCCGTGGAGGTCGCCTCCGCGGGCGCCTACAACCTGGAGCTGTCCGGCGGCGGACAGGTCGTCCTGATGACCTCCGGCGAGCCCCTGGTCCTGGAGGTGACGCCCGAGAAGAACATCTGCTGCGACTCGGACGCGGTCATCGCCTGGTCCACCTCGCTGCGCACCCAGCTCCAGGCGCCGACCTCGACATCGGCCGTATGGCGCCGCCGCGGCTCCACCGGCGAGGGCTGGGAGATGCACTTCTCCGGGACCGGACACGTCCTGGTGCAGCCCAGCGAGCTGCTTCCGCCGCAGCATGTGCGCGCCTCCGGCGTGCTCGGCCAGTTCGGCATGGGTTCTGGCGGCCTGAGCGGAAACTCGCTCGGCGGCAGCCGCAACTGAGGCACCGCTCCGACGGCTCTGCCCCGACCGGGCTCCCCGCGGAGCCCGGTCGGAGCTGCCGCAGACATCTCCTGCGGACAAGTAAGGGGCGCCCGCCCATGCGGGCGCCCCTTACCCAGGTGTCGCCGACCTTGGCGCCGCCTGCCCCACCGACGCCACCACGCTCACTCCCCGAGCCGCTCCCGCGCAGCCCCCAGCAGCCGTACGACCGAGTCGTCGGCCACCTCCGCGACCTCGCCGTAGCCGAACCAGCGGACGTCGAGCGACTCGTCACTCACCGTGTGCAGCGCGTCCGGGGGCGCCAGGACGGCGTACTGGACGTCGTAGTGCCAGTGGCACGGCGCCGGGATCGGATGGCGGTCCAGGCGCAGCGGGCCGCCCGGCAGCAGGCTCAGCCCCTCGACGCCCGACTCCTCGCGCGCCTCCCGCAGGGCCGCCGCCGCGAGGGCGGGGTCGCCCGGCTCGCAGTGGCCGCCCATCTGGAGCCACATGCGCAGCTTCCTGTGCAGGGTGAGCAGCACCCGCCCGCGCGGGGGGTCGATCACCAGCGCGCTCGCCGTGACATGCCCCGCGTGGCAGGACTTCCACAGGCCGTCCGGGTGGGCGGCGAGATGGTCAAGATAGGACTGGCCCAGCGCGCGCTGCTCCTCGTCCCGGCCCTCGGAGCTCTCGTAGCCCTTGAGGACCAGGATCGCGTCGTCGTACAGGCTCACGCGGTGCCGTCGCCCTTTCCGTCGCTCTCGCCGTCGCTGTCGTCGGGCTCGGCATCGCCCTTCTTCAGGTCCGGGGCGCCGGAGGAGCCCGTGGAGCCGCTCGCCGCCTCGCCGAGCATCTTGTCCAGCTCGGAGAAATCGATCTGCTCGCGATGCACGAAGCCGTCCGGGTCGTCCAGGTCGGAGGCGGTCGGCAGCATGTCCGGGTGGCTCCACAGGGCGTCCCGGCCGTCCACCCCGCGCGCGTCCGTCAGGGACGCCCACAGGCGGGAGGCGTCCCGCAGGCGGCGCGGGCGCAGCTCCAGGCCGATCAGCGTGGCGAAGGTCTGCTCGGCCGGGCCGCCCGTGGCCCGGCGGCGGCGCAGGGTCTCGCGCAGCGCGTCGGCGGACGACAGCCGGGGCTTGGCGGCGGCGTGCACCACCGCGTCGACCCAGCCCTCCACCAGCGCCAGAGCCGTCTCCAGCCGGGCCAGGGCCGCCTTCTGCTGCGGGGTGTCCTCCGGCTGGAACATGCCCTGCTGGAGCGCCTGCTGAAGCTCCTCGGGGTTCTGCGGGTCAAACTGGCCGACCACGTCCTCCAGCTTGGCCGTGTCGACCTTGATCCCGCGCGCATAGCCCTCGACCGCGCCGAACAGGTGTGCGCGCAGCCACGGCACATGTACGAAGAGTCGCTGATGCGCCGCCTCGCGCAGGGCGAGATACAGCCGCACCTCGTCCTTGGGCACGCCGAGGTCCTTGCCGAATGCCTCGATGTTCAGCGGCAGCAGCGCGGCCTTGCCGGTGGGGCCCAGCGGGAGGCCGATGTCGGTCGAGCCGACGACCTCGCCCGCGAGGACGCCCACGGCCTGGCCGATCTGCGTACCGAACATGGCGCCGCCCATGGAGCGCATCATGCCGATCAGCGGCCCGGCCATGACCTGCATCTCCTCCGGGAGGATGTCGCCCATGGCGCCGCCCACCCGCTCGGCGACCGGGTCGACCAGCTCCTTCCAGGCGGGCAGTGTGGCCTCGACCCACTCCGCGCGGCTCCACGCCACCGCGGTGTTCGCGCCGGACGGCAGCGAGGTCGCGTCGTCCAGCCACAGGTCGGCCAGCCGGACGGCCTCCTGCACGGCCGTGCGCTCGGCGGGGCCCACGCTCGCGTCCTTCACACCGTCCGCGGTGCCCTGGGACACCGTCTGGCGGGCGATCTGTTTGGCCATGTCCCAGTTCACCGGGCCGCCCTCATAGGAGAGCATCTGGCCCAGCTGCTGGAACGCGGCGCCCAGGTCGGTGGGGTTCAACGACCCGAACATGGCGGCGAGCGGATTGTCCGCACCGGGGCCACCGGCCCCGGTCAGCCCGAAACCGAACGGGTTGCCCGGTCCCTGACCACCACCGCTCTCCTGGTCCTTCTTCTTGCCCTCGTCGCCGTCGTCCGGCTCCTCCGGCGGAAGGCCGAATCCGAATGGGGTGTCACTCACGGGATTCCTCGGCTGGTAAGGCCACCGGTTCTTTCCGGCGGCACGACTGCCCGACAACACCACCCAGCCTAGACACCCCGGGCGGATAGGGCCTCGGTGCTTCGCCCACAGCAGCGCTGCGGCAGGATGGATGCCACCTGGTACGTACGCGTCACGCGCGCTACGTACGTAGACAACCGCTGGAGACGCCCGGTGAGTTCCCCAGATCCGCAGGTTCGCGCACCGCGAAACCACTCAACCTCCTCGCCCGCTCCCTCGACCGGGCCCGTCGTCGCGGTCACCGGCGCGGCGACCGGTGTGGGCGCGATGCTCACCGAGCGGCTCGCCGCGTCCGGCGAGATCAAGCAGGTCATCGCCATCGACGAGCGCCGCGGCGAGTGCGCGGACGCCCGCTGGCACATCCTGGACGTCCGTGATCCGGCCATCGCCGACAAGCTGCGCGGCGCCGACGTGGTGGTCCACCTCGCGCTGGACCTGGACCTGGAGACGGACGCCGCCGCACGGACCGCGTACAACGTACGGGGTACGCAGACCGTACTGACCGCCGCCGCGGCGGCCGGGGTCCACAGGGTCGTGCTCTGCACCTCGGCCATGGTCTATGGAGCCTTGCCCGACAATGAGCTGCCCCTGTCGGAGGACGCGGAGCTGCGGGCCACGGCGGAGGCCACCGGCGTCGGCGACCTCCTGGAGATCGAGCGACTCGCCCGGCGCGCTCCGCGCGCGCATCCCGGCCTCAATGTGACCGTCGTACGGCCCGCCGTGCTGGTCGGAGGCACGGACACCGCGCTGACCAGGTACTTCGAGTCGCCTCGGCTACTGGTGGTGGCGGGGTCGCGGCCCGCGTGGCAGTTCTGCCATGTCGAGGACCTGTGTGGGGCGCTCGAATACGCGGTGCTGGAGAAGGTGGAGGGGGAGCTGGTCGTGGGCTGCGACGGCTGGCTCGAACAGGAGGAAGTCGAGGAGCTGAGCGGAATCCGGCGCATGGAGCTGCCTTCCGCGGTCGCGCTCGGCGCGGCGGCCCGGCTGCACCGGATCGGGCTGACGCCGTCCCCGGCCGGGGACCTCGCCTACACGATGTACCCCTGGGTGGTGAGCGGCAGCCGTCTGCACGACGCCGGATGGCGTCCCCGGTGGACCAACGAGGAGGTCCTCGCCGAACTGCTGGAGGAGGTCGCCGGGCGGCACACGGTGGCCGGACGGCGACTGGGCCGCAAGGACGCGACAGCGGCGGGCGCCGCGGGGGCGACGGTGGCCCTGCTGGGCGCCGCGGCGGTCGTACGGCGGGCGCGCAAGGCCCGGCGGAGGATCTGAGGCGTCCGAGGGCGCATTGCGGCCCGTCCGAGGGGCGCACTGTGCCGCGGAGGGCGGCGGCCGGGGGATCTGGCCGGTGCCGGGCGCTGTCGACGCCGGGGACATGGCTGCCGGCTCCGCCGATGCCGGGGACGCGCCTACCGGGCTTCGCCGACGCCGGGAAGGGGGATGCCAGGCTCCGCCGACCCCGGGAACGTGGACACCCGGCCCCGCCGACGCCGGGAAAGCGAGTGCCGGCGCTGCCGAAGTCGGCACAAGGGTGCCGCGGGAGCCGTCGGCACCAGGAGAGCGCGTACCGGAGGGCTGCCCGCACCGGGAAAGTGGAAACGGTATTTCGAAGTCCGGGAGCGTCGGGCACGATGGGGGACATGGTTGCCACCCATGAACCCGCCGGTCCCGCCGGTCCCCCCGGCCCCGCCGGTCCCCCCGGCCCCGCCGGTCCCCCCGGTTCCTCCCGTCCCGTCGATCAGGCCGCTCGGGCGAACCGCCCGGAGATTCCTGACCACCCGGGCGAGCACGCCGGTGACGAGCCGATCAAGCTGATCGGCATCCGGGAGACCCCGCTCTCCGTCGACGAGGTGTTCGCGGCCGTCGGCGACGCCGCCGCCGGAGGGATCGTCCTGTTCGTGGGCACCGTACGCAATCACGACGGCGGTGCCGATGTCGACGGGCTCGGCTACTCCTGCCATCCGTCCGCCGAGGCCGAGATGCGGCGGATCGCCGAGAAGGTCGCCGCCGAGTACCCGGTACGCGCGCTGGCGGCCGTGCACCGCGTGGGGGATCTGCGGGTCGGTGATCTCGCCGTGGTCGTCGCCGTCGCCTGTCCGCACCGGGGCGAGGCGTTCGACGCCTGCCGGATGCTGATCGACACCCTCAAGCACGAGGTGCCGATCTGGAAGCACCAGTCGTTCTCCGACGGCACCGAGGAATGGGTCGGCGCCTGCTGAGGCCGTCCGGCGCCCCGCTGAGCCACCCCCCTTGCACCCCCTCCGCTTGCGTAACCGCACCCCTGCCGTGAGCGTTGTCAGTGCGGACGGTTAATCTGCTGATCGGTCAGTTTCAGTCGGTTGCGGACGTTCCGTCGGTTGCGGACTCGTCTGGGGTTGGGAGGTCGGCATGGCGGCGCTCGCCTGGTTGCTGATTCCGCTGGTGGCCGCGGTCGCCGCCGGGCTGTGGGGAAGCTGGGCCAACCGCACCCGCAAGGCCCGCAGCGACGGCCCCGAGCTGGACGGATACGCGAGATTCCGCGCGGCGATGGAGAAGTCCACGACTCCGGCCACGACCACCGTCACGACCCCGGCCACCGTCCCGGCGAACACCCGCGCGGACATCCCCGCGGACACCCCGGCCGAGACCCCCGTACCGGAGGACTCCCGTTCCGCTTCCTGAGCGGGCCGTGCACCCGTGCCCCGACCGGACGCCCTGACGGTGCGCTGACAGAAGCGTCCCGTACTGTCTGACCATGCCACGCCGTACCGTGACGATGCTCGCGTCCACCCTGATGCTGATCGCGCTGCTGTGCGCCGGGGTGCTCATCAAGGTGCCGTACTCGGAGATGTCCCCGGGCCCGACGGTGAACACGCTGGGGGACCACGACGGGGAGCCGGTGCTCCAGATCTCCGGGCGCAAGACGTACCCCACGGACGGCCATCTCAACATGACGACGGTCCGGGTCACCAGCGCCGACTACCGGATGAACCTCGTCGAGGCGGTCTACGGCTGGCTCGCCCACGACAACAAGGTCGTGCCCCACGACACGCTCTACCCGGACGGGCAGACCGAGGAGCAGTCGACGCAGGAGAACGCCGAGGAGTTCAGCCAGTCCCAGGAGAGCGCCAAGGTCGCCGCCCTGGAGGCGCTGGACGTCCCGGTGCAGTCCTGGGTGATCGTCTCCACCGTGGTCAAGGACTCCCCGGCCGAGGGTGTGCTGCACGCGGGCGATGTGATCAAGGCCGTGGACGGTACGGAGGTCAAGGTTCCGGCCGATGTCGCCGAGCTGGTGACCCGGCACGAGCCGGGCGAGGACGTGGTCTTCACCATCGTCCCCGCTAGTGAGCAGGCCGCCGCCGAGAAGGAGAAGCGGCAGCCGGAGAAGACCGAGAAGATCACCGTCAAGACGGCCGCCTCGGACGACACCGGCGAGAAGCGCGCCATCGTCGGCATCTCCGCCGGGACCGACCACACGTTCCCGTTCACCATCGACATCAAGCTTGCCGACGTGGGCGGGCCGAGCGCCGGACTCATGTTCGCGCTCGGCATCTACGACAAGTTGACCCCGGGCAGCCTCACCGGTGGCTCGTTCGTCGCCGGGACCGGGACGATCGACGACGAGGGCAAGGTCGGTCCGATCGGCGGCGTCGAGATGAAGACGGTCGGGGCCCGGGACAAGGGCGCGCGGTACTTCCTGACGCCCGCCGACAACTGCGAGGCCGCCGCCAAGGACACGCCCGACGGGCTGACGCTGGTCAAGGTGGCCACCATCGACGACGCGCTGAACGCCCTCAAGGACATCCGCGACGGCGACACCGCCGCGCTGTCCACCTGCTCGGCGAAGGGCTGACCGGGAGGGCCGGGGCTCGGGCCGACCGGGCTCCACGCGGACCGGGTCCCGCGCGGACCGAGTCCCGCGCCGACCGGGCTCCGCGCGGACCGGGTCCCGCGCGGACCAGGCCCCGCACCGACCGGACTCCAGGCCGACCGGACTCCACTTGGACCGGGCCCCGCGCGGAACCGGACAGCCGGGGACCGGGTCCCGCGCCGACCGGACTCCAGGCCGACCGGACTCCACATGGACCGGGCCCCGCGCGGAACCCGACAGCCGCCCCGCCGCCGCACGGCTCCCGGCCCAGCAGTCCCGCCGCCTCACCGCCCCCGACCGGCAGCCCCGCCCGACCCCATTCCGCCCGCTACAACCCGCTACGGCCCGCTACGCCCCCTCCTGACCCTTCCCACCCCTTCCCACCCCTCCCGGCCCCTCCCGGCCCGTTCAGTCCGCGAACGTCGCCGCCAGCGCCTCCGCCAGCCCCGGCACCAGCTCCGAGCCCGTGACAACCTCCGTAGGCGTGTCCTTGGCGCGCAGCCGCAGCGCCGACTCCCGGCCCCCGTCACGCAGCACCGCGACCGTCATCCGGACCTCCTGGCGGCCGGGGTGCGCGGCCACCCACTGGGCCAGCGCGGCCTCGTCCAGATCCTGCGGGACCTGGGCCTCGGCGGACGGCGGCAGCATCAGCCGCTCCACGCTCAGCGCGCATCCGGCGACCGCGTCCGGCCAGGCGATGGTGGCGAGGAACTCGTCGAGCGGCTTGTCCGTTGCCAGTTCGTCCTGCTCGATCGGTGTGAGGCCGACGGCTTCCTGCTCCTCACCGAGACCGAGCTGGGTGGCGAGGGAGGGTTCCTGAGCCCGGAGCCGGGCGGTGTCGACGAGGGCGAAGAGACGGGCGGGCTGGTCCCAGCCGAGACCGGAGACGTACTCGTCGATCTCCAGGACGGCCCGGGTGAGCGGGCTCGCCGCCATGGGGGTGTTGGACATGGTCACAATCCTGCCTCGTTCTTCCCCGAAATCGGGAACCGAGTAAAGCGTGAGTAAGTTGCATAGGTGAGGGCCTACGATCACGGGGCCCTTACAGACGGCCCGAAAACGGGACGGGTCGGACAGATCAACAGCTAACTTCGAGGTGCAGACCTTGGCATTCCAGATGCCGGACCGCGGCGGAGGCCCGACGGGGCCACGGATCAGAGTGGGCCGACCGTCCCGGCGGGTCCGGACCCTGCTCATGACGCTGGGCGTCCTCGCCGTCCTCGGCATGGCGTTCACCATGTTCGCGGGGTTCTGGACGGACTGGCTCTGGTACCGGTCGGTCAATTATTCGTCGGTCTTCACCACCACCCTGTGGACCAAGATCGGCCTCTTCTTCGTCTTCGGCCTGCTCATGGCCCTGGCGGTGGGCTTCAACATCTGGCTGGCCCACCGGCTGCGCCCGCCGCTGAGCGCGATGTCGATGGAGCAGCAGAACCTCGACCGGTACCGGATGGGGATCGCGCCCTACAAGAAGTGGCTGCTGCTCGGGATCACCGCGCTGGTCGGCCTGATCGCCGGTGCCTCCGCCTCCGGGCAGTGGCGCACCTGGCTGATGTGGGTCAACGGCGTGCCCTTCGGCCAGAAGGACCCGCAGTTCAACCTGGACGTGTCGTTCTACGCGTTCGACCTGCCCTGGTACCGCTTCCTGCTGGGCTTCGGCTTCGCGGCCACGATCCTGTCCGTGATCGCCGCCGCCCTGACCCACTACCTCTACGGCGGTCTGCGGGTCACCAGCCCGGGTGCGCGGGCCACGTCCGCGGCCACCGGCCACCTGTCGGTGCTGATCGGACTGTTCGTCTCCCTGAAGGCCGTGGCGTACTGGCTCGACCGGTACGGCCTGGCGGTGAAGTCCAGCGACTTCAAGGCCACGGACAGCTGGACCGGTCTGCGGTACGTGGACGCCAACGCGTATCTGCCGGCCAAGACGATCCTGTTCTGTATCGCGATCATCTGTGCCCTGCTGTTCTTCGCCACTCTGTGGCGGCGGACCTGGCAGCTGCCGGTGATCGGCTTCGGGCTGCTGGTGCTCTCGGCGATCCTGATCGGCGGGCTCTACCCGGCGATCGTGCAGAAGTTCCAGGTCCAGCCCAATGAGCAGGCCAAGGAAGCCCCGTATGTCGCCAAGAACCTGGAGGCGACCCGTGACGCGTACGACATCGCGGACGCCCAGGTCACCGACTACGACGGCAAGAGCGACACCGAGGATCTGGCCGCGCTGCGGGACGAGGTCGACCAGACCGCCAGCATCCGCATCATGGACCCGAACATCGTCTCGCCGACCTTCCAGCAGCTCCAGCAGATGCGGAAGTACTACGCGTTCCCGACCAACCTGGACGTGGACCGCTACAGCGCGAACGGCCAGGACCAGGACACGGTCATCGGTCTGCGCGAGCTGAACCTCGCGGGCGTGGACAAGCAGAACTGGATCAACACCCACTTCCGCTACACCCACGGCTATGGCGTGGTCGCCGCCGAGGGCACCACGGCGGACTCCGAGGGCCGTCCGGTCTTCACCGAGTCCGATCTGCCGTCGAAGGGCAAGCTGGGCGAGTACGAGCAGCGGATCTACTACGGCGAGAAGACCACCGAGTACTCGATCGTCGGCGGTCCCCAGAAGGAGATCGACTACTCCGACGACAGTGGTGAGAAGACCTACACCTACCAGGGTGACAGCGGGGTCGATCTCTCCAACCCGATCAACCGGGCCGCCTACGCGGTGTCGTTCAGCGAGCCGCAGATCCTGTACTCGGGAGCGATCGGCGAGGGCTCGCGCATTCTGTACGAGCGCACGCCCAAGGACCGGGTCGAGGCCGTCGCGCCCTGGCTGACCATCGACGGCGACGCCTACCCGGCGGTCGTGAACGGGCGCATCCAGTGGATCGTCGACGCGTACACGACCACCAACGGCTACCCGTACGCCTCGCGCACCACGCTCGGGGACACCACGGCGGACTCGCTGACCGCGACGAACAACTCCCGCGCGGTGGTGGCCCAGCAGAACCAGGTCAACTACATCCGCAACTCGGTGAAGGCCACCGTCGACGCGTACACCGGCGAGGTCAAGCTCTACCAGTGGGACACCCAGGACCCGGTCCTCAAGACCTGGATGAAGGCGTTCCCCGGCACGGTCGAGCCGCGCACCGAGATCAGCAAGGACCTGATGGACCACCTGCGCTACCCGCAGGACCTGTTCAAGGTGCAGCGCGAGCTGCTGACCCGCTACCACGTCAAGGACGCGGACACCTTCCTCAGCGGCAGCGAGGTGTGGCAGGTGCCGGACGACCCGACCAACAAGTCGGGCAACGCGGTGCCGCCGTACTACCTCAGCATGAGGATGCCGGACCAGCAGCAGCAGGCGTTCTCGCTGACGACGACGTTCACGCCCAACGGGCGGGACAACCTGAGCGCGTTCATGGCGGTCGACGCGGAAGCCGGTACGGACGACTACGGCAAGATCAGAATCCTGAAACTGCCGACCAGTACCACCGTCGACGGACCTAAACAGGTCCAGAGCCAGTTCAACTCCGAACAGGACATCGCCGAGTCGATCAGGCTCCTCAGAGGCGGCGACTCGGAGGTGGAGTACGGCAACCTGCTGACCGTGCCCCTGAACGGCGGCCTGCTGTACGTGGAGCCGGTGTATGTCCGCGGTGGCGGGCTGAAGTACCCGCTGCTGCGCAAGGTGCTGGTCTCCTACGGCGGCAACACGGCGTTCGAGGACACCCTCGACGAGGCGCTGAACAAGATCTTCGGCGCCGAGGGGACGGCTCCCCAGCCGCCACCGGACGACGGCGGCACCGAGCCGCCACCGCCGACGTCCGACAACCCGACGGTGCAACAGGCGCTGGACGACGCCCAGAAGGCGTTCGACGAGGGCCAGGAAGCCCTCAAGAACGGTGACTGGGAGGCGTACGGCCGGGCGCAGAAGGAGCTGGAGGAGGCGCTCCAGCGGGCCGAGGACGCGCAGACCCAGCCGAGCGGTTCCGGCGGCGGGAACAGCGCGAGCCCGAGCCCCAGTCCGTCGGGCAGCCCCGGTGCCCGTCCCTCGGGCAGTCCGTCCGCCAGCCCGTCGGGCAGTCCTGACCCCGGCTGACGGGCTTGATCGAAAGGCTCCTCCCGCGCCGTGGTACGGTTGCCGCACAACGGCGCGGGGTGGAGCAGCTCGGTAGCTCGCTGGGCTCATAACCCAGAGGTCGCAGGTTCAAATCCTGTCCCCGCTACTGAAGTCGACGCCTTGGGCGTGTGACGGCGAAGGCCCGAATCCTTATCGGATTCGGGCCTTCGTGCTGTGCGGACGCGGTATCGGCGCGCATGTCGGCGCAGGTACCGGGACACGCGTCGCCGTGCCGCCGTGGAGAGTTGGGGCAGCTGTGTTTGACTTGTCTCTCTGTGGGCATGTCGACAAAACGCTGAAGTGACCTCACTGGCTGCGGTATACCAGGTGTACCCAGGTTGTTGGTGGTGCGACGATGGACGTTATGGGGGACAAGGCAACTCTGTTGGATACAGGGCGTTTTGTGCAGCCTTCCCATCGGGAAGTGATCGGTTCCGATCAGGACAAGATCGGGGCCGACCGGGACGATACGGGACAGGCTGCTGAAGAGGCACGCACCCGAGCCGCCGCCGACGCCGGTGAGGTCGAGGCGATGAGCGTCCTCGGAGCCATGCTGCTGCGCCGCGGCGACCTCGACGGAGCCGAACCCCAACTGCGGGCCGCCACCGCCGCCGGTGACCGTGCCGCCGCCAACAACCTCGGCGTTCTGCTGCACCAGCGGGGCTATGCCGACGAGGCCGCGGGCTGGTGGCGGATCGCCGCCGTCGCCGGGTCCGCTGCCGCCGCGCACGCGCTCGGCCGCCACCACCGCGAGCGCGGCGACGAACCCGCCGCCGAGTACTGGCAGCGCCAGTCCGCCGAGCAGGGTCATGTGCTCGGCGCCTACGCCCTCGCCGACCTCCTGGAGCACCGCGGCGACCCCACCGCCGAGCAGTGGATGCGGGCCGCCGCCGAACGCGGCCACCGGGAGGCCGCGTACCGGCTCGCCCGCGAGCTGGACCGGCAGGCGCTCAAGGAGCAGGACCGGCAGCCGGGCGCAGCCGGCTCCGGGGTCCGGGCCGAGGACGGCTCCGCGCGGGCCCGGGTCGCCGGGGACGGCTCCGCGCGGGCACAGCTCCGCGAGGACGGCTCCGCGCGGAGCCGCGCCGCCGAGGCCGAGCAGTGGTACCGGCAGGCCGCCGCGCGCGGTCACCGCCGGGCCGCGCTCCAGCTCGGCGCGATCCTGGAGAAGCGCGGCGAGCTGAAGGAGGCCGGGCGCTGGTACCTGACGTCCGCCAAGGACGGCGAGGCGCGGGCCGCCTGCGCGCTGGGCTTCCTGCTGCGCGACGCCGGGGACAGTGAGAACGCGGCCGTGTGGTGGCTCCGGGCCGCCCAGGACGGCGACGGCAACGCCGCCAACGCGCTCGGCGCGCTGCACGCCGAGCGCGGCGAGACCCAGACCGCCGAGCGCTGGTACCGGGCCGCGATGGACGCCGGGGACATCAACGGCGGCTACAACCTCGCCCTGCTCTGCGCCGAGCAGGGCCGCACCGCCCAGGCCGAGCAGTGGTACCGGCGCGCGGCCTACGACGGACACCGCGAGGCCGCCAACGCGCTCGCCATCCTGCTGCTCCAGGGCGGCGACGCGACCGGCGCCGAGCCGTGGTTCTCCAAGGCGGCCGAGGCGGGCAGCGTCGACGCCGCGTTCAATCTCGGCATCCTCTACGCGGGCCGGGGCGCCGACGCCGACGCGCTGCGCTGGTACGAGCGGGCGGCGTCCGCAGGGCACACCGACGCCGCGCTCCAGGTCGGCATCGCCCGGCTGCGCGAGGGCGACGAGCGCGCCGCCGAGCGGCATCTGCGGTGCGCCGCGGGCGGGGGCAGCGCGGAGGGGGCGTACCGGCTCGCCGCCGTGCTCGACGCCCGGCGTCCGCCGGTCTCGCCGCACGGACTGGGCGAGCCCGCGCACGGCAAGACCGAGTGCGAGGAGTGGTACGAGCGGGCCGCGTCCCAGGGGCACCGGCGCGCCCAGGTGCGGGTCGGGATGCTCGCCGCCGGGCGGGGTGATGTCGTCGAGGCGGCTCGCTGGTACCGGGCCGCCGCGGAGGCGGGGTCCCGGAACGGGGCGTTCAACCTCGGTCTGCTGCTGGCGCGGGAGGGCAGTGAGCCTGAGGCGGCGGTGTGGTGGACGCGTGCGGCTGATGCGGGCCACGGGCGGGCCGCGCTTCGGCTCGCTCTTGTGTACGCCCGTCGTGGGGAGCTGCGGGAGGGGCAGCACTGGGCGGATCGGGCGGTGACGCTGGGGCCGGGGGAGGTCGCTGAGCGGGCTACTCGGCTCAGGGACGCCCTGCGGGAGGAATTGTCGGCGTGATGTGTACGGGGTTCGGCGGCGCGGGGGCGGTTGAGTCCCGGGTGCGGGTCGTATGTGGCCGGTCGCGCAGTTCCTCCCCCAGAGGGGGTACCCCCAGCGCCCCTTTACGGCGTGACAGGTGCTGTCTCTCCTTGGGCAATGAGGCGCCGGGGTCTCCATGAGCCCGGTATGGAGACCCCGGCGCTGGGACCGGTCGGTGGCGGAGCCGACCGGTCGGCTAGGAGGGGACGGTCATCGCGGGGCGTCCCGCTCGGCCGGGCGGATCGCGCGCCGGCGCGGAATCGGCGGCGGCAGCGGAGGCTGGCCCGGTTCGACCGTCGTATGCAGTTCGGGGTGGCGGGCGATGAGTTCGGGGTCGTCCTGGCACGCCATCAGAAAGCGGTGCAGGGACTGGAGAAGAAGGAACAAGGTGTCGTCCTCGTCAGCCGTCAGGTCCAGCAGATGAGGCAGCCTCATCGCCGGGTCCCCTCGCCGTACTGTTGGGCGGCCCAGTCGTCCTCCGGGCCCCAGTACCCCGTCCCCTGACCCGGCTGGACGTACGGCCCGTACGGGTCGGGCGCCGGAGCCGGGGGCGCCGGGTGGTGGGTGTGGGGGTGGGGCTGATGGGCCTGGCCGGGATGGGTCTGCGCGGGGTGCGTCGGGTGGGCGGTGTGATGCCCTGGATGCCCGGTCCCGTGCACATGTCCCGGATGCGTCGGCGCCGCATGGACCGGATGGACCGGATGGACCGGGTGGACCTGATGGGCTGGGTGGACCGGCTGTGCCTGCGGGTACGGCGGCGGATACGGCGGCTGGTACGACCGCGGCGGCGGAACCGCCTGGCCCGCCTGTCCCGGCTGGCCCTGCGCGTAGCCCTGGCCCATCGGATGCGGATGACCGTCGGCCGTAGGAGCCGTCGCGTACGGATGGACCAGGTTCTCGCCCTCCGTGCCGGGCCGGACCGTCGCCGTCTCCAGCGTGTCCGCCACCGCCTCGGCCGCGACGGGCCCGCGCTCCGCCTCCCCGCTCTCCTTCGCGTCCTTGCCGCCGCTCCCGCCGCTTCCGTCGTGCGGCAGCCGGACGTCCACATGCAGCGCGCCCGACTTGCGGCGCTGTTCCGCCCACTCCTCTATCTGGCTGCGGCAGGCGAGGTCCAGGTGGGAGAGACCGGAGGCGTCCACATGGACCCGGGGCTTGTCGGCGATGGACTCCAGCGCCTCGATCAGCTTCGGCAGCCGCAGGAACGTGGCGTTGCCCTTCAGCTCCAGGCGTCCGGTGTCGTCGGTCGTCGTCCGCTTGATGGTCATCCGGGACATCCGCAGCGCCACGAGCACGATCGCCACGGCCAGCCCGGCGAGCACACCTTCCAGCAGATTCGCCACGACGATCGCGCCGGTGGTGATCAGCATCACGATGCCCTCACCCCGGTCGGTCTGCCACATCTGCTTGAACGCCGGGGGGTTGAAGAGCTTCCAGCCCGCGTGCAGCAGCACCCCGGCCAGCACCGACACCGGGATCAGACCCAGCAGGCCCGGCAGCAGCAGACCGAAGCCCAGCAGCCAGGCACCGTGCAGGATGCGGGAGATCTTGGTCTTGGCGCCGGCCTGGACATTGGCCGCGCTGCGCACGATCACCGCGGTCAGCGGCAGCGCGCCGAGCAGCCCGGCGATCGTGTTGCCGACGCCCTGGGAGAACAGCTCGGCGTTGTACTTGGTCCGGGCGCCGGTGTGCATCCGGTCCACGGCCGCCGCGCTGAACAGGCTCTCGGCGGAGGCGATCACGGTGAAGGTGACGATCATCGTGAGCAGCGCCGGGTCCAGCAGATGGCTCAGCGCGGACGGGGTGACGAAGGTGACCGCGTCCAGCATGTTGCCGAACGACACCTTCTTCACCTCGAAGCCCGGCATCGCCCCGATCACGCAGCCCAGCACCACCGCGATCAGCGGCGCCGGTACCTTGCTCAGCGGCGCCGGGACCTTCTTCCAGACGAAGCACAGCACCAGCGCCATCAGCCCGAGCACCAGCGCCGCCGCCTTGTGCGCGTCCCCGGCGACCGCGGCGGCCAGGTCGGGCAGCCCGGCGATGTTCTTGAGGGCCGTACCCAGTTGCTTGGAGTCGACCATGGCGTAGGTCTGGCTGAGGATCAGCGGGACGCCGATGCCGGCCAGCATGCCCTGCACCACGGAGAGGGAGATGGACTGGAAGATCCGGCCCGCGCGCAGCGCGCCCAGCGCCATCTGGAGCAGCCCGCTGACCAGCACCACCGGGCCCAGCAGGCCGACGCCGTGCTCGGTGACGAACTCCAGCACCAGCACGGCGAGTCCGGCGGCCGGGCCGCTCACCTGGAGCGAGGAGCCGGGCAGGAAGCCCACCACGAGACCGCCGATGATGCCGGAGATGATGCCCAGCGCGACCGGCACTCCGGAGGCCGCGGCGACTCCGATGCACAGCGGGAGGGCGACGAGGAAGACGACGACGGAGGCGACGAGGTCGGTACCGAAGGAGGCGCTCGTGGGCTTGCCGGGGGCGGCGGTGGAGGTACCGCCGCTCCGGGGCCCCGCGCTCCGCCGCGCGTGCCGTCCGGAACTACCGGGACGTACTCGGTCGTTTGACACAGTGTTCGATCCTTTCGCCGCGTCCGGCACCGCACGGTTGAGATCCGGCGAAGGGGCCGGGGGCTGTGCGAGGGGTGCCCGGGGCCGCCCCGACCGGTCAGGACCGGGGCGGGGCGCTCGGGCGGGCGGGCCGGACGCGTCTGTGGGGGGCATGGAGGGGGGGAGGCCGGACGCGAGGGGTGCGACCGGCCGGTGCTGTCGCTTTCCACACCGGGCTGGGCGCCCGATCAGTGGAGGTGGAACTCGCCGTCGCCTTCGTCGAGTTCGAGCACCTCGGCGGTGTCGACGCGGTAGTACCAGCCGTGCAGCCGCAGCCGTCCGGCCGCCGCCGCGGAGGCCACCTCGGGGTAGCCGCGCAGGGTGTCGAGCTGGGCGGCGACATGCCGCTGGACGAACGCGGCCATGGCCGGGTCCTGCGGCGGGGCGCCGAGCAGCGGGCTGAGGCCGGGCCGGGCGAAGGAGACCCAGCGGTCCACGCTGGGCAGCGCGGCGAGATCCTGGCCGCTGGCCACCGCCCCGATCGCCCCGCAGTGCGAGTGCCCGCAGACGACGACGTCCTTGACCTGGAGTACATCCACCGCGTACTGGAGGGTGGCGGCCTCGCCGGAGAAGCGGTCCGGGTCGTAGGGCGGGACGATGTTCCCGGCGTTGCGCAGCTCGAAGACCTCACCGGGGCCCGTGCGCAGGATCAGCGCGGGCACCACCCGGGAGTCGGAGCAGGTGATGAACAGGGTGCTGGGGCTCTGCCCGGCCGCGAACCGGCGGAACATGTCCCGCTGCGGGGCGACGCGGTCGTGGAAGGTCCGTGCGTTGTCGAGCAGTTTCTTCATGAGTGTGCTCCAGGCCGGATCTGTCGGATCCGTCGGATCTCTCGGATCTCTCGGATCTGTGGATCGACGGCCGCGGGCTGACACCACCGGGGCCGCCGGTGAGGAGGAGACACCTGGGGTCGGTGTCCTGGCCCGGAAGCATGCGGGTGTGCGATGAGCCGGCTGTGAGATCACGGTGAGAGAGTTCTCACCGGCCCAGCAACGTTGTCAGCGACGGCCGACGGCTCGGTACGGCAACGTTGTCGCACCCGGCGCGAGCCACACCCCGAGGTGGCTCCACCGGCGGCCCGCCGCCGTCGTCGCAGCTCAGGGCGTTACGCCCGCAGCCGGTACCCGACCCCCCGTACGGTCTCCACCCGGTCGGGTCCCAGCTTGCGCCGCACATAGCGGACGTAGACATCGACGATGTTCGAGCCGGGGTCGTAGTCGAACCCCCAGACCCGGCTGAGGAGTTGCTCTCGGGTCAGTACCTGGTCCGGGTTGCGCAGGAAGACCTCGGCGAGGGCGAACTCCCGGGCGGACAGCTCGGCCACCCGTCCGTCGACATGGACCCGCCGGGTGCGCAGGTCCAGCACCAGGTCCCCGGCGCGCAGCAGCGAGGACTCCGGGCCGCCCTCGGCGCGCAGCCGCAGCCGGACCCGGGCGAGGAGTTCCTCGAAGGCGAACGGTTTGGAGATGTAGTCGTCCGCGCCGCCCTCAAGGCCGGCCACGACGTCCGAGACGCCGTCCCGGGCGGTGAGGATCACCACCGGCAGGGTCACCCGCATCTCGCGCAGTTTGCGCAGCACGGTCAGTCCGTCGACGGAGGGCAGCCCGAGGTCCAGGATCATCAGATCGCAGTCGCCGGAGCGGGCGTGCTCGTAGGCCGACAGACCGTCACCGACCACGGAGGTGAGGAAGCCATGTCCGCGTAAGCCCCTTTCTACGAAGGAGGCGATTCCCGCCTCGTCCTCCGCTATGAGAATCCGGTGCATGGGGTCCTTCCTGACCGGGGTGGTACGCCGGAAGTTGGAGTACGAAGCGGGCGCCGCCGGTCGTCGCGTCCTCCACCCACGCGACCCCGCCGTGCGCCTCGGTGATCTCGCGGACGATCGCCAGGCCGAGACCGATCCCGCCGCCCGCGCCGCCGCGGCCGGACTGACCGCCCGCCTGACTTGTCTGACCGGTGTCGGCGGCCCCTCGCCCGGCCTGCGCGAACCGGCCGAAGATCCGCTCCCGGTCCATCGGGCCGACCCCGGGACCGGTGTCCCGCACCCACAGCAGCACCTTGTCCCCCCGGATCGCCGACCCCATCTCGATGAGATCGCCGTCCAGGGTGTGCCGTACGGCGTTGGCGGCGAGCTGGATCAGGCCCTGGGTGAGCCGCTGGCCGTCGACCAGCACGGTGGCCTCGGAGACCGCCGCCACCCGCCAGTAGCGGTCGCCGAGCGCACGTGCCTTGGCGACGACGTCCACGATCAGATCGGTGAGGTTGGTCTCACCGATGTTCAGGAAGTCGGGCCGTTCGGCCTTGGCGAGCAGCAGCAGGTCGTCCACGATCCGGCTCATCCGGTCGAGTTCGTCCAGCACCAGGGAGCGGGTCGCCGCGCGCTCCGCGACCGCCACGTCCCAGCCGCCGCGCGGCGGCCCGCCCGGGTCGAGCAGCTCCAGATGACCGCGGACGACGGTGATGGGGGTGCGGAGTTCATGGCCGACCTCGTCCAGGAAGCGCCGCTGGGTGGTGAAGGCGCTCTCCAGCCGGTCCAGCATCCGGTTGAAGGTGTGGGCGAGCGCGGCCACGTCGTCGTCGCCGCGTACATCGAGGCGCTGGGTGAGATCGGACTCGCTGATCCGGGCGGCGGTGTGCCGCACCAGCCGGACCGGGGCGAGGATGCGCCCGGCCACCAGCCAGCTCGCGCCGCCCGCCAGCACCAGCGCGCCGAACCCGGTGCCTAGCAGCATCTTGGCGACCCCCCGCTCCTCCGACAGCTGACGGTCCCGGAACTCCAGGATCACCAGCCGTACGTCATGCGGATCACCGGCGACCCGGACCGGCATGACCCCGTAGCGGACCCGGCCCACCGAGGAGTCGGTGAGCCAGCCGACCTGGGCGCGGTCGGCGGGCAGCGCGGACAGCAGGGCCACCACCTCGGGGTCGAGGTCGAGCCGGGCCGGGGCGGCGGCCGAACTGCGGCGGTCGGCCTGGCCGTCGACGATGCTGAAGAACGTCTCCTCGCGGTTGGGCAGGTTGATGGTCATGAAGGCGGTCAGCAGCGACGCCCCGTCCGGATAGCGCGGACCGGTGCCGGGCTGCTCGCTGCTGACCGCGAACTGGCGCAGCTTCTCGGCCTCGCGCAGCAGTTGGGCATCGATCTGGTCGTCGAGCTGGGCCTGCCACACCACGGTGATGCCGACCGTGGGCAGGGCGAGGGCCGCTCCCACGAGGAGCAGCATCCATCCGACGATCTTCGACCGCGCGCTGGCGGTGTGCCGCCGCACGCCGATCAGTCCCCGCCTCCGTCGTCGTCCGAACCGCCGGCCGCGTCGTCATCGTCGTCGGGCGGGGGAGGGAGGGTGGTGGGGTTCTCGCTGCTGCGGGGCGGGGTGAGCGAGGGCACGGGCACTCCTCCGGGGGGCCGCGTGGTGGTGGGCGGTGGGTCGGGTGGGGAGGATTCCGGGGCGGGCAGCAGGGTCGGGCCCGTGCTGGGGGTGGGGGAGGGGACGAGCGGGGAGACGGAGGGGCCGTGCGGCGACTTCGGCGGCGCCGACTCCGAGGCGGGCGGGATGGCGTCCGCGCTCGGGTCCCCCACCTCGACGGAGGGCCCCAGATCCAGCGGCCGTCCCTGGTCCACCAGAGCCTTTCCGACCACCATCCCGGCCCCTGCCAGGGCGGCGACCACGGTGATCGCCAGATTGGCTTTGCGAAGCCTCTTCATGGGGGTGATTGTCCAGTCCAATCGAACAGTTGCCTGAAAGAGGAGAGGATTCTCATCTCTTGAGATCTCTTGAGAGACGGATGGGGCGTATGTGGTTGACGCTTGGCCGTTCCTTGGTGCGCCAGGAGATACGCGAGCCGGGCCCGGACCGCTCGGTAGCCACGGGGTGAATGACGGGCATGCCTTCAGCGGACCCGCGCGACAGCCCCCTCAGCGGGACCCTTCCGCCGCCGGTCTCCCCGCCGACCCCCTCAGTAGGCAGGTCCGACGTCCACCCGCTCGGGCGCGATCCCCAGTACCAGCTTCTCCAGCGCGTCCCGCACCGGCCCGAACCGGGCCACCCAGGTCTCCAGCAGGTACACCTCGCCCCGCTCGTCGATCCCGAGGAAGAACCGGCCCTCGTCGAGTTCGCCGATCGGGAAGACGGCCCGCCCCAGCGCGGCGCTCCAGTCGGCGAAGCGGTCCTCCTCACCGGTCAGCAGCCCGGGGTCGAAGTGGAAGGGCGTCCTGGCACAGGTGATGCCGGGCCCGTCGACCCGGACCCGCAGACCCCCGAACTCCGCGAGGAAGCCGCGCGCGGCCCTGTGCATCCGCACCAGACCGCTGGCCTCCAGCGCCGCCCGCCAGCCGCCGGTCGGGACGTTGCGGCCGGGCGCCCAGCCCGCCGCCCGCAGGGTCCGTTCGACCACGCCCGTCCTCCGGCGCGCCGCCGCCGCGTCGACCCACGCCCGTTCCACCGGGACGCGCTCGGGCCAGTCCGGTCGTGTGGCGCGCTGCCACGCGGTGAAGTCGTCCCGCAGGAAGCGCCGGTCCACCGGCTTCAGAGCGATCCGCGGCCGGTCGTCCGCCCACCAGACCTCGACGTCGCACGCGGTGCCCTCGACCGGCCAGCGGGCCGGGTCCCGGGGCAGGAGGGAGACGTCGACGTAACCGTCCACCGCCAGACCGAGGTCCATGAAGACGCCGATCGCGCCGGGGCGCGGGACCGCCGTCACCGTGCCGCGCAGCCGCTGCCCGAACCGCAGACCGCGCCGCACCCGCATCCAGTCTTCGGGGCTCACCATCACGCCATCCTGACCCGAGGACCGCGCCCCCGGCGCCGTGATTTGCCTCGTCGGACCCCGGTGACGTAACGTTGCATTCACCGACGCGGGGTGGAGCAGCTCGGTAGCTCGCTGGGCTCATAACCCAGAGGTCGCAGGTTCAAATCCTGTCCCCGCTACTCAAGGCCAAGGGCCGGAACCCTCAGGGTTCCGGCCCTTGGTGTGTCGTACGACGGCAGGTCGTACGAACGGTGTGGCGTACGGCCGTGTGGTGTGCGGCGGTGTGGCGTACGGCACTCAGTCCGGCTCGTGGCCCACCGCCTCCGCGTACAGCGCGCGGTCGACCGTGCGGGACTCCGGCAGGGGGTCGCCCTCCGCCACTCCCTGGGCCGCGTAGGCCGCTTGCAGTCGGTCCGTGGTGCCGTCGCGGATCTCCCAGTCCATGCGCAGGGACGGGGTAGAGCGCAGCACCGAGGCGTCCTGTTCCAGCAGTCCGGCGAGATAGCCGACGAAGGCCGGGTCGTCCTTGTAGTCGCCGGTGAAGTAGGTGTTCACCGTGCGGATGTAGGCGCGGAGCACGGCGACGCCCGCGTCCGCGTCGTCCGACAGCAGGTTCGGGCCGTACAGCAGGCCGCCGAGGGGCTCGCCCAGGGGCTGGCCGCCGAGGAAGGTGTAGCCCCGCTCGCCGTCCACCGTGCGCCACACCGGGTCCAGCAGCCAGGCCGAGTCGACGCCGCCGTTGCGCAGCGCCGTCAGTACGTCCGCCGAGCCCAGTTGCTGGTACTGGATGCGGTCCAGGCCGCCGCCGTGTTCCCGCAGCGCCCGCTGCATCGGGTACGCGATCACCGACCCCTTGCCGATCATCGTGCCGAGCTTGCGCCCGGCCATCTCGACCCGCCCGGCGTCCCCCTCCGCCCGCACCCAGAGCCCGCTCTTGGACGCCGGGTCGGGGGAGAAGTTCCCGGCGACCCACTTGATGTCGAAGCCGCCCTTGACGCCGTTCATCACCGCCGCCTCCGGGGCCGCCCACAGCGCGTCCAGATCGCCCTTGGCCAGCAGCGGCAGGGCGTCCGGGGTGGGCAGCACCTTCAGGGTGACGTCCAGGCCCTCCTTCTCGAACTCGCCCTTGTCCACCGCGACCCGCAGCGCGGCCACGTACTCGGCGCTCAAGGTGCCGGTGGCGATGGTCAGCGCACGGGGCTCGGACAACGGCTTCGGGGCGGGCGCGTTCGGGGCGCAGCGGGCGGGGGCGCGGTCGGCGGCGAGGTCCGACGGGTCGGTCCAGGCGGTCGGGCCACAGCCGTCGACCGGGGTGATCGTGCGGGGGCGGGGCTTCGTGCCGTTGTCGTTGTCGTCCGAGGTGCCCTGGGCGGAGCAGGCCGCCGATGCCAGCAGTCCGGCGACCGCCAGCAGGACACCTCCGCATCTGCCGCGTCTTCTGGGCCGGCCGGCGATATCGCTTCGGTTCATGACTGGCCCCGTCCGCGGTCGCGTGGTGCCCAGGGGGTGAGGAAGCGGCCCGCCAGGCGGATCAGTTCGGAGAACAGGACGCCGAGGACGGCGACGCACACGATGCCGACGAACATCACATCGTTCTGGAACAGCGCCCGGGAGTCGAAGATCAGATGGCCCAGCCCGTCCGCCGCCGCGATCTGCTCCGAGGCGACGATGACCAGCACCGCCACCCCGGCCGCGATCCGCGCCCCGACCAGCACCGCCGGGAGCGAGGCGGGCAGCAGCACATGGCGGAACATCTGCCAGGGCGACGCCCCGAAGACCCGGCCCGCGTCCCGGTGCCCGGCCGGGACCGCGATCACCGCGGACATGGTGGAGATCCACACGAAGAAGAACACCGTCGCCGCGACCAGCGCCACCTGCGGACCCTCGCCGAGCCCGAACATATTGAGGAAGATCGGCAGCAGGGCCAGCTTCGGCACCACGTACAGCGCGTCGAGCAGCGGCTCCAGCGCCGCCCTGACCAGGGACAACGACCCCATCAGCAGCCCGAGCAGATACCCGGCGGCGGTGCCGACGGCGTACCCGGCGAGCACGCGTCGCAAGGTGGCCCAGACGTCCGGCCACAGCTCACCGGCCGCCGCCCGGTCCCAGCCGTCGGCGAGGATCGTGGACGGGGCCGGGTAGACCCGGTCGTCGATCCACGCCTGGGCGGCGGCCAACTGCCAGAGCAGGACGAGCGCCAGCGGCACGGCGAGGGCGAGGGAGACCTCCAGGGCGCGGCGGCGGCGATGGGTGCGCCCGGGATGCAGTTCACGCGGCCCCGGCTCACGGACCAGCACGGATTCGGCGGGCGGGGTGCGCACGACGGTACTCATACCTGCACCGCCTCCTTGCGCAGCAGTTCCCACAGCTCGCCCTTGAGCGCGGTGAACTCGGCGGTGGCGCGGATGTCACCGGTGCGCGGGCGGGGGAACGGCGGGCGGTGCTCGGCGATGATCCGGCCCGGCCGGGCGGACATCACCAGCACCCGGTCACCCAGCACGATCGCCTCCTCCAGGCTGTGGGTGATGAACAGCGTGGTGGTGCGCAGCGCCTGGGTGATCTCCAGCAGCTCGTCCTGGAGGATCGTGCGCAACTGGGCGTCAAGCGCCGCGAAGGGCTCGTCCATCAGCAGCAGTTCGGGCTCGACGGCGAGGGCGCGGGCGATGGCCACGCGCTGGCGCATCCCGCCGGACAGGGTCGCCGGGTAGGCGTGGGCGAAGTCGGCGAGGCCCAGCCGGGCCAGCCAGTCGGCCGCGCGCCGGTCGCCCTCGCGGCGCGGGACGCCCTGGATGTCCAGACCGAAGCGGACATTGGCCCGCACGGTCTTCCAGTCGTAGATCCCATAGTCCTGGAAGATCATCGCGGCGGGGCGGGGGCTGGCGGTGCGGATCTCCAGGCGGCCGGTGCTGGGGCGCAGCAGCCCGGCGGCGATCCGCAGCAGGGTGGACTTGCCGCAGCCCGAGGGGCCTACGACACAGACGAACTCGCCCGCGGCGACGGTGAGGTCGAGCGGGCCGAGGGCGTCGACCGCGTGGGGGGTTCGGCCGAATGTGCGGGTCAGATCGGTGGCGGTGAGTTTCGGACGGTTCGCTTCCGGTGTGTACGGCTCTCCCACTGGGTCTCCTCGCGGAGTGCGGTACGGACTGGTGGGTGCCGTCGACCATATGACGGGTCGTCAGATTCGGGAAGGGATTCGGGAAGGGTGGGGACGGAACGGGACGGAGGGGCGCGGTGTCCGGGTGGGGCGTCTGGGTGGGGTGCCGGACATACCGAAGGCCCCGGCGCCGAAGGGGCACCGGGGCTCGGTGGACGTGCTGGTGCTGGTGCTGGTACTGGCGCTGGTTACGCGCTCGCGCAGTTCGGGCAGATGCCGCGGTACGTCATCTCGACGTCCGAGATCGTGAAGCCGAAGCGCTCGGTGTCGGGGAGGTCGGCCAGCGGATTGCCGGTCGGGTGGACGTCCCGGATCGCGCCGCACTGGGCGCACACCAGGTGCTGGTGCGGCCGGTGCGCGTTGGGGTCGTAGCGCTTGGCCCGTTTGTCGGTGCTGACCTCGAGGATCTCGCCGAGCGAGACCAGCTCGCCGAGCGTGTTGTAGACCGTCGCCCGGGAGATCTCGGGCAGCTTGGCCACGGCACGGGCGTGCACCTCGTCGGCGGTCAGATGGACATGATCACCGGCGAGCACCTCGGCGACGACACGCCGCTGCGCGGTCATACGCCATCCGCGTCCGCGCAGCCGTTCCAGAAGGTCACTCATGCCGACCACCTTAACAGCAAGGGGCCCAGGTCCTGAATAGGTGTGGCTTTAGAGCCCTGCTTGACTTGGACAATGTCCATTGTAGGATCGGAGACGACTTTAGGCGAGGAACAAGAACGTGCAGCTGGAGGCGGACGTGACGCAGGGACCGCTCACCACGGAGGCCGGTGCCCCGGTCTCCGACAACCAGAACAGTGAGGCCGCGGGGGTCGGCGGTCCGCTGCTGATCCAGGACCAGCTTCTGCTGGAGAAGCTGGCCCACTTCAACCGGGAGCGCATCCCGGAGCGGGTGGTGCACGCCCGAGGGGCCGGTGCCTACGGCACCTTCACGGTGACCGCCGATGTCACCCCGTACACCCGGGCCGGATTTCTCTCCGAGGTCGGCAAGGAGACCGAGGTCTTCCTGCGGTTCTCGACCGTGGCCGGGAACCTGGGGGCGGCGGACGCGGTGCGCGACCCGCGCGGCTTCGCGCTGAAGTTCTACACCGAGGACGGCAACTACGACCTCGTCGGCAACAACACCCCGATCTTCTTCATCAAGGACGGGATCAAGTTCCCGGACTTCATCCACACCCAGAAGCGCGACCCGTACACCGGCTCCCAGGAGGCGGACAACGTATGGGACTTCTGGGGGCTCAGCCCCGAGGCCACCCACCAGGTGACCTGGCTCTTCGGTGACCGCGGCATCCCGGCCTCGTACCGCCACATGAACGGCTACGGCTCGCACACCTTCCAGTGGACGAACGAGGCCGGGGCGGTCTTCTGGGTGAAGTACCACTTCAAGACGGACCAGGGGATCAAGAACCTCGCCGCCGCGGACGCCGAGCGGCTCGCGGGTAAGGACCCCGACTCCCATCAGCGCGATCTGCGCCAGGCCATCGAGCGCGGGGAGTTCCCGAGCTGGACCGTGCAGGTGCAGATCATGCCGGCCGAGGACGCGGCGGCCTATCGCTTCAACCCGTTCGACCTCACCAAGGTCTGGCCGCACGCGGACTATCCGCCGGTCACCATCGGCAGGCTGGAGCTGAACCGCAACCCGGAGAACGTGTTCGCCGAGGTCGAGCAGAGCATCTTCTCCCCGGCCCACTTCGTGCCCGGCATCGGCCCGTCCCCGGACAAGATGCTCCAGGCCCGGCTGTTCGCGTACGGCGACGCCCACCGCTACCGGGTCGGGATCAACGCCGACCACCTCCCGGTCAACCGCCCGCACGCCACCGAGGCCCGCACCCACGGGCGCGACGGCGCGCTGTACGACGGCCGTCACAAGGGCGCCAAGAACTACGAGCCCAACAGCTTCGGCGGCCCCCACCAGACCGACCGCCCCCTGTGGTCGGCCACCGCGGTCACCGGTCTCACCGGCGAGCACCCGGCTCCCTCGCACTCCGAGGACGACGACTTCGTCCAGGCCGGTGACCTCTACCGGCTGATGTCCGAGGACGAGAAGGAGCGGCTGATCGCCAATCTGGCCGGGGCCATCGCGGGTGTCTCGCGCGACGACCTCGCCGAGCGCGCGATCGGCAACTTCCGGCGGGCGGACGCGGACTTCGGCAAGCGGCTGGAGGCCGCGGTCCAGGCCATGCGCGGCTGACCCCGCCTGCCGGAGCGACGGGCCGGGTCCCCTGGACGGGGACCCGGCCCGCTTTCCTTGCCCTTTTCCCGGCCCGCTAGTTACGCGGGGACGCGCTGGCGGCGCGGGGCCCAGCAGCGGATGATGTCGCGGACCGAGACGATCCCGGCGGGTTCGCCGCGCTCCAGCACGATCAGATGGCGGAAGCCGCCGTGGGCCATGGCGTGCGCGGCCTCCTCCAGGGTCCAGGCCGGGGCGGCGAAGACGACATCGGTGGTGGTGTGGGCGTGGGCGCGTTCGATGTCCGGGTCCTGTCCCAGACCGACGGAGATGAGGATGTCGCGCTCGGTGAGTATGCCGATCCCGTCGGCGTCGGGGTCGTGGACCACCGCCGCACCGACCCGGCGCGCGGACATCAGCGCGGCGGCCTGGCGGAGTGTGTGGTCGGGGCCGATGGTGAGGACCACGGTGCTCATGGCGTCGCGGACGAGCATGGGCTGGAGCCACCTCCTTGGGAGTCCCCGCCCTCAGTGGGTCCGATGGGGTTTCATCGGTTGATTAGTTCATCGTTTCACAAATTCACAAGGGTGGGGGCTCTCAGAGTCGCAGGCAAAGGGAGAGTCAACAAGGGGGCGCGTACGGCCCGCCCTGGGGCGCGTGGAGGCGTTCGGGCTCCGGTGGCGGCCGGTTTTAGCGGCGGTTGTTGAGGTAGCCGAGCAACTCGTCGTGGAGGGGGCCGTTGGACGCGGCGGCGTTGCCGCTGTGCGGGCCGGGGCGGCCGTCGAGCCCGGTGAAGGCGCCGCCCGCCTCGGTCACGATGATCGCGGTGGCCGCCATGTCCCACAGGGACAGCTCCGGCTCGGCGCACAGGTCGACCGCGCCCTCGGCCACCAGCATGTACGGCCAGAAGTCGCCGTACGCCCGGGTGCGCCACACCTGCCGGGTCAGATCCAGGAATCCGGACAGCCGGCCCTGCTCCTCCCAGCCGGACAGCGAGGAGTACGCGAAGGACGCGTCCGCGAGCCGGTTGACCGCCGAGACATGGATACGGCTCGCGGAGGTCAGACTGCGGCCGGAGAACGCCCCGTGCCCCTTCGCCGCCCACCAGCGACGGCCCAGCGCGGGCGCCGAGACCAGGCCCACGACCGGCTGGTAGCCGCCCTCCGCCGCCTCCATCAGGGAGATCAGCGTGGCCCAGACCGGGACGCTCCGCACATAGTTCTTGGTCCCGTCGATCGGGTCGATCACCCAGCGCCGGGGGCCGGTGCCCGCCACCCCGTACTCCTCGCCGAGCACCGCGTCCCGGGGGCGGGCGCGCTGGAGCTGACTCCTGATGAGTTCCTCGGCGGCCTTGTCCGCCTCGCTCACCGGGGTCATGTCCGGCTTGGTCTCCACCTTGAGGTCGAGAGCCTTGAACCGTTCCATGGTGGTCGCGTCCGCGGCGTCCGCGAGAACGTGGGCGAGCCGGAGATCGTCGAGATAGTCGGGCATACCCGCACGCTATCTGTCCGGACCGGGGACGGGCCATGGGGGGCGCGTGGGTGTGTCACGGCGGAACGGGGGGACGGCGGAGCGGCGGCGCGGGGCCGCACAGTGCCGTGCGCTGCCGTACGGGGTTGCGCGGACCCTTGACACCTCCACCCCGCGCGTCAAATCTGTGCGGCAGTGTCGTTCCCCCTGGGAGGCGTGATGCCTGCTGCTCGGGAATCCCTGCTCGACGCCGCCTACACCGCGCTGGCCCGGCGGCCGTGGTCCGCGGTGCGGATGGTGGACGTGGCCGCGGCGGCCGGGGTGTCCCGGCAGACGCTGTACAACGAGTTCGGCGGCAAGGACGGCCTGGCCCGCGCCCTGGTCCGCCGCGAGGCCGACGGCTATCTCGCCGGTGTGGAACGGGCGCTGTCCTCCGCGGTCGACGCCCGGGAGCGGCTCACCGCGACCGCCGAGTGGATCACCCTCGCCGCCCGGCAGAACGCGCTGGTCGGAGCCATGGTCACCGGATGCTGGAGCGAGCGGCTGCCGAGGCCCTCGCTCGCCGCCGTGCCGTCGTCCGCCGCGGTGCCCGCGCAGCGCCGGGCCGACGGGCCGCTGCCCTCGCCGGGCGATCTGGTGGCCCTGGTCCGGGACCGGGCGGTCGCCGTGCTCGGCGGCGGGCGCGCCCGGCCGGGGACCGAGACCGCCGAACTGGCCCGCGCCTGCGAACTCGCGGTCCGCCTCGCGCTGTCCTGCGTCGCCGCGCCCCCGGGGGAGGGCGGCGTCGCCGGGCTCATACGGGACGCGCTGTCCCGCCAGACCACCGGATGACCCCAGAAAGGGCCGGACTCATGCGCCGGACGCCCCCGGGAGAGGGAGGACTCAGTGCGCCGGATGACTCCAGAAAGTGCCGGGGTCGGTGCGCCGGATGACCCCTGAAGGGGCCGGACTCGGACCGCCGGATGACCCCGGGAGAGGCAGGGACTCAGTGCGCCGGATGACCTCTGAAAGGGCCGGACTCAGACCACCGGATGCCCCCCAAGGGCCCGGAGTCAGTGTGCGGACCCCGAGAGCTGGAGGCCGACGACTCCTATGACCACCAGGCTGATCGAGACGATCTTCAGGACCGACACCAGATCGCCGAGGAAGACCATGCCGTAGATCGCCGTACCGGCCGCGCCGATCCCGGTCCACACCGCGTACGCCGGGCCCACGTCCAGCTTCTTCAGGGCCAGGGTGAGCAGACCGAAGCTGCCCAGGGCGAAGATGCAGAAGGCGACCGTCGGCCAGAGCCGGGTGAACCCGTGCGACAGCTTCAGACAGACGGCGAAGCCCGTTTCGAGCAGCCCCGCGACGATGACCAGCAGCCACGCCATGCGCAATCCTCCCGTAACTTCACGTTCTGTGACGTCCTGTGACCGCTTGTCAGACTTTACTAGGGCTTGGGATACGGCTGTTGCGATTATGCCCTTACCTGACCTTGAACGGATCAAACAACGCCAAGGTCAGTCGCCGTCCCGGCGCTCCCTGGTCGCCAGCAGCCGCCGCAGCGAGTAGAGCCGGGCCGGATCGGCGTGACCGTCGGCCACCCAGGCGTCCAGCGCGCAGTCGGGCTCGTCATGGCTGCACCCGCGCGGACAGTCCGCCGTACCGGGCTCCAGGTCGGGGAAGGCGTGGATGACCCGGGACGGGTCGATGTGGGCGAGTCCGAAGGACCGCACGCCCGGGGTGTCGATCACCCAGCCGCCGGACCCGGCCAGCGGCAGCGCGAGCGCCGAGGTCGTGGTGTGCCTGCCCCGGCCGGTCACCGCGTTGACATGACCGGTCAGCCGCCGCCGGTCCGCCGGGACCAGCGCGTTGACCAGCGTGGTCTTGCCGACCCCGGAGTGCCCGACGAACGCCGTCACCTTCCCGGCCAGATGCTCGGCGACCCGCTCCACCGCCGCCCCGCTCGCCAGCTCCTCCCGGCTGGTGACGACGAACGGGATGTCCAGGTCGCCGTACAGCTCCCGGAGCTTGTCCGGGGAGGCCAGGTCCGACTTGGTCATCACCAGCACCGGGTCGAGACCGCCGTCGTACGCGGCCACCAGACAGCGGTCGATCAGCCGGGGGCGCGGCTCGGGGTCGGCGAGCGCGGTGACGATCGCCAGCTGGTCGGCGTTGGCGACCACCACCCGCTCGTAGGGATCGTCGTCGTCCGCCGTGCGGCGCAGCAGCGAGGTGCGCTCCTCGATGCGGACGATCCGGGCGAGGGTGTCCTTGGTGCCGGACAGATCGCCGACCAGGGCCACCCGGTCGCCGACCACCGCCGCCTTGCGGCCCAGCTCCCGGGCCTTCATCGCGATCACCGTACGGTCCTCGACCAGACACGTCAGCCGGCCCCGGTCGACGGTGAGGACCATGCCCTCGGCCGCGTCCTCGTGCTTGGGACGGATATGGGTGCGCGGCCGGTTGCCCTTGCGGTTGGGGCGCGAACGGATGTCGTCCTCGTCGGTGTGCTTGCCGTAGCGGCGCATCGCGTGAACCCCTACGCCCCGAGCATCCCGGTCCACAGGTCGGGGAAGTCCGGCAGGGTCTTCGCCGTCGTGGCCACGTTCTCGATCTGTACGCCGTCCACCGCCAGACCGATGATCGCGCCCGCGGTCGCCATCCGGTGGTCCTCGTAGGTGTGGAAGATCCCGCCGTGCAGCCGGCGCGGGCGGATGCGCAGTCCGTCGGCGGTCTCCGTCACATCGCCGCCCAGTTCATTGATCTCCTTGGTCAGCGCGGCCAGCCGGTCCGTCTCATGGAGCCGGAGGTGGGCCACCCCGCGCAGGGTGGAGGGGGAGTCGGCGAGCGCCGCGACCGCCGCGATACCGGGGGTCAGCTCACCGACCTCGCTCAGGTCCACATCCACTCCGTGGATCGCGCCGGATCCGGTGAATTCCAGTCCGTAGTCCGTCAGTTCGCAGCTGCCGCCCATCTCCGTGAAGATCTCCCGCAGCCGGTCGCCGGGCTGGGTGGTACGGGCCGGCCAGTCCGGGACGATCACCTTGCCACCGGTCACCAGCGCCGCCGCCAGGAAGGGCTGGGCGTTGGACAGGTCCGGCTCGACGGTCAGATCGCGGCCGAGCAGCGCGCCCGGCGTCACCCGCCAGACATTGCGCTCGCCGCCCGACTCCGGGGTGTCCACCTGGGCGCCGACCGCGCGCAGCATGTCCACCGTCATCCGGATGTGCGGCATCGACGGCAGGGCGGAGCCGATGTGCCGGACCTCCACGCCCTGGTTGAAGCGCGCCCCGGACAGCAGCAGCGCGGAGACGAACTGCGACGACGAGGACGCGTCGATCTCCACCGGGCCGCCCTCCAGCGCCCCCGAGCCCTGCACGGTCAGCGGCAGCGCGCCCCGCCCGTCGTCGTCGATCCGGGCCCCGAGCACCCGCAGCGCGTCGATCACCCCGTGCAGCGGACGCTCGTACGAGCGTGGATCGCCGTCGAACCGGACCGGGCCGTCGGCCAGCGCCGCCACCGGCGGCAGGAACCGCATCACCGTCCCGGCGTTGCCGACGTCGACGGCGGTGTCGCCGCGCAGCCCGGCCGGGAGCACCCGCCACGCCTCGCCGGAGTCACCGGCGACCGAGGAGCTGGACGACACCGTCTCCTCGATGCCCACGCCCATCGCCCGCAGGGCACCGGCCATCAGCAGGGTGTCGCGGGAGCGCAGCGGACGGCGCAGCCAGCCGGGCTCGGAGGCGAGGGCGGCGAGCACGAGAGCACGGTTCGTGACCGACTTCGACCCCGGCACGTGGACCGTCGCGTCGACGGCTCCGCTCGCGTGCGGGGCGGGCCAGAGGGCGGTGTGCGTGGTGTTGGGGGCCATACACCCACCTTATAAGGGGCGGGGTGGGCGGTGTTTCGCCTCTCGCGGCCGGGCGGGGCCCGGTTCCGGGCGGTCACCCGTCCGCCGTGCGCCCCCCTTCCGCCGGGGCTTCCCCGTCCGGCGTCCGGCGTACGTCACTCAGGGCGGATTCCTGGCGCCGGGCTCGTCGCGCCGGGCACGCTCACAGCTCCAGCAGCCATCGGCCGCCGCCGATCAGCGAGCACAGCGACACCGCGTGGAACAGGAAGAACCACAGGCCCGCCGGGACGTGTGTCAGCCGGGACAGCTGGTCCGCGTCCGAGTCGCCCGCGCCGCCACGGGAGCGCTTCGCCTGGAGCTCGAAGGCCGGGCGCACCCCGCCGACCAGCAGGAACCACACCACCGTGTACGCGAACGCGGCCTGCACCTGCGGACCCGCCAGCCAGGACACCAGCAGGAAGGCCGCCCCACTGACGCACACCGTCAGGACGCCGTACGCGTTGCGGATCATCACCAGCATCGCCAGCAGCAGGGCCGTCGCCAGCCACAGCAGCAGCGTGATCCGGCCCGAGCCGAGCAGCGCGGCACCGCCGAGGCCGAGCAGCGGCGGGGCGGTGTAGCCCGCGGCGGCGGTGAGGATCATGCCGATGCCGTGCGGCTTGCCCCGGCTCACCGTCAGGCCGCTGGTGTCCGAGTGCAGCCGGATACCGGTCAGGCTGCGCCCGGTGAGCAGGGCGATCAGCCCGTGCCCGCCCTCGTGGGCGATGGTGATGGCGTTGCGGGATATCCGCCACGGGGCGTGCGGGACGACGACGGCCAGCGCGACCAGCAGGGTGCCGATCACCACCCATACGTCGGGGGCGGGCTGGGTGCCGGTCAGTTCGTCCCAGAGCGAGGTCGCTGTGGTGCTGTCCATGGGTCCGGGGCGCTCCCTGGTCTCTGTGGGCCTCGTGGTGGGCCTCGTGCTTCCGCGGGCCTCGTGTCTCGGTCGGCCACGTGTCTCGGTCGGCCATGTGTCTCGGTGGACCCTGTGTCTCGGTGGGCCTCGTGCGGAATCCGGCAGTGTGGCACGAGAGTGCGGACGCTAGGTAGGACGCCGGTCGGGACGCGATCGTTCCTGGGCGGGAAAGACCAGCTCAGAGCCGTGTGAGGGCTACCCGTGGCGGCTGTGGACAGGCCCTGAGGGTCCTGTGGCGCGCCCATGGATCCGGTCGCGATACGTCCCTTCCTCACCCCGGTTCGTCATTTCTCGCACAATTCCCTCACTTGAGGGGGACGGGCGGCGCGCGGAGCCCTACGCTGAGCGGCCTCCAGGGGAGAGCGGGGGGTGGACCGGCCGCGCCGAGGGATCAACTCGGCGCTGTGCCGGGCTAGTTGGGGTGCCCGCGTGAGGGTGTCCCAGGGGAGCGGAGGGTCTCTCCGGGGAGCGAAGGGTCTTCCTGGGGAGCGGAAGGTCTCCCCGGTGAGCCGGGGAAGAGGGGGGAGGCGGTTTTGTCGCGGTCCCAGGTGGCTCGGCGGATCGAGGAGTTGCTCCTCGCGCGCCGGGCCTTACGAGCCGAGGTCCTGTCGCAGATCACCTGGTGGGGGGAGGTGAACACCCGGCTGACGGAGCTGGAGCAGGCGGTCCTCGCCCTGCGCCGGCATGAGGACGCCTCCGCGGAGATCCTCGCCCAGACCGAGGACCTGGGCGTGCAGGACCTCCAGGTACGGATCGCGGGACTGTCGGAGCAGTACCAGCACACCTCAGCCCGGTTCGCCCGGACGACCGTCACTCTCGGGGTCAGCGGTCAGGCGCGGGTGGGCAAGAGCACCGTGCTGCGGTCGATCTCGGGGCTCGGCGCCGAGCAGATCCCGTCCGGATCGGGGGTGCCCGTCACGGCGGTCCGGTCCCGTATCCAGCACACGGAGGGTCCGGCGCGCGCGGTGCTGGAACTCCATGACCCCGCCTCGTTCCTGGAGCAGTCGGTGTGGCCGTACCACACGCTGCTCGGGCTGCATGGGCGTCCCGGCACCCTCGACGAGTTCGCCGACTGGCCCTACCCCGACACGGTCGAGGACATCCGCGGCCCGGTCCTGGAGCGGGTCAGGGCGGCCCAGCGCGCCCTGCCGTCCTACCGGGCGGACCTGGTGGGCGGCGTGCGCGAGGTGCCGCTGGACCAGGTGCGGCGCCATGTCGCCTACCCGACCCAGGCGGAGGTCGACACCGGAGACGCGCCCCGCCCCTATCTGGCCGTCAAGGAGGTGCGGATCAGCTGCCCCTTCCCGCACGGCGACGTCGGACAGCTCGCCCTGGTCGACCTCCCCGGGCTCGGGGAGATCGCCGCGGACGCCGAGCGGCACCATGTGGCCGGGCTGCGGCACGAGGTGGACCTGGTCCTCCTGGTGAAGCGCCCGGTGGAGGGCATGGCCTTCTACAGCGCCGCCGACGACCGGGCGCTGGCCCTCCTGGACATGGCCCGCGGTCTCGTCCGGCGCACCGGTGACTTCGTGTGCTTCCTGGTCAACAGGGGCGCCGGGGACGCCCCGCGGCTGATCGAGGACCTCCGGGGCAATCTGCGCAGCGAGCTGAACGCGGGACGCGGCGACAGCCGCTTCACCGTGCTGGAGGCGGACGGCGCCGATCCGGACGCGGTCGGCCGCGATCTGCTCCAGCCGCTGCTGGACCTGCTGGTGCGGCGGCTGCCCGCGATGGACCGGGACATCGTCGCCGAACTGGACCGGCGCTCCGGTGAGCTGGCCGCCGCCGTGCTGGAACGCGTCGAGCGGATCACGGGCGCGGTCCACCGGCTCCGGGGCATGTCCGCCGCCCCCGCCGAGGACCTCGGCGACATGACCCGCCAGTTGCAGGAGTCCCTGGCGGCGGATCTCGCCGCGCTGCGCGGACGGCTCCGCGCGGAGGTCATGGCCGAGCAGGAGGACAAGGACTTCGTCGCCGCCGTGGAGAGCGCCTACGACCAGTTGCGCGCGTGGATCGTGCACGGGCTCGGCACCGGCGCGCCGCCCGACCCGGCACCGGGCCCTGCCGGGAAGAGCGCCGCCGCGCCTGTGCCGGCTCGGGAAGGCGGCACCCGACCGGTCCCCGCCGGGGAGAACGCCACCCCGCCCGTCCCGGCCCGGGAAGGCGGCACCCGACCTGTCCCCGCCGGGGAGAACGCCACCCCGCCCATCCCGGCCAGGGAAGACGGCACCCCGCCCGTCCCCGCCCGGGAGAGCGCCGTCCCGCCCCTCCCCACCGGGAACAGCGGCGATCCGGTCGGCGCCCACCGCGGCGCCTGGGTCGACGCCCATCTGGGACGCGTCCTCGTCAAGCAGGACGCCAGCCAGGTCGCCGTGGACGAGTTCAACCGCATCCGGGTGGAGATCGGCCGCCGGTTCTCCACGATCGACCTCTACTTCCAGGAACGGGTGGTACGCCTGCTGGGCGCCATCGCCACGACACTGCGGGAACGGACCGGGAACCTGCTCGGGGACGTCCCCGGCACCGGACCCGCCCCCGCCCCGGCGGCCCCCGAGACCACTCCCGCCCCCGCCCCCGCCCCGCCCCCCGCCGCCGTCCTGCGCGCCTTCGCCGACCTGCTGCTCACCGGCTCCGAGCCCTGCCCGGAGCTGGCCGCCGCCGTCGGGGAACTGCTGGACCTGCGCCTGGACTACCGCACCCAGCTCCACCCCAGGATCCGCCCCCAGCTGGACGATCTGAGCCTGACCGTGCGCGATCCGCTGACCGGCGGTATGCGCACCCAGATCACCGTCGAGGCCAGCGCGGACGGCGTCGCGGAGCTGTACGGCTTCGTCCAGCAGCGGGCCGAGCAGGCCGCCCACACCACCCGGCAGGCCCTGCTGGGCGACGCGGTACTGCCCGCCCAGGTGCTGTTCGCGGCGGTGGAGCAGTTCGAGGACGCGCTGATCCGCTCGGGCTCCTCCGACCGCGAGTTCGCCCGGCTCGCCCGCAGCTACCGCAATGAACTCTGGCCCGGCCGCTACAGCGGGCTGGGCAGCGGACACGCCCGGTTCGCGGCCGTGAGCCGCGCCTGCGACGCCGTCCGGCAGACGGTACGGCAGGCCACCGGGCCGCTGTCCGCCGAAGCACCCGAGGAGCAGCCGTGACCGACACCGACACCAGCACCGGCACCGACGACGCCCCGCCGCCCTTCCGGATCGGCATGCTCGGCCCCAGCGGCGTCGGCAAGACCTCGCTGGTGGTGTCCGTGCTCACCGACAGCGAGCGGCTGCTCGGCAGCAGCGGGGTACGCCTGCGTGAGGCGGACAAGGAGACCCGGAACGTCCTGCGGGCCAGCCGCAGCGCCCTCAACGGCGGAGTCCTCGCCGAGAGCTTCGAATCCCGGCTGGCCGGCGGCTCGGAGGCCCGGTACCTCCAGCTGGAGCTGCGGGCCGGCCGCGACGGCGAGGCCATCGGGTTCTCCCTGCTGGACTTCCCCGGCGGCTGGATGGCCGAGCCCGACCACATGACGGAGCCCGAGCACCAGCAGTGGAAGGAGTGCCTCGACTTCCTCACCGACTGCAATGTGCTGCTGGTCCCGGTGGACGCCACGGTGCTGATGGAGGCCGTACAGACCGCCCACCTCCAGAGCGTCACGCATGTGCTGGAGACCATGGTGGTCCAGGACATCGTGCTGGACTGGGCGCAGCGCCGCGCCGACCTCACCGACCAGCCCGCCCTGATCGTCTTCGCGCCGGTCAAATGTGAGAGCTACTTCGCGGACAACGGGGGACGCAAGAACCGGGCCGTGCGCCTGCTGGAACGGGTGCGTACGGTCTACGGCCCGCTGATCGAGCTGATCCGGCTGAACGCGCCGCACGCCAAGGTGCTGTACTGCCCGGTCGACACCCTCGGCTGTGTCGAACTGGTCCGTACCGAGTGGCATCCGACCCGGGCCGGGTCGGCGGTGCTCGCACCGGTCAGCCACTTCGGCATCCGGCGCCCGACCAGGATCAGCATCGTGGGCGCGGACGATCTGCTGAGCGCCGTCTGCCGGATGCTCATGCAGTCCCGCAGCAGCTACACCGCCCAGGTCGCCGACCGGCACGACGGGGCGAGAGAGCAGGCCGAGGAGAACCTGAAGAGCTACCGGCGGGGCTGGTTCCGGGCGCTGCGGCACTGGGCCAACGGCGACACCCGGGTGGCCCGGCTGGCGGCGGCGGGACACCAGGCGGAGGCGGAGCGGCTGCGCCTCCAGATCGCCCGGCTCGACGACGCCGTCCGGTCGCTGGCCACCCGTGAACTCGGCAAACGCAGCAGATGGCTCTGAGGGGACATCCCATGGACCACACGATGGACGATCCCATGGACGACCCCATGGACGATCCCATGGACGACTCCATGGACGGGGACAGGCACACGGAGATGAGGGCGATGAGGGAGCTGAGCGCCCTCGGCCGCGTCCACGGCTATCTGATGACCCGCGGCTTCGAGCGGAACGCCGACTACCGCTTCCTCGGCGCCGCCCCGGCCGCGATGTGGTGGCAGGCGTACCGCCCGTACACCCGGTTCGAGGAGCCGACCCTGCTGGTGGAGACCGACGGCCCCGGCTGGCGCCTCCTGGCGACCGTGCCGTCCCGGCGGCGCGACGCCTTCCACCGGCCCATCCGCCATGTCCTCGCCCTGGAGTCGGACACCCCGGTCGGACCCGCCCACCCGGTCTTCCGGTTCATCCACGACTGGCTCTCCGGCTACGACGGCTATGACGGCGGCAGCGGCGGCGGCGACCCGCGCACGGCGCTCGGCACGGCGCTCGACCAGGTCTTCCCCGATCCGGACGTCATGGAGCTGCGGGACCGCCGGGACGCCGACGCGGGCGGCGAGGTGTGCCGGCGGCTGGACGCCTTCCTCGCCGGGCTGGCCCCCGTACCGGCGCTCCCCGGCGACGATCCGGACGGGTCGTGGTACGCGGACGTCCGGGACGGGGCCCGAGTGGACTTCCTGGCCCGGGTACGGGCCCTGCTCACCGGCGCGACCGTGGGCCGGGCCCTGGTGCTGAACGAGACGGAGGGCGCCGCGGACGCCCCCGTTCCGGAGCCGGGCGAGTCGCTCTATGTGCTGGCGGTCCACGACACCCCGGGACGGCCGGTGCGTCTCGGCCCGGGAAAAGCGGGCGGCCGACCGGGCTGGTTCGGCCGCACGGTGGGCTGGTTCCGACGGTGGATCTGGACCCGCCGGACCCTGCTGGTCCTGGTCCTCATGACCCCGGTGCTGTGGCGTCGCAGACCTCGGCCGACGTCCTCGGCGTCATCGCGGACAAGGTCCGGCGGGAGGCGTGGAGTCTTGCCGCCAGGGTCGGCCGAGGGACGCGAGAGCGAGTGACCGGAGTGGGCGAGACCCTGTTCCCCACGGCGGCGGAGCCCCGCGCCGAGGATTTCCGCGCCGAGGATGTCCACGCCGAGGATGTCCACGCCGAGGATGTCCACGCGGCGGAGGTCCAAGAGCCGGAGTCCCCCGCAGCGGACTTCCCCGTGGCGGACGACCCCCTGGAGGATGTCCACGCGGCGGACTTCCCCGCAGCGGACTTCCCCGTCGAGGACTTCCCCGCGGCGGACTTCCCCGTCGAGGAGGACGAGGACGAATGAGCGGCAGCATCCCGCCCGCCCTCCGGCGGCTGATCCTCGCCGTCGATCTGGTCGGCTACAGCACCCTTGACCATCTGCGGCAGCTCGCCGTGCAGCAGCGGCTCGTGGAGGTGATGGAACGCGCCTGCGCCGGAGCGGACGTGGACCGGGCCGCCTGCACCCGCCAGCCGCAGGGCGACGGCGAGGTGCTGCTGCTGCCCCCGGCCCTGGACGAGGGCCGGGTGGTGCCCCGGCTTGTGCAGCAACTCGCCCTGTCCCTGCGGCAGATGAACCGCGACCTGGCCCTCGACTCCCGGCTCCGGCTGCGGGCGGCGATGCACCAGGGGATCGTGCAGGAGGCGGCCAACGGGTTCGTCAGCCGCGCGGGCGTCCGCACCTGCCGGATGCTCGACTCGTCCGCCCCGCGCACGGTCATGGAGACCCTGCCCGCCTGCGAACTGGCCCTGGTGGTCTCCGAGTCGCTCTTCGAGGATGTGCTCGAACACGGCTACCAGGGTCTGGACCCGGACCTCTTCGTGCGCTACCGCACGGATCTGCCCGCCAAGAAGTTCGCCACCGAGGTGTGGATGTACCTCGCCTTCACCCCCGAGCTGCTGCCCCCGCCGTCCACCGCGCCCACCGCGTCCCCCGCCCCGTCCCCGCCCCCGTCGCCCGGTCCGGCCCCGGGCCGGTTCCCCGTGCCGCCGCCGGTGCCGACCCCCGAGCAGGTGGCTCCCGCGCTCTACCAGCCGGAGATCTTCCGACGCTTCGGCCCGCTCTGAACCGCCGGGGCCGCCGTACGCCTCCCTGTCCGCGTCACGGCTGAGCCCGCTGCTCGGCGACCGCCCGCAGCGCGGCCGGCCGCCGTACCTCGATCCCCCGGTACCCCGTGATGATCGTCCCGTCCAGCCGCAGCCGCCGCAGCGCCCGCTGGGCACTCGCGTCGGAGATCCCGGTGAGCGACGCCAGGTCCGACTGGCTGAGCGGCATGTCGATCCGGAGGCCCCCGTCGACGGCCAGCCCATGGGTCCGTACGAGGGTGTCCAGGGTGCGGGCCAGCCGGACGGTCGCCGAGCCGCCGCCCGCGTCGATCCGGTACCGGGTGGCGCTGCGCAGCTTGCCCGCGACGGTCCGTTGCAGCGCCTCCGCCGACCCCGGGTGGGCGCGCAGGAAGCCCCGGAACGCGACCGCGGTGACCTCGGTGGCGGCCGTCGTCCGCGCCGCGATCACGGTGGCGGAGCGCGGCCGGGAGTCGATCGCCGCGAGTTCCCCGATCAGGTCGCCCCGGCCGCGCACCGCGAGCAGCGAGGTACCGCCGTCCGCGCTGCTGCCCAGGACCTTCACCCAGCCGTCGACCAGCACGAAGACCGTGCTGTCGGTGCTCCCCTCCAGCACCAGCGCCGCACCCGGCGGGAAGGAGCGGCGGCTCCCCAGGGCCAGCAGTTCCCGGCGCCGCCCGGCGTCCAGCAGCCCCATGAAACCGGGCTCCGGCCACATCCCGTCCGGCACCGCCACGCCCGCTCCCCACCGCACGTCCATCCCCCCCGCCGCGAAGCCGCCGGAATGATAGGGCACCGGCACCGCCCCGCGGGCCCGTTCGGGGCAGGCGGCCCGGCGCCCGTCGAACCGGCGTGACCTGCGACACTGGGACACTGGGTCGTTACGGCCGGTCCTGGCGGCACACCGCACCGGGGCCGGGGCTTTCGCAGGTCACAGGGGTGGTTGCAGATGTGTGGACGGTATGCGTCGAGTCGTAGGCCCGAGGATCTCGCCGGAATCTTCGGGATCGAGCAGTGGGAGCCCGAGGAGACGCTCGCCCCCGACTACAACGTGGCCCCCACCAAGGAGGTCTACGCCGTCCTCGACCGTGCCCTGAAGGACGCCGACGACCCCCGCCCGGTCCGTCAGCTGCGCAAGCTCAAATGGGGGCTGGTGCCGTCCTGGGCCAAGACGCCCGAGGGCGGCGCCCGGATGATCAACGCCCGCGCGGAGACCGTCCACGAGAAGCCGTCGTACCGCCGGGCCTTCGCCACCCGCCGCTGCATCGTGCCCGCCGACGGCTACTACGAGTGGGTCACCGGCAAGGACGAGCGGGAGCTGGAGGTGGAGGGCAGGAAGAAGCGCCCCCGCAAGCAGCCGTACTTCGTGCTCCCCGCCGACGGCTCGGTCTTCGCGATGGCCGGGCTGTACGAGTTCTGGCGCGACCGCACCCTGCCCGACGAGCACCCGGGGGCATGGTGGGTGACCTGCTCGGTGATCACCACCGAGGCGGAGACCACCCCGCTGGCCGTGGCCCCCGCCGACGGACCGTACGCGCTCGCCGAGATCCACCCCCGGATGCCGCTGATGCTCACCCCGGACCGCTGGGACGACTGGCTCGACCCGTCCCGCACCGACCCGGAGGAACTGCGCTCCCTGCTCGCCCCGCCGCCGCACGGGCTGATGCGCGCCTACCCGGTCTCCACGGCGGTCAGCAACGTCCGCAACAACGGCCCGGAGCTGCTGAAGGAACTCGCCGGTCCCGAGGTCGGCACCCTGTTCTGACCGGCGCGTACGGCAGGATCGGCGCTGTCAGCACGGGACGGCGAGGAACGGGCGGTACGCGGACATGACCGGCAAGGGCCATCGGACGCAGACGCAGACACAGACACAGACACAGACCGTCGAGACCGACGCCGGGACCGCCCGGATTACCTGGCACCCGGCCCGCGCCGCCCGCCGGGTGCTCGCCGTGAGCCATGGCGCCGGGGGCGGCATCGACGCCCGTGACCTCCAGGCGCTCGCCCGGGTACTGCCCGCGCACGGCGTGACCGTCGCCCTGGTGGAGCAGCCCTGGCGGGTCGCCGGGAAGAAGGTCGCTCCGGCGCCGAAGACCCTGGACACCGGCTGGCGGGGCCTGTGGCCCGCGCTCACCGCCCCGGGGCTGCCGGTGATCGCCGGTGGCCGCAGCGCGGGCGCCCGCGTCGCCTGCCGTACGGCCGGGGAACTGGGCGCCGCCGCCGTCCTCGCGCTCAGCTTCCCGCTGCACCCGCCGGGCCGGCCCGAGAAGTCCCGCGCCGCCGAGCTGCTCGCCGCCGGGGTGCCCACCCTCGTCGTCCAGGGCGGCAACGACCCCTTCGGCCGCCCCGCCGAGTTCCCGCCGGGCGGCACCTACGCCCTGGTCGAGGTGCCGTACGCCGATCATGGTCTCGCCGTGCCGAAGAAGGCGCCCCTCGGCCAGGACGAGGCAGTGACGCTGATCACGGACCGGGTGACGGAGTGGGTCGCGGGCCTGGGCTGACGGGCGGGGAATGCCGCGACTCGGGGCACTGTTGAAGGCGGACAGTAGGGCCGGGGCACCGGCACCGCCGTCGTGGAGAGGAAGTCCGCCGCATGGGTTCGACCGTAAGCCCCAGCCGCACCCCCCAGGCCGACCTGGAGTGGACCGTGCTGCACGCGGCCAAGACCGCCCCTATTCGAGCGGCGGCCGGACCGGATCGTCGTCTATCCTCCGATTCTGGTGGGACCGGGTTCGGTCCTGCCCGGAAACTTGAGGAGGTGGGTCCGGTTCCCGGTACCGACGCAGGGACCGACAACGGCCAGGCGGAGCAGCCCGAGGGCCGGGGCGGCGGCGCGGAGACCACCGCGCAGCGCAGCGCGCGCTTCGAGCGGGACGCGCTGGAATTCCTCGACCAGATGTATTCGGCCGCGCTGCGCATGACGCGCAATCCGGCCGACGCGGAGGACCTGGTGCAGGAGACGTACGCCAAGGCGTACGCGTCCTTCCACCAGTTCCGCGAGGGCACCAACCTGAAGGCGTGGCTGTACCGCATCCTCACCAACACGTTCATCAACTCGTACCGCAAGAAGCAGCGCGAACCCCAGCGCTCCGCGGCCGAGGAGATCGAGGACTGGCAGCTCGCCCGCGCCGAGTCGCACATGTCGACCGGTCTGCGCTCCGCCGAGTCGCAGGCGCTGGACCATCTGCCCGATTCGGACGTGAAGGAAGCCCTCCAGGCGATCCCGGAGGAATTCCGTATCGCCGTGTATCTCGCGGACGTAGAGGGCTTTGCGTACAAGGAGATCGCGGACATCATGGGGACACCCATCGGTACGGTGATGTCCCGGCTGCACCGGGGACGCCGGCAACTGCGCGGAATGCTGGAGGACTACGCCCGTGAGCGCGGGCTCGTCCCGGCGGGCGCCGGAGAGTCGAACGAAGCGAAAGGCTCGGGCTCATGAGCTGCGGAGAGCCGCACGAGACGGATTGCAGTGAGGTACTCGACCATCTGTACGAGTTCCTCGACAGCGAGATGCCCGATGTCGACCGGGACAAGTTCCGGCAGCACTTCGACGAGTGCTCGCCGTGCCTGGAGAAGTACGGTCTGGAGCAGGCCGTGAAGAAGCTGGTCAAGCGGTGCTGCGGCCATGACGACGTGCCCAGCGACCTGCGGGCCAAGGTCATGGGGCGGCTGGAGCTGATCCGCTCCGGGCAGCCCGCGCCCGACCATGACGTGACGGCCGGCGCCCAGGAGTCCTGAGCCACTTCAGCAGGCCCCGAGCGGGCCCGCCGTCACCCGAACGTGCTAATCGACGGGTTATCCGCCCGCACGCCTCCCCCCGCCGTCCTAGGCTCCGGAGCCGAGACAGGCATGGTCGGGGTCGGGGGAGGGCGTCATGGCGGCGAGACCGGCACAGGCCCGTGTGTTCATCGCCGGTGTCGCGCTCACCGCGCTCGCCTGTCTGACCCCCGTACCGGGACTCCGTACCCCGTGGTGGGCCGTCGCCGCCCTCGCCGTGCTGCACGCGGCGGGGGAACGGCTCGCCCGGCGGCGCTTCGCCGGTACCTGCTATCCGGTCCTCCTTGCCGGAGCGTTTCTGCTGCCTCCGCCCGCCGCCGCCCTGGTGGTGCTGCCGGGGGCGCTGATCGCCCAGGTGGAGCAGAGCCCGCGCGGCTGGCGGCGGCTGTGGCGGGCGGCCCGGCTGGTGGTCGCCGTCTGGACCGCGACCCACGCCCACTGGGTCTTCGGCGGCCGGGACGCGGTCGTCGCCTCCGACTTCCCCTACGCGCTGTTCCCGGCCGCCGCCGCGGTGCTCGCCTTCGGCCTGGTGCTGACCGCGCTGGACGGCGCCGTCCTGGTGCTCGCCGAGGGCGTCCCCGCCCGGCGCGCCTGGCGCGGGCTGCTGGCCCGCTCGCTCGGGCCGATCGCCGTGCACGGACTCGCCGGGCTGATGATGGCCGTCCTGTGGCGCAGCCCCTACGGGCCGGTCGCCGCGCTGCTGGTGCTGCTGCCGATGTGTGTGTCGTGGTGGGCGTTCGCCCAGTACCACCGGGAGAGCGCCGCCCATCAGGCGACCATCCGCGCCCTGGTGCAGGCCGTCGACATCAAGGACGGCTACACCCGCGGCCACAGCGAGCGGGTCGGCCAGGCGTCCATGCTGATAGCGCGGGAACTCGGGCTGGACGAGGAGCGCATCGAGCTGATCCGCTTCGCCGGGATCCTGCACGACGTGGGCAAGCTCGGCGTCCCCACCCGGCTGCTGCGCAAGGACGGTCCCCTCACCCCCGAGGAACGCCGGGTGATCGAACTCCACCCGGAGTACGGCCACGAGATGGTGCGCGGCATCGGCTTCCTCGGCGAGGCCCGCTCCGCGATCCTGCACCACCATGAGCGCCTGGACGGCAGCGGCTATCCGTACGGCCTGGTCGGCAGCCAGATCCCGGAGCCCGCGCGGGTCGTCGCCGTCGCCGACGCCTTCGACGCGATGACCTCCACCCGCTCCTACAGCCGGGCCCGTCCGGTGCCGGTGGCGCTCGCGGAGCTGCGGCGCTGCGCGGGCGCGCAGTTCGACCCCCGGATGGTCGAGGCCCTGGTCCGCGCCCTGGGCCGGGCCCCCACCGGCGACGACACCGGCTGGCACCCGGCGGTCACCTCCGACGAGCCGCGCGCCCCCCGGATCTCCCTCCCGGCGGTCCGCCGCCAGGGGGCGCACCGATGAGGGGTCGGCTGCTCTGCGCCGCGGTGTACGGCTGGACCCTGGTCGGGTCCTGCTGCTGTCTGGGGCTGACCCTGTGGCTGGGGCTTGAGGGACGCGGGACCGCGCTGGCGTTCGGCGTCCTCGTCGCCGTCGGCGAGCTGACCCGGTGGACCTGGACCGAAGGCCGGGAGGCGGCGCCGCTCGGAGCCGCCGGCGCGCTGTCGTACGCGCTGCTCGGGGAGGTCGGCGGGGAGCCCACCGGGCACGGGGTCGCCCAGGTGGTCACCGTGGTGTTCGCCGCGACGCTCGCCGGGAGCGTGCCGTATGTGGCGCGCGGGCGCGGGCCGACCCTCGACCATCTCTCGCGGCGCGTGCTGACCACCGCGTTCGCCGCCGTCTGCTTCCAGCCCCTCTACACCCAGGGCGTGTTCGACGACTGGGGCGGACCCGGTTACGCCGTGCTGCTGGTGGTGATCCTGGTCCTGACCGAGCTGTGCGACGCCGTGCTGGCCGCCGCGCTGGCGCACGCCCGCACCGGCTGGCCGTTCGGCCCGCTGCTGCGCGAGGAACTGCGGGCGATGCGCGGGATCGGCTCGGCGGTGTGCGCGACCGGCGCGGTGATGGCGCTCGGGGTCGCCGTCGCCGGGCTGTGGGCGCTGCCCCTGTTCTGTCTGCCGCTGCTGCTGGCCCAGGTCACCTTCCGGCGCTACTCCGCGGTCCGCGCCACCTACCGGCAGACCATCGCCTCCCTCGCCCGCGCCACCGAGATCGCCGGGTACACCCCGGCCGGGCACGCCCACCGGGTCGCCGCGCTCAGCCAGGCCGTGGGCCGCGACCTCGGGCTCACCGAGCCGGAGCTGACCGTGCTGGAGTACGCGGCGCTGATGCACGACATCGGCCAGCTCAGCCTGGTCGACCCGGTCCCGGCGGGCGCCACCGCCGGACTGCCCGCCGCCGAACAGCGCCGGATCGCGCTGCTGGGCGGCGCGGTGGTCCGCCAGACCGGGGTGAACGCGGCCGTCGCCGCCGTCGTGGAGCAGCAGGCCGACCCCTACCGCGACCAGCCCCTGGCGGCGAGGATCGTCCGGGCGGTCAACGCCTACGAGGAGAAGGCGCGGGACACCGGTCCGGGCGGGCCGCTCACCGCGCTGGAGGAACTGCGGCTTGGCACCGCCGGGGCCTACGCCCCGGAGGTCGTGGAAGCGCTCGCCCGGGTCCTGGCGAACCAGGGCGGCGGGCCGTGAGCGACAAGGGAAACCAGGGGTCTGACCCCGCTTCCGGCTGGGTAACCCATGGGTAATGAGCGCCCTTCCAGCGGTACGTGGTTGGATGCGAGGAAGAGGGTGTCCGGGGGCTCGGCCAGCCCACCGAACGGAACTGGCAGGCGGGAATCGTGAGGATCTTCGGCAAGGGACGGCACCGGCCCTCCGCCTCCTGGCGGCAGGCCACGGACCGCGCGTTCACGCTGATCGGCGACGGCCGGTACGAGGACGCGGGAGCGCTGCTGACACGGGCGGCCGATCTGGAGCCCTGGCTGTCGGAGTCCTGGTTCAACCTGGCCCTGCTGCACAAGTTCCGGCACGACTGGGAGCAGGCGCGGGCCGCCGGGCTGCGGGCCGTGGCGCTGCTCGACCGGGAGACCGGGGCACCCGACTGGTGGAACGTGGGGATCGCGGCCACCGCCCTCCAGGACTGGCCGCTGGCGCGCCGCGCCTGGCAGGCGTACGGACTGCATGTCCCGGGCGGCGCCACCGTCTCCGGTGAGCCGGTCGGCATGGACCTGGGCAGCGCGGCGGTCCGGCTGTCGCCCGAGGGCGAGGCCGAGGTGGTGTGGGGGCGGCGGCTCGATCCGGCGCGGATCGAGGTGCTGTCCATCCCGCTGCCGTCGTCGGGCCGTCGCTGGGGCGAGGTCGTCCTGCACGACGGGGTGCCGCACGGCGAGCGCACCACGTCCGCCGGGCACGCCTACCCGGTGTTCGACGAGATCGAGCTGTGGGCGCCGTCGCCGGTGCCGACCTGGGTGGTGCTGCTGGACGCGGCGACCGAGGCCGACCGGGACGCGCTGGAGCAGCTCGCCGCGGACGCCGGGTTCGCGGCGGAGGACTGGTCGTCGTCCGTGCGGCTGCTGTGCCGGCTGTGCTCGGAGTCCCGGATGCCGTCCGACGAGGGCGACGGGGAGCATCTCGACCCGCACGACCACAGCGAGCCGGGACAGCCGGGGCCGCTGGGGCACCGGACGGACGGGCAGCTGTGGGTGCCGGAGCGGGAGTGCGGGGTGGCTGCGCCGGCTTCTCTGGTGAGGGGGTTGCTCGACGGGTGGGTTGCTGACTCGCCGGAGTCTCGGGACTGGCGGGATCTCGAAGAGGTGTGTTGATCTTTCTGTGCCGGGTGCGGGGCGGTGGTCGCTCTTCGCGTAGTTCCCCGCGCCCCTGGATGGTCGGGTGCGGGTTGGTGGTCGCTCTTCGCGCAGTTCCCCGCGCCCCTGGAGGGTCGGGTGCGGGTTGGTGGTCGGTTTTTGCGCAGTTCCCCGCGCCCCTGGAGGGTCGGGTGCGGGTTGGTGGTCGGTTTTTGCGCAGTTCCTCCCCCAGAGGGGGTACCCCCAGCGCCCCTGGATGGTCGGGTGCGGGGCGGTGGTCGGTTTTTGCGCAGTTCCTCCCCCAGAGGGGGTACCCCCAGCGCCCCTGGACAGCCGGGTGCGGGCCGGTGGTCCTCTCTCGCGCAGTTCCCCGCGCCCCTGCATGCCCGTGTCGCGCGTACCCTGGATGCGCATTGCTCCGGAAGTTTTTGTGTAGGAAGGGCTTACGTCCGTCATGGGTCAGCAGGACACCGAACAGCAGCACGTGGGCGTGCTTCCCGTCGATGGCGACGGGTTCGTCGTGGACACGGAGGACTGCGCGGAGCGGGAGCTTGCCTACCGGGAGCGGGGCACCTCGCGGGCGATCACCGTGGTGGGCAACCCGGTGCTGCACAAGGAGTGCCAGGACGTCACCGTCTTCGACGACGCCCTGCGCGCCCTGGTCGACGACATGTTCGCCAGCCAGCGGACCGCCGAGGGCGTCGGCCTCGCCGCCAACCAGATCGGCGTCGATCTGAAGGTGTTCGTGTACGACTGCCCGGACGACGACGGCAACCGGCACGTGGGCGTGGTCTGCAACCCCCGGGTGGTGGAGCTGCCCGCCGACCGCAGGAGCCTGGACGACAGCAACGAGGGCTGTCTGTCGGTGCCGGGGGCGTACGCGCCGCTCGCCCGCCCCGACTACGCCGAGGTGACCGGGCAGGACGAGCGGGGCAATCCGATCAGGGTGCGGGGCACCGGATACTTCGCTCGGTGTTTGCAGCACGAGACGGACCATCTGTACGGGTACCTGTACATCGACCGGCTGTCCAAGCGGGAGCGCAAGGACGCGCTGCGGCAGATGGCCGAGAACGAGCCGCGCTACCCCGTGGTCGCCAACGACTGACACGCGCCGGGGCGGTCCTCCGCCCCCGCGCCGGACCGACGGCGTCCGCCCGGGAGACCCCGGACGGGCGCCGTTCGTCTGTCCTTCGTACGCGTTCGTACGCCGTCGTACGTCCGATCGGTTACCGACCCGTTCTTCTCTCCTACTGATCCACAATCAGTCACGCAAGAGGGGAATCGGGGCATGTTGGGGTAGTGAATGAAGCAAATCCGTTCCCAGATCGGTCAGTTGTGGTGCTGAATGGGAAGTGCGGGGATACGCAACGGCGCACGCCCGGTACCGCGGGAGGGGTGTGCGCACCTGGCGGCTGAGAGGGGTTTGTTCGTGTCTTTCCCACACGGCACCACATCGACGACGACTGCGATCCCACCATCGCTCTCTCTCCCGGTGATCGAGTCGGAGTTTCCGCGGCAGCTGCACCCGTATTGGCCCAGGCTCCAGGAGAAGACCCGCACCTGGCTGCTGGAAATGCGGCTCATGCCGGCCGACAAGGTGGAGGAATATGCCGATGGACTTTGCTACACGGATCTGATGGCCGGGTACTACCTCGGGGCCTCCGACGACGTTCTCCAGGCGATAGGCGACTACAGCACCTGGTTCTTCGTCTGGGACGACCGCCACGACCGGGACATCGTGCACCGCCGCCCCGAGTCCTGGCGCCGGCTGCGGCAGCGCCTGCACACCGCCCTGGACGCCCCCGGGGACCATCTGCACGACAAGGACCCGCTGGTGGCGGGGTTCGCGGACAGCGTGGCCCGGCTGCTGTCGTTCCTCCCGGGGGGCTGGGCGGCGCGCTTCGCCCGGCACTTCCACGCGGTCATCGACGCGTACGACCGCGAGTTCCACAACCGCACCGAGGGGGTCATCCCGGGCGTCGAGGAATATCTCGCGCTGCGCCGGCTGACCTTCGCGCACTGGATCTGGACGGATCTCCTGGAACCGGCCGCGGGGCTGGAGCTCCCACGTCCGGTGCGCAGAAATCCCGCTTTCCGGCGGGCGGCGCTGCTCAGCCAGGAATTCGCCGCCTGGTACAACGATCTCTGCTCGCTGCCCAAGGAAATCGCGGGCGCCGATGTGCACAATCTCGGGATCAGTCTTGTCACCCATGAGGGACTGAGCCTGGAGGAAGCGGTCGCGGAAGTAAGGCGCCGGGTCGAGGAATGCATTTCTGAATTCCTGGTCGCCGAACGCCAGACATTGCGGTTCGCCGAGGAACTCGACGCCGACGGCACGGTCGCCGGAAAAGAACTCGGCGGCGCGGTCCGTACCTGCGTCGCGAATATGCGGAACTGGTTCAGTTCCGTCTACTGGTTCCACCACGAGTCCGGCCGATACATGGTCGACAGCTGGGACGACCGGTCCACGCCCCCGTACGTCAACAACGAAGCGGCAGGTGAGAAATGACCGTCGAGTCGGCAAGGCCCGAAACCACCGCCCCCGGGCCCGACGAACTGCGTGAACCGCCCCTCGCGGGCGGCGGAGTGCCGGTCTTCGGACACGGCCTGAGACTTGTGCGCGATCCGCTCGGCTTCATGTCCGGGCTGCGCGCCCACGGCGAGGTGGTCCGGCTGAGGCTCGGCCCGAAGACGGTGTACGCCGTCACCACGCCGGAATTGACCGGAGCGCTCGCGCTCGACCCCAACTACAAGATCGACGGCCCGCTCTGGGAGTCCCTGGAGGGGCTGCTCGGCAAGGAGGGCGTGGCCACCGCCAACGGCCCGCGCCACCGCCGCCAGCGCCGCACCATCCAGCCCGCCTTCCGGCTGGACGCCATCCCGGCGTACGGCCCGATCATGGAGGAGGAGGCGCACGCGCTGACCGAGCGCTGGCAGCCGGGCGAGACCATCGAGTGCACCGGCGAGGCGTTCCGGGTCGCGGTGCGGGTCGCCGCGCGCTGTCTGCTGCGCGGGGAGTACATGGACGAGCGGGCGGAGCGGCTGTGCGACGCGCTCGCGGTGATCTTCCGGGGCATGTACCGGCGGATGGTGGTGCCGCTCGGCCCGCTGTACCAGGTACCGCTTCCGGCCAACCGCGAATTCAACCGGGCCTTGGCCGATTTCCATCTACTGGTGGACGAGATCGTCGCCGAGCGCCGGGCATCCGGTCAAAAGCCGGACGATTTGCTGACGGCATTGCTGGCGGCGAAGGACGATAACGGCGACCCCATCGGGGAACAGGAGATCCACGACCAGGTGGTCGCGATAGTCCTGCCCGGCAGCGAAACCGTGGCGTCCACGATCATGTGGCTGCTCCACATCCTCGCCGAACACCCGGAGCACGCGGACAAGGTGTGCGCCGAGGTGCAATCCGTCACCGGCGGGCGCCCGGTCGCATTCGAGGACGTCCGCAAGCTGACCCACACCAACAATGTCATCGTCGAGGCGATGCGTTTGCGCCCGGCCGTATGGATACTGACCCGCCGTGCGGTGGCGGACGCCGAACTCGGCGGGTATCGCATTCCGGCGGGGGCGGACCTCATCTACAGTCCGTACGCGGTCCAGCGCGATCCGCAGTCGTACGACGAGAACCTTCGCTTCGATCCCGACCGGTGGCTTCCGGAACGCGCCAAGGAGGTTCCGAAATTCGCCATGAGCCCGTTCAGCGTGGGCAATCGGAAGTGTCCCAGTGATCACTTCTCGATGGCCCAGTTGACGCTGATCACGGCGGCGGTGGCCGGCAAGTACCGGTTCGAACAGGTGCCCGGCTCCGACGACACCACCCGGCTGGGCATCACCCTGCGGCCCAACCGGCTGCTGCTCACCCCGGTCGCCCGCTAGCGGACCCGGTTCAGGCGGCCTCCGGGCCTCGGAACGTGCGCCGGTAGGCGTGCGGAGTGGTGCCCACCGTCCGCAGGAACTGGTGGCGCATCGCCGCGGCCGAGCCGAAACCGGTCCGGGCGGCGATGGCGTCCACCGTCTCGTCGGTCGCCTCCAGCAGCCGCTGGGCCAGCAGCACCCGCTGGCGCAGGATCCAGCGGTAGGGCGTGGTCCCGGTCTCCTGCTGGAAGCGCCGGGCGAAGGTGCGCGGTGACATGTGCGCCCGCGCCGCCAGCTGCTCGACCGTCATCTCCTCGGCGAGGTGCTGGTCCATCCAGGCCAGTACCTCGCCGACGGTGTCGCAGGACGAGAGGGGCAGCGGCCGTTCGATGTACTGGGCCTGGCCGCCGTCGCGGTGCGGCGGGACCACCATCCGGCGGGCGATCCGGTTGGCCACCTCGGTGCCCTGCTCCCGGCGCACGATATGCAGACAGGCGTCGATCCCGGCGGCCGTGCCCGCCGAGGTGATCACGCGGCCGGCGTCGACATAGAGCACGTCGGGCTCCACGATCGCCCGCGGGTAGCGCAAGGCCAGTTCCTCGACATGGCGCCAGTGCACCGCGCAGCGCCGGCCGTCCAGCAGTCCGGCGGCGCCCAGCACGAACGCCCCGGAGCAGACGCTGAGCACGGTCGCACCGCGATCTACGGCCCTGACCAGCGCGGACAGCAGCGCGGGCGGATAGTCCCGGACGAGGTACTCGCTGCCCGCCGGTACGGCGATGAGGTCGGCCTCGTCCAGCCGGTCGGGACCGTGCGGGGTGGCCACGGTGAAGCCGGGGACATGGGTGGTGAGGGTGGGGCCCTCGGCGGAGACGACCGCGAAGTCGTAGACCGGGAGCCCCTCGTCGCTGCGGTCGAGGCCGAAGACCTCGCAGACGACCCCCAACTCGAAGGGATGGACACCGTCGAGCAGCGCGACGGCCACGTTCTTCAACATGCGGCCAGTGTGCCGCGCCACTGGCAGGAAATCGAGGGTGTGCGGCAGTCCTGCCACTGTCGGTAAGGAGCATTCGGCGCGACAGTAATGTCATGACTAGCGCACAGACAGAAGGACTCCTCGGCCTGCTGGCCGTCCTCGGCATCCTGCTTCTCGTGAGCCTCCCCGGGCTGATCGGCGCGGTGCGCGAGCTGCGCATCGACCGTCAGCTCAGGGAGGCGGAGCGAGGTGACGAGCCTCAGAAATCCTCGTCCAGGTCGACCGTGCCCTCCACGGCCACCTGGTACGCCGACGGGCGGCGCTCGAAGAAGTTGGTCAGTTCCTGAACGCCCTGCAACTCCATGAAGGAGAACGGGTTCTCCGAGCCGTAGACCGGTGCGAAGCCCAGCCGGGTCAGCCGCTGGTCGGCGACGCACTCCAGGTACTGCCGCATCGACTCCGTGTTCATCCCCGGGAGGCCGTCGCCGCACAGGTCACGGGCGAACTGCAGCTCGGCCTCGACGGCCTCCCGCAGCATGTCGGTGACCTCCTGCTGGAGCTGGTCGTCGAACAGCTCCGGCTCCTCCTTGCGGACCGTGTCCACCACGTCGAACGCGAAGGACATGTGCATGGTCTCGTCGCGGAACACCCAGTTGGTGCCGGTGGCCAGGCCGTGCAGCAGACCCCGGCTGCGGAACCAGTAGACGTACGCGAAGGCGCCGTAGAAGAACAGGCCCTCGATGCACGCGGCGAAGCAGATCAGGTTCAGCAGGAAGCGGCGGCGGTCGGCCTGGGACTCCAGCTGGTCCAGCTTCTCGACCTCGTTGATCCACTTGAAGCAGAACGCGGCCTTCTCGCGGATGGAGGGGATGTTCTCCACCGCCGCGAAGGCGGCGTTGCGGTCCTCCGGGTCGGGGAGGTAGGTGTCCAGCAGCGTCAGATAGAACTGGACGTGCACGGCCTCCTCGAACAGCTGCCGGGACAGGTAGAGCCGCGCCTCGGGCGAGTTGATGTGCTTGTACAGCGTCAGCACCAGGTTGTTCGCCACGATCGAGTCGCCCGTCGCGAAGAACGCGACCAGCCGTCCGATGAGGTGCTGCTCGGCGGGGCTCAGCTTGGCGAGGTCGGCCACGTCCGAGTGGAGGTCGACCTCCTCGACCGTCCAGGTGTTCTTGATGGCATCCCGGTAGCGCTCGTAGAAGTCGGGGTAGCGCATCGGCCGGAGCGTCAGCTCGAAACCGGGGTCGAGCAGGTTCTGGGTGCGGCGGGACGGCTGGGACGGGGTGGACATTACTGGCATGCCTCGCAGGACTCGGGGTTTTCCAGGGAGCAGGCGACCGCGTCGGGGTCGGCGACCTGCTGGACGGGGATGGTCTTCTCGGCGCGCGCCTGGCCCTGGGCGGCCCGCGCGATCCGGGTCGCCGGGCGCGACCGCAGGTAGTACGTGGTCTTCAGCCCCTGCTTCCAGGCGTAGGCGTACATCGACGACAGCTTGCCGATGGTCGGCGTCTCCAGGAACAGGTTCAGCGACTGGGACTGGTCCAGGTACGGGGTGCGGGCGGCGGCCATGTCGATCAGCCCGCGCTGCGGGATCTCCCACGCCGTGCGGTACAGCCCCCGCACCTCCTCGGGAATCCACGCGAAGCCCTGCACCGAGCCGTTGGCCTCGCGCAGCGCCTCACGGGTGCGGGCGTCCCACACACCGAGGTTCTTCAGATCCTGCACCAGGTACGAGTTGACCTGGAGGAACTCGCCGGACAGGGTCTCGCGCTTGAAGAGGTTGGAGACCTGCGGCTCGATGCACTCGTAGACACCGGCGATGGAGGCGATGGTCGCGGTCGGGGCGATGGCCAGCAGCAGCGAGTTGCGCAGCCCGGTGACGGCGATACGTTCCCGCAGCGCGCTCCAGCGCTCCGGCCAGGACTGCTCGACGCCGTAGTGGTCGGGGTGCAGCACACCGCGCGCGGTACGGGTCTTGTCCCAGGCCGGGAGCGGGCCGTGGCGCTCGGCGAGGTCGGCGGACGCCTCGTAGGCGGCCAGCATGATCCGCTCGGCGATCCGGGTGGACAGCGCCTTCGCCTCCGGCGAGTCGAACGGCAGCCGCAGCTTGAAGAAGACGTCCTGGAGGCCCATCGCGCCCAGGCCGACCGGGCGCCAGCGGGAGTTGGAGCGGCCCGCCTGCTCGGTCGGGTAGAAGTTGATGTCCACGACCCGGTCGAGGAAGGTCACGGCGGTGCGGACGGTCTCGTCCAGCCGCGCCCAGTCGATGTCGCCGGTGGCCTGGTCGACGAAGGCGCCCAGATTGACCGAGCCGAGGTTGCAGACGGCGGTCTCGCCGTCGTCGGTGACCTCCAGGATCTCCGTGCAGAGGTTGGAGGAGTGCACGACGTGGCCGGGCTCGGCGGTCTGGTTGGCGGTGCGGTTGGCGGCGTCCTTGAACGTCATCCAGCCGTTGCCGGTCTGCGCGAGGGTGCGCATCATCCGGCCGTACAGCTCGCGCGCGGGGAGCGTCTTGCGGGCCAGGCCACGGGCCTCGGCGGCGCGGTAGGCCGCGTCGAAGTCATCGCCCCACAGGTCCACCAGCTCGGGCACGTCCGCCGGGGAGAACAGCGACCAGATGCCGTCCGTGTCGACCCGGCGCATGAACTCGTCCGGCACCCAGTGCGCCAGGTTCAGGTTGTGCGTACGGCGGGCGTCCTCGCCGGTGTTGTCGCGCAGCTCCAGGAACTCCTCGATGTCGGAGTGCCAGGTCTCCAGGTAGACCGCCGCCGCGCCCTTGCGCCGCCCGCCCTGGTTCACGGCGGCCACCGAGGCGTCCAGGGTCTTCAGGAACGGCACGATCCCGTTGGAGTGCCCGTTGGTGCCCCGGATCAGGGAGCCGCGCGAACGGATGCGGGAGTACGACAGACCGATGCCGCCGGCGTGCTTGGAGAGCCGGGCGACCTGGTGGTAGCGGTCGTAGATGGAGTCCAGCTCGTCCTTGGGGGAGTCCAGGAGGTAGCAGGAGGACATCTGGGGGTGTCGGGTGCCGGAGTTGAACAGGGTGGGGGAGGAGGGGAGGTAGTCCAGGCGGCTCATCAGACCGTAGAGCGCGGTGACCTCGTCCAGCGCGCGGGCGCTGTCGTCCTCGGCGAGTCCGGCGGCGACCCGGAGCAGGAAGTGCTGGGGGGTCTCGACGACCTTGCGGGTGATGGGGTGGCGCAGGAGGTAGCGGCTGTGCAGGGTGCGGAGCCCGAAGTAGCCGAAGCGGTCGTCGGCGGCCGGGTCGGTGAGGGCGTCGAGGCGGGCCGCGTGCAGGGTGACGAAGGCGGCGGTGCGGTCGGCGATCAGGCCCTCGCGGTGGCCGACGGCGACGGACTCGGTGAAGGTGGTGACGCCCTGGCTCGCGGCCTCGGCGGCGATCGAGATCGTCAGCAGCCGGGCGGCGAGCCGGGAGTAGGCGGGGTCCTCGGAGATCAGTCCGGCCGCGGCCTCGGTGGCCAGCTCGCGCAACTCCGCCTCGTCCGCGCGGGCGGACCGGCCGCGGAGCGCGGCGGCGGCCACCCGGCCGGGGTCGGTGTCGGGGAGGTCGGCGGTCAGCTCGGTCAGCGTCCGCAGCAGCGCGGCGCCTGGACCGTCGCTCTCCACAGGGGTGACTACTGAAGCCGGGTCGGCTGGCGCGATCGTCACGTGGGGCTCTCCCTCGCTCGGCACGGGGCCTCGGGGAGGGCAGGGGTCGGTGGCTCACGAGCGCGCGGGGCGTCGCGTCCACCGGCCCACTCCGCGAGGCCCGGACGTCATGGCACCCGGACCGGATGGCCGGGCGCGCCGTCGGCAGGTCCTCGGACTGGCCAAGTACGCGAATGCGTACATGTACACCGTTGCGGGACAGTTCCGGATTCGCACCGGATTCCCCTGCGGGCGACAGCGAGCATGAGCATACATCTTGTGCCGCGCTGTCGGGTCACCCCCACATGTTGTGTCGCGCCGGTTTCACAGTGTCAACTCGTAGGTGAGGAGAGTGAGGTCGTCCAGGTGTGGCAAGGGATTCCAGTCCCGGTGCGGGGTGCGGACGAAACCGAGGCGTTCGTAGAGGCGGTGGGCGGCGTGCATCTCGCTCTGGGTGGAGAGCACGATGCGGGTGGCGCCTGCCGCGCGGGCTATGCAGGCGCGGACGAGGGCCTCGCCGATGCCGTGGCCCCGGGCGGTGGGGGAGACGGCGAGCATCCGGATCTCGGCCTCGTCGCCGGCCGCGATGTCGGCCATGGGGGTGTCTCCCTGTGCGACGAAGGTCACGGTGCCGGCGACTCCGTCGGGTGTGTCGGCGACGAGGATCTCGGCGTGCTTGGCTCGCCGGGCGACGTCTTTGAGTACGGGGAGGTAGGGATCGTCCCCGCCGTATTCGAGATACCCCTCACTGAGATAGCTGTCGGCCACGAGGTCGCCGAGGCGGGGGTATTCGGCGGGGGTGGCGGGGCGGATGGTGAGGTGGGTGGAGTGCATGGGGGGAGTTTGCCGGGTGGGGTGGGGTGGGGGCGGCTGATTTTTTGGGGGGCCTGGCGTGGGTGTTCGGCGGTCGGTTGTGGTGGGCTGGTCGCGCAGTTCCTCGCGCCCCTGAGGGGGTGAGCGCGGTGTGTCGTCTGCGGGCCGGTGGTCGCTTGTTGCGCAGTTCCCCGCGCCCCTGGGGGGGAGTGGGGCGGGCGCGGTGTGTCGGGTGCGGGCCGGTGGTGGTTCTTCGCGCAGTTCTCCCCCAGAGGGGGCACCCCCACCCCCAGAGGGGGTACCCCCAGCGCCCCTGGGAGGTGGGTGGCTTGGTCTGGTGTGTTGGGTGCGGGGCGGGTGGTCGCTTTTTGCGCAGTTCCTCGCGCCCCTAGGCGGGGCGTCCCCTGGTCCAGAGTTCCTCTGCGTGGTCGTGGAAGCGGGCTGTCATGCCGGTGTCGCCGTGGCGGCGTAGGTGCAGCAGGGGGGAGTCGTGGCCTACCAGGCGGGCGAGATGGGGGGTGACGAGTACGTCGTCGTCGAAGCGGAAGACGCTCAGGCTCACGTGGTTCACGGCGTCTTCGGGGGACGAGTAGCGGGTCTCCAGTCCGTCCAGCGGGCCCAGTCGCGTCAGTTGCTCCAGGGTGATGCGGATGCGGGTGGAGACGGTCAGGGCGGTGTCCTCCACCGTCTCGCGCTGCCGGGTCACTTCCCCCTCGGGGTCGCCGAGCAGGAAACGGACCCGGACTCCTGACGCGATCTTGCGCCGCAGGGTCTCGGGGAAGGCCGGGACGGAGGTGAAGAAGAAGTAGTTCGTGTAGCCCGAGAGGAAGATCTCCTGGGTGGCCCCCTGGACCAACTCGGCCCAGAGCGTCGACGGCGCGGCGGAACGGTAGGGATAGCTGTGCAGGATCTCCCGGTCCGTCCTGTTCTTGATACGGGCCTTCATCGCGGCTGGCCAGATCATTTCCTCGTCCACTTCCCGATCCGCCCCGAAGGGCTACTCCGGTGGGCGGTTGTACTTGTCCAGGGTCGCCTTGTTCGTGGAGGGGTCCAGTAGCCGTAGCTCCCACGGGCCGGTGTTCACGTCGAACTCCTTCCCGAAGCCGACCCACTTGCCCGCCATACGGCGGCCGGTCGGCTCCACGAGCATCTGGAGCGCGCCGAAGTACCGGGCGCCCCGGTAGTAGCCCTCCGTGGAGGTCTGCTCGGTCCAGGTGCCGGTGACGGTGCTGCCCTCCAGTTGGAGGTCGAGCGTGAGCGGGCTGTCGGGGTTCAGGGAGGCGCCCGGCAGGCTGCGGCCCGTGATCCGGTTGCCGTGCTGGAGCAGGACGACGTGATGCTTGCCGGTGAAGACCTGGTTGCCCCGGCCGCTGGAGACGTATTCGTAGGTCGACTGCCAGACGCCGGAGTGGTTGCCGTGCGGATTCGGCTGCCCGGCGGGGGACGCGTCGGCCCGGGGGATGCCTATCGGCGAGCCCTGGAGGTCGTGCCCGCCACTGCCGTCCTCGGAGACGCGGACCAGCACGGGGGAGGGGAAGCCCAGGGACTCGATCGGCAACCCGGTCACCAGCTCCAGGGCGCGCGCGTACAGGGGGCGCGGCGCGGCCGTCGTGCCGCTCTCCCAGCGCTGCACCAGCCGCTTGGAGGCGTCGTTGGCCGAGCCCAGCCGCGTCCCGGCGTCGCGGATCGCCCGCGCGAACTCGTCCTGACTCATGAGCAGCCCCATGCGGACCGCCCGAAGGGTGCTGTTCGGTGTCGTCATGCGATCACGGTAGCCCTGAGACGACGTCAATGACACCGGAATGACGCCTCTTGTGTCGCCGATATGACGTCGCAAGCGTCGTCGCGCGGCTCCTTGTCGCGGCGCGAGGGTGATCGTGACAAACCCCCGCGACCGCGTGAACGGTCCGGGGGCGTGGCCATCAGCGTCTGAGGAGCTGACGACGGTGAGCATTATGCATACGTTCTTAAAAGGGGTGCTGGCATTGTTCCTTCCGCCTTCCGGCAGGCGGCGTGCCGGTGTCTGCTGTCGCTGTCGGAATCCCGTGCCGCGCGGGCGCGCCCCCCGTTCCCGGTGTGAACTTCCGCCCCGTATCCCCGTCCAGCGGGGCCCCCGGTGAACGCCGGTACCCCGCCCGCGCCCGGTGCCTCCCGCCTCACCGTCGAGACCTACCGGGTGCGGCCGGACGGTGAGCGGGTCGGGCCCTCCCGGGTCTGGAGCTACCTGCCCGGACCCGGCCCCCTCGTCATCGACTCCCACCGCTGGCCCCCATGCCGCTGCCCCCGCTGCCGGAGCAAGCCGTAGCCGGGAGGTGGGGTGCCGCCCCGAGCACGCGGAAGGGCACCCCACGCCAGGTCCCGCTCAGCAGCAGCGGAACCCCTCCCGAGGGTCCGCCTCCTGGCGATCCGTACGCATCCGTTCGAAGTCCCGCCGCGACGGCACCACCGCCTCCGGACACCCCTTGCGCAGATGCGCGCAATAGCGGTCGTACGCCGACTCGTCCGTCAATTCGCGCAGGTACCAGCGGACGCCCTCAGCCGTCCGTCGCAGTGCTGACCAGCGGACGCCCTCAGCCGTCCGTCGCAGTGCCGACCAGCGGACGCCCTCAGCCGTCCGCCGCAGTGCTGACCGGCGGACGCGCTCAGCGGTCCGCCGCAGTGCCGACCGCAGCATGGGCCGCCTCCTCCTTCTCCTCCTGCGTCGGGAACAGGCCCGCCGGGGCCACGATCTTCGACTCGACGTACGGCGCCTCGCTCAGCGTCGACAGCGCCGGACGGCGGATGTGGCGGACGCAGACCCGCGCCGCGTCCGCGATGACGATGATGATCAGGAGGGCCAGTATCGCCGTCAGGACGCCGTCCACCGTCGAGTTGGTCACCACCGTGCGCATGTCGTCCATCGTCTTCGCCGGGGCCAGTACCTCGCCCCGGTCGATCGCGTCCTGGAAGACCTGGCGCTGCTTGAAGAAGCCGACCTTGGGGTCCGAGGAGAAGACCTTCTGGTAGCTCGCGGTGAGGGTGACCGTGGCGTCCCAGATCAAGGGGATGCCGGTGATCCACGCCCACTTCAGGCGGCCGGATTTGATGAGGAGGGTCGTGCAGATGGCGAGGGCGACCGCCGCCAGGAGCTGGTTCGAGATGCCGAAGACCGGGAAGAGCTGGTTGATCCCGCCGAGGGGCTCGTGGACGCCGACCCACAGGAAGTAGCCCCACAGGCCGCAGACGATCGCGCTGGTGATCACCAGGCCCGGCTTCCAGCTGATGTTCTTGAACGGCTTGTAGACGTTGCCCAGCATGTCCTGGAGCATGAACCGGCCCACCCGGGTCCCGGCGTCGAGCGCGGTCAGGATGAACAGCGCCTCGAACATGATGGCGAAGTGGTACCAGAACGCCCGTAGTCCACCGCCCGTGACCTGGGCGAAGATCTCCGAGACCCCGACCGCGAGGGTGGGCGCGCCGCCGGTACGGGAGAGCAGGGACGACTCCTCGACGTTCTTCGCGGCCTGCGCGAGGTCCTCCGGGGAGATCGTGTAGCCCCAGCCCGCGACCGCCTGGGACGCGCTCTCGACCGTGGTGCCGATGACCCCGGCGGGCGCGTTCATCGCGAAGTACAGCCCCGGGTCGATGATGCTGGCCGCGACCAGCGCCATCACGGCGACCGCCGACTCCATCAGCATGGAGCCGTAGCCGATCATCCGGACCTGGGTCTCCTTCTGGATCATCTTCGGCGTCGTACCGCTGGAGATCAGGGCGTGGAAGCCGGACAGCGCGCCGCAGGCGATCGTGATGAACACGAACGGGAAGAGGGAGCCCGCGAACACCGGCCCGTCCCCGTTGGAGGCGAAGGGCGTGACCGCGTCCATCTTCAGCGTCGGCATGGCGATGATCACGCCCAGCGCGAGCAGCACGATCGTGCCGATCTTCATGAAGGTGGAGAGGTAGTCACGGGGGGCGAGCAGCATCCACACCGGCAGGATCGAGGCGATGAAGCCGTACGCCACCAGCCAGATGACCAGCGTGGACGGGGCGAGGGTGAAGGTCTCCGCCCACGACGACTCGGCCACCCAGCGGCCCGCGATCAGCGCGAACAGCAGCAGGGCGACCCCGATCACCGACACCTCGACCACCCGGCCGGGGCGCAGCACCCGCAGATAGAAGCCCATCAGGAGGGCGATCGGGATGGTCATGCCGATGGAGAAGGTGCCCCACGGCGACTCGGCGAGCGCGTTCACGATCACCAGCGCCAGCACCCCGAGCAGGATGATCATGATGGCGAACGCGGCGAGCAGCGCCGCCGCCCCGCCGAACGGGCCGATCTCCTCCCGGGCCATCTGCCCCAGCGAACGGCCGTCGCGGCGGGTGGAGAAGAACAGGACGACCATGTCCTGGACCGCGCCCGCGAAGATCACACCGACGATGATCCAGATGGTGCCGGGGAGATAGCCCATCTGCGCGGCGAGCACCGGGCCGACCAGCGGGCCCGCGCCCGCGATGGCGGCGAAGTGATGGCCGAGCAGCACCCGCCGGTCGGTCGGGTGGTAGTCGATCCCGTTGTCCAGCCGCTCGGCCGGGGTCGCTCTGGTCCGGTCGACTCTGAGCACCTTGTAGGCGATGAACTTGGAGTAGAAGCGATAGGCGATGGCGTACGAACCGAGGGCCGCCGCGACCATCCAGACGGCGGACACCTCCTCGTCGCGGGACAGCGCGAGCACGGTCCAGCCGGCGGCTCCGACCAGCGCGACAAGGGTCCAGATGACGAGGGTTCGGGCATTCGCTGTGCGCACGGGTCGTCCTCCCGTCGTATGCGATGACGGGAGGACGCTACGGCAGCCGTGTGATCCGCGCTACGGCGTGAACGGCCATGTCGGGTAAGGGGATTGTGTAAAGCGGACGTACGGCCCTACGCTGCGGGGCGCTCGGGGCGTACGTCCGGACGGACCGGTTCCACTCGGTCGGCCCTATGCCTCCGGTGGTCCTATGTCTCCGGTGGTCCCATGTCTCCGGCGGCGCTACGCCTCCGGTCGCTTCAGCCGTGCCACGAACTTGTACCGGTCACCCCGGTACACCGACCGCACCCACTCCACCGGCTTGCCGTCCCGGTCGAGGGAGTGACGGGACAGCATCAGCATCGGCAGACCCACGTCGGTGCCCAGCAGCCCCGCCTCGCGCGGTGTGGCGAGCGAGGTCTCGATGGTCTCCTCGGCCTCGGCGAGATGGACGTCGTACACCTCGGCGAGGGCGGTGTAGAGGGAGGTGTACTTGACGAGGCTGCGGCGCAGCGCGGGGAAGCGCTTGGCGGAGAGGTGCGTGGTCTCGATGGCCATCGGCTCACCGTTGGCCATGCGCAGCCGCTCGATGCGCAGCACCCGGCCGCCGGGCGTGATGTCCAGCAGTACCGCGAGCCGGTCGTCGGCGGTGATGTAGCCGATGTCCAGCAACTGGGAGGTGGGTTCCAGCCCTTGGGCGCGCATGTCCTCGGTGTACGAGGTGAGCTGGAGTGCCTGGGACACCTTCGGTTTGGCGACGAAGGTGCCCTTGCCCTGGATGCGCTCGAGCCGCCCCTCGACCACCAGTTCCTGGAGCGCCTGGCGGACCGTGGTGCGCGAGGTGTCGAACTCGGCGGCGAGGGTGCGCTCGGGCGGCACGGGGGTGCCGGGAGTCTGCGTCTCCGTCATGTCGAGCAGATGCTTCTTCAGACGGTAGTACTTGGGCACGCGCGCGGTACGGACGGTCGCCCCACCCTCGTTCTCCGCACTGCTGACGTCGGTGGTCATGCTCTGCCTTCCCGGCTCCGGATGCCGAAGCGACCGGCACCCGCCGGACGCGGCTCACATCGTGGCACGGCTTTGTCTGCGCGTGGCCACTCCCGGTTGGCCCGATCGCCCCCAGATGGTCCGCCGCACGTCCGTGATCTCCTCTGTATACCTTCGTGACCCCCGTTGGTCTAGTCCATCACGGCAGGATCACGCGGGTGGTACGCCCGTCGGGACACCCGCAGTGGTACGTCCGATACGTGGCTTGCGCAATGAAAGTTCCCTGCATATCTCGGTGTCATCACGGACACCGGGAGGGCCTATGAGCACCCTTGACAGGCCAATTGGTCTGAGCCAAGCTCCCCGTACTGGTCTACACCATTGGTCCAGGTCCCGGCCCCATTGACGGTACGCACGGCGTTTCGACGAGCACCGCGGGGAGGCAGGGGGGTTTGTGGCATCCCTGAGGAGGGTGGCGTGAAGCGCAAGCTGATATCCGCGATCGGTGTCGCGGCGATGATGGTTTCCATCGCGGCGTGCGGGGGCGACGACGGCGGCGACGGGGGCAGCGGCGGCGAGAGTGCGGCCGCGGGCGACTACGCGGGTCAGGAACTGACGGTCTGGGTGATGGACGGCTCGTCCCCCGACGACTGGCAGGCAGAGGTCGCCGCCGCCTTCGAGAAGGAGACGAAGGCCACGGTCAAGTTCGAGGTCCAGCAGTGGAACGGTATTCAGCAGAAGCTGACCACCGCCCTCTCCGAGGAGAACCCGCCGGACGTCTTCGAGATCGGCAACACCCAGACCCCCGCCTACGCCAAGACCGGCGGCCTCGCGGACCTGGCCGACCTCAAGACCGAGATCGGCGCCGACTGGACCGAGGCGCTCAACAACTCCTCCGTCTTCGACGGCAAGCAGTACGCGGCTCCGTGGTACTTCGCCAACCGTGTCGTCCTCTACAACAAGAAGGTCTGGGCGGACGCGGGGATCACCACCACCCCGAAGACCCGCGACGAGTTCTACGCCAACCTGGAGACCATCGGCGAGAAGACCGACGCCGAGCCGATCTACCTGCCCGGCCAGAACTGGTACCACTTCGTCGGCCTGGTGGTCGGCGAGGGCGGCGAGCTGGTCAAGCAGGACGGCGACAAGTGGGTCTCCAACCTCGACTCGCCCGAGGTGGCCGCCGCCGCGGAGACGTACAAGAAGTTCCAGGCCCTGTCCAAGGCCCCCAAGGACAAGGACGAGGCCACCCCGCAGCAGGGTGAGGTGTTCGCCGAGGGCAACGTCGGCGCCTTCATCGGCATGGGCTGGGAGGCCGGCATCGCGATCGAGGCCAACGCCGCGATCGAGGAGCAGATCGGCTACTTCACCATCCCGGGTCCGACCGCGGACAAGCCCGAGGGCGTCTTCCTCGGCGGCTCCAACCTCGCCGTCGCGGCGGGCAGCCAGAAGCAGGACCTGGCCAAGGAGTTCATGAAGATCATTCTCTCGGACGAGTTCGAGGGCAAGCTCGCCAAGGCCAACGGCGTCATCCCGAACAAGGAGTCGCTCCAGTCCAACCTGGCGGGCAACGCCGCGGCCGAGGCCGCCGCGCCGGCCGCCGCGGGCGGTGGCACCACGCCGCTGATCGCCGAGTGGGCCGCGGTCGAGAACGCGCCCAACCCGATCAAGACCTACCTGACCGCTGTGCTGAACGGGAAGACCCCGGCCCAGGCCGCCGCCCAGGTCGAGGGCGAGTTCAACAAGCGTCTGTCGCAGGAGTAGTCGCACCGGCGCTCCGCGCTCAAGCCGGGGCGGGGGCGGTCCTCGGACCGTCTCCGCCCCGGCGAACGTACGTAGGTCGAGAAGAGAGATCGCGAGCATGACCGTGCAGACCGAACGGCCGCCCTCGGATCAGGTGCCGATCCGTAAGACGCAGGCCGACCGCCCCGGCACACCACCGAGGCGCGCGGGCGCCTTCCTGCCGTACCTGCTGCTCCTGCCCGCCGTCGTGGCCACTGTGCTGCTGCTGGGCTGGCCGCTGCTGAAGGACGTCCTGCTGTCCTTCCAGAACCTCAACATGGCGCAGCTCATCCAGCGCGTCACCGAGTGGAACGGCCTCGACAACTACAAGGAGACCCTCACCGGAGAGGACTTCTGGCGGGTCACCCTTCGCTCGATCCTGTTCACGGCGGTCAATGTCGCCCTGATCATGGTGCTCGGCGCCCTCATCGGTCTGCTGCTCGCCCGGCTGGGCAAGAAGATGCGGATCGCCCTGATGATCGGCCTGGTGCTGACCTGGGCGATGCCCGTGGTCGCCGCCACCACCGTCTATCAGTGGCTGTTCGCCCAGCGGTTCGGTGTCGTCAACTGGGTGCTGGACAAACTCGGCTGGCACTCCATGGCCGACTACAGCTGGACCAGCAGCCAGATGTCGACCTTCTTCGTCGTCACCGTGCTGATCGTCTGGATGTCCATCCCGTTCGTCGCGCTCAACCTCTACGCGGCCACCACCACCATCCCCGGCGAGCTGTACGAGGCCGCGGCCCTGGACGGGGCGGGCGCCTGGCGCAGCTTTAGGACGGTCACCATGCCGTTCCTGTCGCCGTTCCTCTACGCCACCACGTTCCTTGAGGTCATCTGGGTCTTCAAGGCGTTCGTGCAGGTCTTCACCTTCAACGGCGGCGGCCCCGACCGCCTCACCGAGATCCTGCCCGTGTACGCGTACGTCGAGGGCGTCGGCAACCAGCACTACGGCATGGGCGCCGCGATCGCCGTACTGACCATCCTGATCCTGCTCGGAATCACCGCGTACTACCTGCGGCTCGTGCTCAAGCAAGAGGAGGAGGAGCTGTGAAGCGCTCGCTCTTCGGCCGTGTCTGGCCCAATGTCACCGCGATCGTCCTCTTCATCGGCTTTGTCTTCCCGGTGTACTGGATGTTCTCCACCGCGTTCAAGCCGACCGGTGACATCATCTCCGAGGACCCGGTCTGGTTCCCGACCGACTTCACCCTCGACCACTTCTCGACCGCGGTCTCGGCGGACAACTTCTGGACGTTCGTCGCGAACTCGTTCATCGTCACCGGCCTCGCGGTCTCCTTCTCGCTGCTGATCGCGCTCGCCGCGTCCTTCGCCCTGGCCCGGATGCGGTTCAAGGGCCGCCGCGGCTTCATCGTCGGCTTCATGATGGCCCAGATGGCGCCCTGGGAAGTCATGATCATCGCCATCTACATGATCGTGCGCGACGCGTCGATGCTGAACAGCCTGGTCCCGCTGACGCTCTTCTACACGATGATGATCCTGCCCTTCACCATCCTGACGCTGCGCGGCTTCGTCGCCGCGGTGCCCAAGGAGCTGGAGGAGTCCGCCATGGTCGACGGCTGCACCCGCGGCCAGGCGTTCCGCAAGGTCATCTTCCCGCTGCTCGCCCCCGGTCTGATGGCCACCTCGATGTTCGGCTTCATCACCGCCTGGAACGAGTACCCGCTCGTCCTGGTCATCAACAAGGAAGCCCACGCGCAGACCCTGCCGCTGTGGCTGAGCAGCTTCCAGAGCGTCTTCGGCAACGACTGGGGCGCCACCATGGCCGCGTCCACGCTGTTCGCGATCCCCATCCTCATCCTCTTCCTCTTCCTCCAGCGCAAGGTCGTCGGCGGCCTCACCGCGGGCGCCGTGAAGGGATAACGCCATCCGATGACGACCATCGCCAGCGAGACCGACACGCTCACGCGTGACGCGCTCACCGTTCTCCAGCCGGGCTTCCCCGGCACCACCGCCCCCGACTGGCTGCTCCGCCGCCTCGGCGAGGGCCTCGCCTCGGTGGGCCTGTTCGGCCGCAACATCGCCACCCCCGAGCAGCTGACCGCGCTCACCGCCCAGCTGCGCGCCGAGCGCGACGACGTCCTCGTCGCCATCGACGAGGAGGGCGGCGACGTCACCCGCCTGGAGGTCCGCACCGGCTCCTCCTTCCCGGGCAACCACGCCCTCGGCGCGGTGGACGACACCGACCTCACCCGGGACGTGGCCTACGAACTCGGCCGCCGGCTCGCCGAGTGCGGGGTCAACTTCAACTGGGCCCCGTCCGCGGACGTCAACTCCAACGCCGACAACCCGGTCATCGGGGTCCGCTCCTTCGGCGCCGACCCCGCCCTGGTCGCCCGGCACACCGCCGCGTACGTCCAGGGCCTCCAGGCCGCGGGCGTCGCGGCCTGCGTCAAGCACTTCCCGGGCCATGGCGACACCGCCGTCGACTCCCACCACGCGATGCCCCGTATCGACGTGGACGCGGACGTGCTCGCCGCCCGCGATCTCGCCCCCTTCCGGGCGGGCATCGCGGCGGGCAGCCTCGCCGTGATGAGCGCGCACATCCTGGTCCCCGCGCTCGACCCGGACCGCCCGGCAACGCTGTCATCCGGCATCCTGACCGGACTGCTCCGCCGCGAACTCGGCCATGACGGCCTGATCGTCACCGACGGCATGGAGATGCAGGCCATCTCCGCCACCTACGGCATCGAACGCGGCAGCGTCCTCGCGCTCGCCGCGGGCGCCGACGCCATCTGCGTGGGCGGCGGCCTCGCCGACGACGAGACGGTACGACGGCTGCGGGACGCCATCGTCGCCGCGGTCCGCTCCGGCGACCTCCCGGAGGAACGCCTCGCGGACGCGGCGGAGCGGGTGCGGGGGCTGGCGCGCTGGACCCGGGACCCCGCGCGGGGCGTTGCGCCGGGGACGGCTTCCGTCCCCCGTGACATCGGCCTGACGGCGGCGCGGCGGGCCCTGCGGGTGACGGCGGCGGAAGGTTTCTCCCCGCTGACGTCGGCGCCTTACGTGGCGGTGTTCTCGCCGGTCGCCAATATCGCCGTCGGGGACGAGACCCCGTGGGGACCGGTGGCGGACCTCGCGGAACTCCTCCCGGGCACCGAGTCGGGCACGTACTCCGGCCCCGGCGCGGCGGCGGAGACCCTCACGGCGGAGATCCTCGCGGCGGCGGGCGGGCGCCCGGTGGTCGCCGTGGTCCGCGACGAGCACCGGCACGACTGGATGTCCGACGCGGTGACGGCCCTCCTGGCCGCCCGCCCCGACACCACGGTGATCGAGATGGGCGTCCCCCAGGCCCCGCCCCGGGGAGCGCTGCATGTGGCGACCTACGGCGCGTCGAGGGTGAGCGGGCGCGCGGCGGCGGAGGTGTTGGCGGGGGAGTAGGGGGGCGGTGGGTGCGTTGCCGGGTGCGGGTGTGCTGTGGCTGGTCGCGCAGTTCCTCCGCCGGAGGGGGGACCTCCAGCGCCCTGTGCCTTCAGGGGCGCTGGGGGTACCCCCTCCGGGGGAGGAACCGCGCACGGCTCTCAGACCTGCCCGCACAAAACAGTGCCGGTCACTCCTGGCTCCCCCCAGGGTGACCGGCACTCTCCGTTCTACCTAAATACCCTGCCACTCCGGCTTGTTGGAGAACGCGTGCCGGAAGTACTCGGAGAGCTTCAGCTTCGACGCCGCCGCCTCGTCCACCACCACCGTCGCCCGCGCGTGCAGTTGCAGTGCCGACGCCGGGCACACCGCCGCCACCGGCCCCTCCACCGTCGCCGCCACCGCGTCCGCCTTGCCCTCGCCCGTGGCCAGCAGCACCAGATGGCGTGCCTCCAGGATCGTCCCGATCCCCTGGGTGATGACGTGGTGGGGGACCTGGTCGATGTCTCCGTCGAAGAACCGCGCGTTGTCCACCCGCGTCTGCTCCGTCAAGGTCTTGATCCGCGTCCGGGACACCAGCGACGAGCAGGGCTCGTTGAAGCCGATGTGCCCGTCCGTGCCGATCCCCAGAAGCTGGAGATCGACCCCGCCGGCCGCCCCCAGCGCCCGGTCGTACGCCTCGCACGCCCCCGGGATGTCCTCGGCCGTGCCGTCCGGCCCCATGAACGCGTCCGTCCCGATCCCCAGCGGCTCCAGCACCTCGCGCCGCACCACCGACCGGTACGACTCGGGATGCTCGGCGGGCAGCCCCACGTATTCGTCGAGCTGCGCTATCCGCGCCCGCGAGGTGTCCACGACCCCGGCCCGCACCTTCGCCGCCAGCGCCTGGTAGATGGGCAGCGGCGTCGAACCGGTGGCCACCCCGAGCAGGGCGTCCGGCTTGCCGCGCAGCAACTGGGCCATGGCCTCGGCGATCAGCTCGCCGCCCGCCGCGGCGTCCGGAACGATGACAACTTCCACGCTGGGCCTGCCGTTCTGAAGAAGGGAGAAGGAACTCGAAGGAAGACGCGGAGAATCCGAATTCGGGTCGTGTGGTTTAGACCAATCTATCAGGAATCGGCCCGCCGTCCCAGGTCAGCGTGCGCCTGCGCGCGACCGGCGCATGGCACCATGACGCCACCGTGAGCCCCGCGCCCTCGCGTCCCGCGAGCCGGCGGAGCCCACACCCGCACCATGGAACTCGTGAGCCCCGCGCCCTCGCGCCCCGCGAACCAGTGAGCCCGCGCGGCGCAGAACGAGGAAGGCGCACGCCCAGCCGCCCCGCCCCCGGAGGAACCCGCATGACCGCCGCCACCACCCCGGAGCCCCACGGCGATGCCCCCGGCCGGATCATGGCCCGTGAGATGGCCGAGCAGCCCGCCGTGCTGCGCCGCATCCTCACCGACGGCATCCCGGAGATCCGGCGGGTCGCCCAGGAGATCGCCGCCCGCAAGCCCCGCTTCGTCCTGCTGACCGCCCGCGGCACCTCCGACAACGCGGCCCTCTACGCCAAGTACCTGCTGGAGATCCGCCTCGGCCTGCCCTGCGGTCTGACCTCCATGTCGACCACCACCGCGTACGGCGCCCGTCCCGACCTCACCGATGTCCTCGTCGTCACCGTCAGCCAGTCCGGCGGCTCGCCCGACCTCGTGGCCTCGACCCGCGCCGCCCGCGAGGCCGGTGCCATCACCCTGGCGGTGACCAACAACCCGGACTCACCGCTGGCCGCCGTCTCCGAGTACCACATCGACATCCTGGCCGGCCCCGAGCGCGCGCTGCCCGCGACCAAGACCTACACCGCCTCCCTCCTCTCCCTGTACCTCCTCGTCGAGCACCTGGGCGGCGGCGACGGCGCCCCCGCCGCCGTCCTCCCCGACCTCGCCGCGGGGCTCCTCGCCCGCCAGGACGAGATCCGCGCCCTCGCCGCCCGCTACCGCTTCGCCGAGCGCATGGTCATCACCTCCCGCGGCTACGGCTACCCCACCGCCAAGGAAGCCGCCCTCAAGCTGATGGAGACCAGCTACATCCCCGCCCTCTCCTACTCCGGCGCCGATCTGCTGCACGGCCCGCTCGCGATGGTCGACAACGTCTCCCCGGTCATCGCGGTCGTCACCGACGGCAAGGGCGGCGAAGCGCTCCAGCCCGTCCTGGACCGGCTGCGCGGCCGGGGCGCCGACCTCGTGGTCATCGGGCCCGCCGACCGGGTGCGGGACGCCTCCGCCGGATTCGTCCTGCCCACCGCGGGGGTCGCCGAGGAGGTCCAGCCCGTGCTGGAGATCATCCCCCTCCAACTCCTCGCCTACGAGGTCACCATCGCCCGCGGCCAGGACCCCGACGCCCCCCGCGCCCTCGCCAAGGTCACGGAGACCCGCTGACCCCGCACCCCGCCCCCTAGAACCTCAGCAGCGCCCTCCCCCCGTCGCGTCCACATGCTGCCCCGCGCCCTTGGCCATGTGGGTCGCGGCGACGGCCGGGAGCGCGGCGTCCGTCACCAGCGCCGCCCTGCCCCCGAGCACACCTGCCCCCACCCCGATCCCCATCCCCGCAGCCCCCTTCAGCCGAAAATATCTAGCGGTCGCTACAGAAAAACCGTACACCACCCCGCCGACATTTCTCTAGTACCCGCTATAGAATAAAGTCATGGCGAGCGTCGAACCCCCCTCCGCAACCCCCTCCGACACGGAGACCCCCTCGGCGCGGGCGCCACAGACCCCCTCGCGGCCACCATCCGCGCCCCCCGCCCCACCCCGCCGCCGGGGCCGCCCCCGCTCCTTCGACCGGGCGGGCGCCCTCGAAAAGGCCCTCATGGCGTTCTGGGCCCATGGGTACGAGGCCACCTCCGTCTCCGACCTCACCCGCGAGATGGGCATCGGAGCCCCCAGCCTCTACGCCGCGTTCGGCGACAAACGCGCCCTGTTCGACGAGGTCGTCGTCGAGTACGACAAGCGGTACGGGTCGTTCGGCGCCGTCGCCCTCGCCGAGGAGCCCACCGCCCGTGCCGCCGTGGAGCGACTGCTCAGGGAGTCCGCCGCCGTCTACACCGAACCCGGCCATCCACGCGGCTCTCTCTACGTCCACGCCGCCACCAACTGCACCACGCCCGAGGTCGAGGCGTCCCTCAGAGACCGGCGCCATGCCGACATCGCGGCGATCCGCAGCCGGGTCGCCGCCGGGATCGCCGCCGGTGAACTGCCCGCGGACACCGACGCGGCCGCGCTCGCGCGGTTCGCCGGAGCCATGATCCAGGGCATGTCCCAGCAGGCCCGCGACGGCGCGAGCCGGGTGGAACTGGAGGCACTGGCCGAAATCGCCATGACCAACTGGCCCCGCGGCTGACCTCCGCGGGTTAGGCTGCGAGGCGTCAACAGCCAACAGCCTCCAACAATTCACCGCCCCCGACTCATGGACACGCGGAGTGGTCTAGTCCACAATGCTGTACGGAGGGAACCCCGCGCGGCGGTGACCCGGCCGGTCGCCCGGCCGGCGGCGCCACCGACCAGACCGTCGATCGGGCCAACGATCGGACCACCGGTCGTCCCGGCAGCCGTACCAGCGGTCGTCTCCGGGGCCGTACCACCAGCGAGACCAGCAGTCGTACCACCAGCGGTACAGACCGTCGCGCCCCGCGCGGCGACGCCAACTGCACACAAGCCTCCGTCCTCCCCGCACAGGAGGGCGGACCGAGGAACCGGTGCTCTCTGCCCTGACTGCCCCGGGTCCTCATCCATCGGCCGACCGGGACCGCACACCCCACGGCCGTTGTTGCTCCGGGCTGCGGTGCCGGGAGGGTTGAGGGTCCCTCCCAGGCGCCGCGGCCCGCGGGTGTCTTCCGGGCCGCGCACGGCCCCGTCGAGCCCCTCCGCAGCCCCCTCCCGAATCCCCTCCCGCCCCGAGACCGCCCCAAGGGGCCGCACATGACCCCTTGGCGCAGGGCCGGACATGCGGGGGCCTCTCAGACCCCCAGGTACGCTCACAGCGTGCCCTCCATGAACGAGCTGGTCCGCCAGCACACCGCCCTCGACGACTCCGACCTGGAGTGGCTCCATCTGCTGGTCTCGGAGTGGCAGCTGCTCTCCGACCTCTCCTTCGCCGACCTCGTTCTGTGGGTCCCCACCCGCGACGGCACCCGCTATGTCTCGGTCGCGCAGATGCGCCCCAACACCGGCCCCACCTCCTACCAGGACGACATGGTCGGCCATCTCGTCCCGCGCGGGCGCCGCCCCATGCTGGACGCGGCGCTCGACGAGGGCCGGATCGTCCGCGAGGGCGACCCCGAATGGCGCGAGGAGGTCCCGGTCCGCGTCGAGTCCATCCCCGTACGACGCGCCTCCCGGGTCCTCGGGGTCATCGCCCGCAACACCAATCTGCTCACCGTGCGCACCCCCAGCCGACTGGAGCTGACCTACCTCCAGAGCGCCTCCGACCTCGCCCAGATGATCGCGGCCGGCGCCTTCCCGTTCGCCGACCAGCAGGTCGACATGGACGCCTCCCCGCGCGTCGGCGACGGCCTGATCCGCGTCGACGCCGACGGCATCGTCCAGTACGCCTCCCCGAACGCGCTCTCCGCCTACCACCGCATGGGCCTCGCCGCCGACCTCGTCGGCCACCACCTCGGCCGGACCACCGCCGAACTCGCCCCCACCCGCGGCCCGGTCGACGAGGCCCTCGCCAAGGTCGCCAGCGGCTGGGCCCCGCGCGCCTTCGAGATCGAGGCCCGCGACGGGGTCATCCAGTTCCGTACGATCCCGCTCAAGCCCAAGGGCACCCGCACCGGTTCGCTGGTGCTGCTCCGGGACGTCACCGAACTGCGCCGCCGCGAACGCGAGTTGATCACCAAGGACGCCACCATCCGGGAGATCCACCACCGGGTGAAGAACAACCTCCAGACGGTGGCCGCCCTGCTGCGCCTCCAGGCCCGCCGGATCGAATCCGAACGGGGCCGCGCGGCGCTGGAGGAAGCGGTCCGCCGGGTCGGCTCCATCGCCATCGTGCACGAGACGCTGTCCCAGAACCTGGACGAGCGGGTGGAGTTCGACGAGATCGCCGACCGGGTGGTCGCCATGGTCGCCGAGATCTCGCCCGGCAAGGTCACCGGCCGCCGCTCCGGCCGCTTCGGCATCCTGGAGGCGGAGGTCGCCACCCCGCTCGCCATGGTGCTCACCGAGGTCCTCCAGAACGCCCTGGAACACGGCTTCACGGAGGGCGAGACGGGCACGGTCGAGGTCTCGGCGGTGCGCGGCGGTACGACCAAGCAGACCCGGCTGCTGGTCACGGTCCAGGACGACGGTGTGGGCCTGCCGCCCGGCTTCGATCCGCACACCTCAGGGAACCTGGGCCTCCAGATCGTCCGGACACTGGTGGAGGGCGAGTTGGGCGGCACCTTCGACATGGTCCCGGCCCCCGAGCGCGGCACCCAGGTGATCCTGGACATCCCGGTCCGCGCGCACAAGTGAACAATCACAAAGGGACATGCGCCGGATGAGGCGGATGCGAACACCCGTCCTCGCACAGCCCGGACATCCCCCGGGCATCGCAGAACCAGGGCATCACAGGACCAGGGAACCAAAGGGCCAGGGCATAAAAGCGCCCAGGCATAAGAGCACCTGGGCGTAAAAGCACTTGGGCCCAAAGTGCGCGGACCCAAGGGAACCCCGCACAGCAAAGAGCCCCGGACCGTGGTGAACGGTCCGGGGCCAGTGCGCATCGGGGTACTGCGCGCTGCGGCTCGGGGGCGGGAGTTGCGTACTCGCTGTACGCGCCGCCAAGCTCAGGCTGTTGTGCGGGGCGGGTAGGTCAGGCGGATGCCTGACGGGCCCGGTTGCGGGCGGCGCGGCGCTTCATGGCGCGGCGCTCGTCCTCGCTGAGACCACCCCAGACGCCGGAGTCCTGACCGGACTCAAGCGCCCACTGCAGACACTGCTCGATAACCGGGCAGCGACGGCAGACGGCCTTGGCTTCCTCGATCTGCAGCAGCGCGGGACCGGTGTTGCCGATGGGGAAGAAGAGCTCGGGGTCTTCCTCGCGGCAAACGGCGTTGTGACGCCAGTCCATGGCTGCTACCTCTCCTTGGGTATTACGTGCTGATTGCTTGTGAATGTGAACGCTTTCACGAATCCCTCAACAAGGGAAGGGCCGACCGTCAGGTTGCCCTGGCGTGGTCCTGTGGGTTTGAAGAGGGGTTCCGGTGATCTGTGGAGGCCGGTGGTGCGGGCCGTCTCGATCGCCACGTAGAGACTCGCAAACCTCAGCGGCGGATACAACCCCTTCTGGAAAGTTTTTTTTGATTCCTCGGTGTCGACTAGGTCACAGCCGTACTTCCATGGGGTGGACCCTGGCCTAAACGTTCGAGTGAAAGGACTTTAGCCCCTTCTGCTCACACAATCACACGCAGTGCACGGCGTACGCCTGTGAACGTCACGCTGGTGCGCAGCCCGAGGTGGTCACCGTCCATCTGAAGCGGCAGTGGGACCTTCGAATGCAAGGTGAACTGGTCCAGATCGTGGAGTGAGACCGCATGCTTTCCTTGCGGTCCCCGCTCGGGGGACGAAGTAAGCAACTGTGTGCCATATCGGGCAACCGCGGCGGTAGACAGCCGGCTGAGAGCGAATACGTCGAGCCCGGTATCGAACGATGCCTTAGGTGACGCGTACATCGGGCGATTGCCCAGGAAGGTCCACGGGGCCGTGTTCGAGGCTATGCACACCACCAGATCGGACACCGGATCTTCACCGGCCCGCTCCAGGGTGATGGAGCCATGCCGACGGCTCGGCTCGCCCAGGAACTGGCGGACCACCTGACGGACATAGAGCGCGTGGGTGGACTTCTTGCCGCGCTCGCGCTGCTGCTCGACCCGGCCGACGACCCCGGCGTCGAAACCGAGCCCGGAGTTGAAGGTGAACCAGCGCGAGGGCACCCCCTCGTCCTCGGTGCCGGGAGTGCCGGAGGTCAGTCCGAGACCGACCGTGCGCTCACTGCCCTCGCGCAGCGCGTTCAGCAGCGCGCCGGTCGCCTCGACGGGGTGGTTGGGCAGATCCAGGGCGCGGGCGAAGACATTGGTGGAGCCACCGGGCACCACCGCGAGACCGGGCAGCCGCTCCGGGTCGGGGCCCGAGTGCAGCAGCCCGTTGACCACCTCGTTGACCGTGCCGTCGCCGCCGAGCGCCACCACCAGGTCGATGTTGCCGCTCTCCGCCGCCTGGCGTCCCAGGTCCCGGGCGTGGCCGCGGTACTCGGTGGTGACCGCCTCCAGCTTCATCTCGCTGGCGAGCGCGTGGATCAGCACATCGCGCGTGCGCGCACTGGTGGTGGTTGCCGCCGGATTGACCACGAGAAGTGCACGCATGGGTTGCAGCGTACCTACTGGGTGGTACTCGGTCCCAGTGCGCGGGGGATCGGAACGGGCCACCGGGACCCGGACCCGGTACGCCCGCCGGGAGCCGCCGCCCAGGGGCCGCACCGGTCGCCGTACGTCCCGGCGGCTACCCTGCCGGTGTGAGCAGTGACCAGAATCCCACCCCGGAACCCACCGGACCCCGTCCGCGGCGGCTGACCTACGCGGCGGCCCTGACCGGTCTGGAGGGGCTCGCGCTGCTCGTCGGCGGCGCCTGGATCCTCGTCCTCGGACTCACCGGCCACCCGGACGACCGGCAGCAGGCCGTCACCGGCGGGGTCACCCTCATCGTCCTCGCGCTGCTGCCGCTGCTCGCCGCCCGCGGTCTGCTGGGCCGGCGGGGCTGGAGCCGGGGCCCGGCCGTCATCACCCAGATCATCGCGCTGCCCGTCGCCTACAACCTGCTCCAGACCGACAGCGCCGCCATCCCGGCCGGGATCGCGCTCGGGGTGACGGCGGTGCTGGCGCTGCTGCTCCTGGTGAACCAGGAGACGACCCGCGCGCTGAACATCCGGGGACCGGGCGCGGGCCCGGTGGCGGACGAGGCGGAGCGGAAGTAACCCTCCCGGGCGGGGACCCCTTCGGGCCGGGACCAAGACCAGGGCCCGCACTCGCACCCGGACCCGTGCCTGGACCCGTGCCTGGGATCGCGGACCCCGTCCTGTCCGTGCGGGCCTCACTCCTCCACGAGGAGCTTCTCCCTCAACTGGGCCAGTGTGCGGGCCAGCAGCCGGGAGACATGCATCTGCGAGATGCCGACCTCCTGCGCGATCTGCGACTGGGTCATGTTCCCGAAGAACCGCAGCAGCAGGATGCGCTTCTCGCGCGGCGGGAGATCCTCCAGCAGCGGCTTGAGGGACTCGCGGTACTCGACGCCCTCCAGCGCCTCGTCCTCCGCGCCCAGGGTGTCGGCGACCGCCGGGGACTCGTCGTCCGTGTCGGGGACGTCCAGGGACAGCGTGGAGTACGCGTTCGCCGACTCCAGGCCCTCCAGGACCTCCTCCTCGGAGATCGCCAGCTTCTCGGCCAGTTCATGGACCGTGGGGGAGCGCCCGTGCAACTGGGACAGCTCGGCCGTGGCCGTGGTCAGGGCGAGGCGCAGCTCCTGGAGGCGGCGGGGGACCCGGACCGCCCAGCCCTTGTCCCGGAAGTGCCGCTTGATCTCGCCGACCACGGTCGGTGTGGCGTACGTCGAGAACTCCACGCCGCGCTCCGGGTCGAAGCGGTCGACCGACTTGATCAGCCCGATCGTGGCGACCTGGGTCAGGTCGTCCAGCGGCTCGCCGCGGTTGCGGAACCGGCGCGCGAGGTGCTCGACAAGCGGCAGATGCATCCGCACCAGCCGATTGCGCAGCTCCGCGTACTCCGCGCTGCCCTCCTTCAGCTTGCGCAGCTCCAGGAACATCGCACGCGCCCCGCTGCGGTCCTGAGGGTCGTGCTGTGAGCTGTGCTGTGTGCCGTGCTGTGTGCTCTGCGCGGTCGGCGCGGTCGGCGCCGCCTGTCCGGAGTTCCGCTCGTGCTCGCTCATCGTCCCGCCCGTTGCCCTTCCCCGAGCCCGCGCGTCAGCCCGGACGGGGGACACCCCGCTCCGCCGCGGAGACGTGCTCCGCGCGGCACCTTCCTGATTCGTCCGTCCCCCGCCGGGGGGACCGGCCGGTCCGGTGTCACCGGACACGTCCTCCGGGTGCGGCCGGGCCTGCTCGGGGATGGCGTCGATGCCGTCCGCCATGGGGCGGGGGCCGCCCGGGGCCCCCGTGGCGCCCTCGGCGGCCAGCTCCCGTGTGCCGCGCTCATCGTCCCGCACCGGCCCGTCCCCGTCCTTCACGCCGGCCCGGGTCCCGCGCCGCGCTGTTTGTACAGGCTGATCGAGACGGTCCGGTCCTCGTCCACGGCTGAGGAGACCTTGCCCGCCAGGGCGGACAGCACGGTCCAGGCGAAGGTGTCCCGCGAGGGGGCGTGACCGTCCGTGGTCGGCGCCGAGACGGTGACCTCCAGTGAGTCGTCGACCAGTCGGAACACGCAGCTGAGCACGGAGCCCGGCACGGCCTGCTGGAGCAGGATCGCGCATGCCTCGTCCACCGCGATCCGCAGGTCCTCGATCTCGTCCAGGGTGAAGTCCAAACGGGCCGCGAGGCCGGCCGTGGCCGTCCGCAGCACCGACAGGTAGGCACCCGCGGCCGGCAGCCGGACTTCCACGAAGTCCTGGGTCGCGGGCTCGCCTGCGATCTGGGACACCCTCACCTCCAAGGTGGTACAAGCTGTTCGGGGCCGAGGGTCGCCCCCCGGGGTAACGCGATGTGTCGTTCAGCGGTGACGCTATCGCGCTCTCAACAGTCCTGTCCCCGGGACCCCAACCCCTTGCTGTCACTCATAGTAAACACACGGATACGCTCCGTGGCTAGGGGTGTGGCGGGCCCAAATGGGAAGAGCGCGCGCCGCATTGACGTACCCAGACGTCAGAGGGTCGAACCGTCCCCGAACCGGACCTGTCGTGGATCACATCCGATCGCTTTCGGACGCCGGGACGACACCCGGGGATCGTCTCAGGAGTCACACCAGGACATGATCGACGAAGCACCAGCGCCAGTCCTCGCCGGGCTCGAACGTCATCATCACCGGGTGACCCGACTCCTTGTGGTGCTCGGTCGCGTGGCGGTGCGGCGAGGAGTCGCAGCAGCCGACGTGGCCGCAGGAGAGGCAGAGCCGCAACTGCACCGGGTTCGTGCCGTCGGCGAGACACTCCAGACAGGTCTCGCTGAGCGGGTCCGGTTCCGGGTGCGGCAGCGCGTCCACGTGCGTGCACTGTTTCATGATTGCCAGATTACGACGGGTGTGCGGGAGACCGCGCGCACAACGAAGGGCGGGGATGGCGCATGGACGTGATGCCGCTGCTGTTGCTGGTGGCGGGCAGCGCCGCGGTCGCCGCGGCCGGGCGGCGCACCCCGGTGCCCGCGCCGCTGCTGCTGGTCACGGCGGGTCTGGCGGTGTCCTATGTGCCCGGCGTCCCCGAGTACGCCCTCGACCCGCACATCGTGCTGCCGCTGCTGCTGCCCCCGCTGCTGCACACCGCCGCCACCGACAGCTCCTATCTCGACCTGCGCGCGCAACTGCGTCCCGTCGCCCTGCTGTCGGTCGGCTATGTGCTGTTCGCGACCGTCACCGTCGGCTACGCGGCCTATCTGCTGGTGCCGGGGCTGCCGCTGACCGCGGCGCTGGTGCTGGGCGCGGTGGTGGCACCGCCGGACGCCGTCGCCGCCACCGCGGTCGCCCGCCGCGTGGGACTGCCGTCCAGGATCACCACCATCCTCCAGGGCGAGTCCCTGGTGAACGACGCCACCGCGATCACCGCCTACCGGGTCGCCGTCGCGGCGGCCGTCGGGGAGGGCGCGAGCTGGGCCGGCGGGATCGGCGAATTCGTGATCGCCGCGGTCGGCGGCATCGGTATCGGGGTCCTGCTCATGTTCCCGCTGCACTGGTTGCGCACGCATCTCAAGGAGGCCCTGCTCCAGAACACGCTCTCCCTGCTCATCCCGTTCGTCGCGTACGGGGTCGCCGAGCAGGTGCACGCCTCCGGAGTGCTCGCGGTCGTGGTCGTGGCGCTCTATCTGGGCCACCGCGCGTGGGAGGTCGATTTCGCCACCCGGCTCCAGGAGGACGCCGTGTGGCGCATGGTCGCCTTCGTCCTGGAGTCGGCGGTCTTCGCCCTCATCGGCCTCCAGCTCCCGGTGGTGCTGCGCGGCCTCGGCGCGTACGAGGGGCTGGAAGCCGCCTGGTACGCCGTCGCCGTCTTCCTGGTGGTGGTCGCCTCGCGGTTCATCTGGGTCTATCCGGCGGCGTTCCTGCCGCGGATGCTGTCCGCGCGGGTGCGCAAACGCGAGGAGAACCCGACCTGGAAGGGCGCCTTCGTCATCTCCTGGGCCGGAATGCGCGGGGTGGTCTCGCTGGCCATCGCCTTCTCCATCCCGGTCACCCTGGACGACAACGAGCCCTTCCCCGGCCGCAACCTGATCCTGTTCCTGACCTTCACCACCGTCATCGGCACCCTCGTCCTCCAGGGACTGACCCTGCCGCCGCTGATCCGTGTCCTGCGGCTGCCCGGCAAGGACGCCCAGGCCGAGACCCTGGTCGAGGCCAACGCCCAGGCCCAGGCGTCCCGGGCCGCCGAACAGCGGCTGGACGACCTCCTCCAGGACGAGCGCAACGCCCTGCCCGGCCCCCTCGCCGACCGGCTGCGCACGGTCCTGGAACGCCGCCAGAACTCCGTGTGGGAGCGGCTCGGCCAGCCCAACCCGGTCACCGGCGAGAGCGTCGACGACACCTACCGGCGGCTCTCCCGCGAGATGATCGGCGCCGAGCGGGAGGTCTTCGTCCGGCTGCGGGACCTGCGCTACATCGACGACGAGATGCTGCGCACCCTGCTGCGCCGACTGGACCTGGAGGAGGCGGCCGCCTACCGGGAGACGTCCGACTGAGGCCGGTCATGTACGCCCGCCGTATGTCCGTCCTTCGCGTGGGGTCAGTGCCCCGCGCGGGGCGGTCCGGGCGTGTCCCGCCCCGGCCTGTCCCGCTCCGGCGTGTCCTCCGGCTCCCGCGCGCCCGGCGTGAAGGGCGCCCCGGTGACGACCGCCGTGAGACGGGTCCCGCGCGGGAAGGCGCCCGCCTCGGTGAGGGCGACAAGGGCATGGAGCAACTTGGCGACATACAGACGTTCCACGGCGAGTCCGTGGCGCTGTTCGAAGTCGTATGCGAACGCCTCCAGCTCCCTCGGCACCCGCGCGTAACCGCCGCAATGGAAGCCGTCGGCCAGGGACCAGGCACCGCGCGGTCCGCCGAACGCGGCGGTCTGGAGGGCACGGACCTCGTCGGCGAGGAAGCCGCCCTTGAGCACCGGCACGCCCAGAGCGCGCTGGTCCGGGGCCAGACCCGCGGCCAGTCCCGCCAGGGTGCCGCCGGTGCCGCAGGCGACGGCCACCACGTCCGCCGTGCCCCGCAGTTCCTCGCCGAGCGCCACACAGCCGCGTACCGCCCGCTCGTCGCTGCCGCCCTCGGGGATCACGAAGGCGTCCTCGGCGCCCGCCGCGCGGAGGATCGCCGCGCGGGTCGCGGGCTCCGCCTTGCGGCGATACATCGATCTGTCGATGAAGTGCAGCCTCATGCCGTCGGCGGCACAGCGGGCCAGGGACGGGTTGAGCGGGCCACCGGCCAGTTCGTCGCCGCGGACCACACCGACCGTCGGCAGACCCAGGAGACGGCCCGCGGCGGCGGTGGCGCGCAGATGGTTGGAGTAGGCGCCGCCGAAGGTCAGCACCGTACGGCCCGCGGCGGCGGCGAGGTTCGGGGCGAGCTTGCGCCACTTGTTGCCGATCAGCCGCGGGTGGATCAGGTCGTCCCGCTTGAGCAGCAGCCGCACACCCCGGCGGGCGAAGCGCGGATCGGCCGCCTCCACCAGCGGCGAGGGCAGCCGGGGGCGCAGCGCGGCGACGGCGTCGGGGCTGGTCATCAGCCCATTGTCGGTCACGCCGCCGCGCCTGCGGCGAGGTCGGGGGCGGCTACTTCAGCCGCTCCTCGACCCGGGTGCGCATCGAGGCCATGGTGAAGCCCTTCGGGTCGATCTTCCCGGGCTGCCACTCCAGGTGGCCGATCACCGAGCGCTGGTTCCAGCCGTGCACCCGGCAGACGGCCGCCGCCGCCCGCGCGATGGCGTCGAGCTGGGCGGCGGGCCAGGGGTCCTTGCCGTCGCCGAGGTTCTCGCACTCGAAGCCGTAGAAGTGGGTGTTGCCGTCGGTGTTCGCCTCGTTGTCCGGTGGCAGCGCCTTCTCGGCGATCACCGCGTTCAGGACATCGCCGTCGCCGAGCCCCGCGTGATTGGCGCGGCCGTAGCCGACGAGGTGGACCGTGCCGTCCTTGGTGATGACCCCGTGGCAGAGCGGGCCGGGCAGGGAGGCATAGCCGTCCCGGCAGATCTGTACGGTCTGGGCGCTGCCCTTGGTGACGGTGTGGTGGATCATCACCCCGTGCACCGGCCCCCAGGGGCCCTTGCTGTTGCGGTTGTGGTGGCGCCAGTCGCCGACCTCGACGACCTTCAGCCCTTCCTCGCGGAGCGTATTCAGAAATGTGTTCGCGGACATGGGTGGGGCCATGACCGCCTCCTTCGCACACCTGAGCGCCGACCGCCGGTCGCGGCCGTCTCGTACCGCTGCTTGTACCGAACGCATTGCGGCCGAAATCATCGATTCGTACAGCGTGCGAGCGGATTCGGACAGGTCCATTCCGCTACGGGGTGACGCTGGAACGGCGCATTCCGCGGGCTCGGTCATGAGCCGGGAGCCTCACATGTGCCCCGGCGCGCGGTGATCCATTCCCGCTCTTTCGGGTAATAGCACCGGCACGCCGGTGATGGAAATCTGTCCCGCGGAGTTCGGTGCCCGGCGGCGGAGTGCTGTCCGGGCATGACCGGGAGGGCAGTTCCATATGTCGGTAGGCGAAGAGGTCCGCACGGAGCAGGGCACGCCGCAGCAGAGTCTGGGGACGGCGGCAGCGCGGAACCTGGCCACCACGACCAAGTCCGTGCCGCAGATGCAGGAGATCAGCTCGCGCTGGCTGCTGCGGACGCTGCCGTGGGTGGATGTGCAGGGCGGCACGTACCGGGTGAACCGGCGGCTGACGTACGCGGTCGGCGACGGGCGCGTCACCTTTGTGAAGACCGGTGACCGGGTCGAGGTCATCCCCGCCGAGCTGGGCGAACTGCCCGCCCTGCGGTCGTACGAGGACGACGAGGTGCTGACCGAGCTGGCGCGCCGGTGCGCCCAGCGGGAGATCGCCGCGGGGGAGGTGATCGCGTCCTTCGGCAACCCGACGAACGAGGTGTACCTGCTCGCGCACGGCCGGGTCGAGAAGGTCGGCACCGGGCCCTACGGCGACGACGCCGTGCTCGGGGTCCTCGCCGACGGCGCCTACTTCGGGGACCAGGCACTGCTGGACCCGGACGCCATCTGGGAGTACACCGTCCGCGCGGGCACCGCGTGCACGGTGCTCGTGCTCTCCCGGGACGACTTCCAGCAGGTCGCGGAACGTGCGGAAACGTTGCGCGGGCACCTCGACGGGCTGCGGGCCGTCCCCGCGCAGCGCACCAACAAGTACGGCGAGAAGGAGATCGACGTCGCGGCCGGCCACTCCGGCGAGCCCGACATCCCGCACACCTTCGTCGACTACGAGGCCCGGCCGCGCGAGTACGAACTGAGCGTCGCCCAGACCGTGCTGCGGGTCCACTCCCGGGTGGCCGACCTCTACAACCAGCCCATGAACCAGACCGAGCAGCAGTTGCGGCTCACGGTCGAGGCGCTCAAGGAGCGCCAGGAGCACGAGCTGATCAACAACCGCGAGTTCGGGCTCCTCAACAACTGCGAGTACGAGCAGCGCATCCAGCCGCACGACGGCGTCCCCAGCCCCGACGACATGGACGAGCTGCTCAGCCGCCGCCGCGGCACCAAGCTGTTCCTCGCCCACCCCCGCGCCATCGCCGCGTTCGGCCGTGAGCTGAACCGGCGCGGACTGGTCCCGGAGAGCCTGGACGTCGGCGGCAACCGCATCCCGACCTGGCGCGGTGTGCCGATCTACCCGTGCAACAAGATCCCGGTCACCGAGGCCCGGACCACCTCGATCATCGCCATGCGTACCGGCGAGCAGGACCAGGGCGTCATCGGGCTGCGCCAGTCCGGACTGCCGGACGAGATCGAGCCGAGCCTTTCGGTGCGGTTCATGGGCATCAACGAACAGGCCATCATCAAGTACCTCGTGACCGCCTACTACTCGGCGGCCGTGCTGGTCCCGGACGCGCTCGGCGTGCTGGAGAACGTCGAGATCGGCCGCTGGCAGTGACCCGTCCCGCACCGTCGCCGTGTCCCCGCCCTGCCGGGTGGGGACATCCCCTCGACGCGCGACGGGGCGGGGCGACCCCGTCACCGGGCCTTTCGAGGGGGCGCCGATGGCCGAGTCCCTGACGCCGGACGCGGAACGGCCCAGCGGCGAGGTACAGGAGGGCGCCGTGGCCGTCCACGCGGACGACGGGCGGGAGGCGGCGCTGATACTGGACCGCGCCCGGGAGTCCGTCGACCCCGAACTGCGGTCCGCGTTCGCCCTGCTCCCCGCGCAGATGCGGCGCGTCGCCCGCTACCACTTCGGCTGGGAGAACCCGGACGGGACCCCGGCGGACGGCAGCGCGGGCAAGGCGATCCGTCCGGCCCTGGTCCTCACCGCCGCCGAAGCCCTCGGCGGCGGCGCGGCACGGGCCGCCGCGGTACGCGCCGCGGCGGCGGTGGAGCTGGTGCACAACTTCACCCTGCTGCACGACGATGTGATGGACCGGGACGTCACCAGGCGCCACCGGCCCACCGCCTGGACCGTGTTCGGCACCGCCGACGCGATCCTGGTCGGCGACGCCCTCCAGGCGCTGGCCCAGATGATGCTCGCGCGGGACCCGCATCCGGCGGCCCCGCGCGCCGCCGCCCGGATCGCCGCCTGCGTCATCGAGCTGTGCGAGGGCCAGCACGCCGACACCGCCATGGAGAGCCGGGCACCCGACGAGGTCACCCTCGACGAGGTGCTCACCATGGCGGAGGCCAAGACGGGCGCCCTGATCGGCTGCGCGTGCGCGGTCGGCGCGCTGTACGCGGGGGCGGACGACGAGGCCGTCGACGCGCTGGACGCGTTCGGGCGGGCCGCCGGGCTCGCCTTCCAGCTGATCGACGACGTCATCGGCATCTGGGGCGACCCGGGCCGCACCGGCAAACCGGCCGGCGCGGATCTGGCCGCCCGCAAGAAGTCCCTGCCGGTGGTCGCCGCGCTCACCTCGGGCACGCCCGGGGCGGCCGAACTGGCGGCGCTGTACGGGGCGCCGTACGACCAGGGCGACCTGGAGCGCACGGTGCTCGCCATCGAACGGGCCGGAGGCCGGGACTGGGCGCAGAGCCAGGCCGCCGACCGGATGGCCCGCGCGATGGACCAGCTGGCCCGCGCGATCCCGGACCCCGCGCTGGCGGACGGTCTGCTCGCGCTGGCCGAGTTCGTGACCCGCCGCAGCAGCTAGCCGAGCGGCGGCGGGACGGGGCGCCGGGGGACACGGAAAGGAGGGCGCCGCCTGGACGGCGAGAGATAGGTGCCGTCCAGGCGGCGCACCGGCCCCGGAGTCCGCGGCAGCTCCGGGGCGGGTCCTGGTTCCGGTCCCGGTGTTCCGGTCCGGCGGGCCCCGCACAGCCCACGCTGTGCGGGGTCCGCCGTTCCACGCGTCCCGCTAGTCTTCAACCGCCAAAGAGACAACAGCGGTTGACGTGGAGGCGGGACCATGGGCGTGGCGATCCGGACGGCGGGGGAGGGCGACCGGGAGCAGGTCGTCCGGCTTCTGGACTCGGCTTTCCAGGACGACCCGGTGAGCAACTGGGTCTTTCCCGGCGACGCGTTCGCGCGCGCCCACCACCGGCTGATGGGCGCTTTCACCGACATCGTGCTGGCCGAGGGCCGGATCGATGTGCTGGAGGACGGTACGGCGTGCGCGCTGTGGCTGTCGGTGCCGGGAGCGGCGGGGGACGCCGGGCATGAACCCGGCTCCGGGCAGGACGAGGACGACGCCGTACTGCTGCGGGAGGCCGTGGACCCCGGGAATCCGCGGGTCGAGGAGATAGCCCGGCTGACCGCCGCCATCCACCCCGGGGACCGGGCGCACGAATACCTCTGGCTGATCGGCGTCGCCCCGCAGCGGCAGGGCGAGGGGCTCGGCAGCGCGCTGATGGGTCCCGTGCTGGACCGCTGCGACCGGGACGGTACGGCCGTCTACCTGGAGGCGAGCAACGCGCGCAGCCGTGATCTGTACGCGCGGCTGGGCTTCGCGCCGTACGGCACGCCGCTGGAGCTGCCGGAGGGCGGCCCGACGATGTGGCCGATGTGGCGCCAGTCGAACGGGCTCTGACCTGCGAAATCCCTGACGGAACCGGGGGCAGACTCACGAGCGGACTCACGGGCGGGTCGCTGGTGGGTGCTTCCCGGGTCGCTAAAAGACTTGCAACCACTACAGGTGGAGTACTACAAATGGAGTCGTCATCGGGGCGGGCGATTCCGCCGCGCTCCCGGTCGTCTCCCTTGAGAAGAGGCAAGTTTGCGCAAGCTCACCTATTTCATCGCCTGCTCCCTGGACGGATTCATCGGTGATCCGCAGGGCGACGCGACGGCGATGGTCTCGCTGGTGGACGAGGAGTTCTTCGGTTACCTCGCCGCCGAGTACCCCGAGACGCTGCCCACCCACGGCCGCCGGGCCACCGGCACCGACCACCTGGAGAACAAGCGGTTCGACACGGTCATCCAGGGCCGGGCCAGCTACGACCTCGCCCTGAAGGAGGGCGTCACCAGCCCCTACGCCCATATGCGGCAGTACGTCGCCTCCACCACGCTGGGCGAGTCCCCCGACCCGGACGTCGAGATCGTCGCCTCGGACGTCGTCGGGAAGGTGCGGGAGCTGAAGGCGGAGGACGGCGGCCTCGGTATCTATCTGTGCGGCGGCGCCCAGCTCGCGGGCGCGCTCTTCGACGAGATCGACGAACTCGTCATCAAGTCCTACCCGCTGGTCTACGGCTCGGGTATGCCGATGTTCGCCAGGGGCTTCGACATCACCGCGTTCGCCCTGGAGTCGGTGCGCGCCTTCGGGAATGGGGCGGTGGTGCGGACGTACGGCCGGAAGCGGTGAGCCGGTGGAGCGGCGGAGGGCGGGGCACCGCCCTACGCTGAGGGCATGGACAGCGATGAGCGGGTCTGTCCGGTCTGCGGACAGCCGGTGGAGACGGTGATCTGGCGCCACAAGACGCTGGGCGCGTGGGTGCCGACCTGGGTCGCGGGACCCTGCCGGAACCGTGCCTGCGCGGCGTATGTGGCCCCTGCGGGGGCGAGGGAACCGGAGGAGGAACAGCCGGGGGCGGAGAAGGACGTGACCGCCGACGAGCACGCGCCTGGTCCGACGGCCTGAGCGCCCCCCTGGGAAGCCCCCCGGAAGCCCCGCCCAGGAAGCCCCCTGGGAAGCCCCTTGGGAAGCCCTCCCTGGGAAGCCCTCCCCGGGGACCCCTCCCGGGCGGCCCGCCGGACATTCCTCGGGAAGTTTCCAGGTCGCCTGTCGAGGAACCCGGATCGGCTCCGACGTCCCGGGTGAGCGTCGCCCGCAGGGGGCGGCCGAGTCGAAGGAGCACGGCGATGAAGTACCTGGTCATGATTCAGGGCGCGCAGATCGACTACGACGCCATGGCCGGCAAGGCGTCCGCCGCCTCCCCGGCCTGGGACGAGAAGGACCTCCAGGCGATGTACGCCTTCATGAGCGCGGTCAACGACGACCTCTCCGAGAGCGGTGAGCTGATCGACGGCCAGGGCCTGGCCGCCCCGGCGCAGATCCGCCATGTCACCCTCGGCGCGGACGGCGAGCCGATCGTCACCGACGGCCCGTACAGCGAGACCAAGGAGATGCTGGCCGGGTACTGGGTGCTGGAGTGCGCCGGTCTGGAGCGGGTCACCGAGATCGCCGCGCGGATCGCCGGCTGCCCGCAGCCCGCCGGGGCACCGGTCTACCCGGTGGAGATCCGGCAGATCCTGGACGGCGCAGGGGACATCTGAGCGGGCCGGACGGCGGGGAACGGCCGGTCGTGCGGGACGGCGACGAGGAGCGGCGGGACGGCGACCGGGTGCCGGACGCCCTGCGGGAGGCGCGGGACCTGGTCCCGACCGTCCTCGGGGCGCTGGTGCGCCGGTACGGGCACTTCGACGCCGCCGAGGACGCCGTACAGGAGGCGTTGATCGCGGCGGCCGGGCAGTGGCCGGAGCGCGGGGTCCCGGAGAATCCACGGGGCTGGTTGATCAAGGTGGCGGCACGGCGGCTGACGGACGCGCTGCGCAGCGAGGAGGCGCGGCGCCGCCGGGAGGAACGGGTCGTCGAACTCGCGCCCCGTGACGCGTTCACCGCGCCGCCGCCGGGCGCCGAGCGGCAGCCGCGCGAGGACGACACCCTCAGCCTGCTGTTCCTGTGCTGCCACCCCCGGCTGTCCCCGTCCGCGCAGCTCGCGCTCACCCTGCGGGCGGTCGGCGGACTCACCACCGCCGAGATCGCGCGGGCCTGTCTCGTCCCCGAGGCGACCATGGCCCAGAGGATCAGCCGGGCCAAGCGGAAGGTACGCGGGGTCGGCTTCGCCCGCCCCGACGACTGGCCCGCCCGGCTGCCCGCCGTCCTGCACACCCTCTACCTGATCTTCAACGAGGGCTACACGGCGACGTCCGGGCCCCGCCTCCAGCGGCGTGAGCTGGCCGGGGAGGCGATCCGGCTGACCCGTACCGCGCAGCGGCTGCTCCCGGACGACACCGAGGTGGCCGGGCTGCTGGCGCTGATGCTGCTCACCGACGCCCGCCGGGACGCGCGCACCGGGCCCGACGGCGATCTGGTGCCGATGGACGAACAGGACCGGGCGCGCTGGGACAAGGCCGCGATCGACGAGGGCGTGGCCCTGATCACCGGGGCGCTGCGGCGCGGCCGTCCGGGGCCGTACCAACTGCGGGCGGCCATCGCCGCCGTCCACGACGAGGCCCCGTCCGCCGGGGCCACCGACTGGACGGAGATCCTCGGCCTCTACGACATCCTGGTCCGGATGGTGCCGGGACCGGTCGAGCGGCTGAACCGCGCGGTCGCCGTCGCGATGGTCGACGGTCCACGGGCCGGGCTGGCCGCCGTGGACGCGCTCGACGGCTCCGACCTGGGCCACCGGACGGACGCGGTGCGCGGTCATCTGCTGGAGCGGGCGGGCGAGTACGGGGCGGCTCGCGCCGCGTACGAGGCGGCTGCGGCGCGGACGCTGAGCGTGCCTGAGCGGAGGTATCTGCGGGGGAGGGCGGCGAGGTTGGTGGGGGAGTAGGCGCGCGGGCCTCTCAGGCGGACTCGGGGTTGGGTCGTCCGCCGGTCTCCGGGTCGCGGCCGGTCAGGCAGTACGTGCCGCCCGCCGGGTCGCGCAGGACGATCCAGTACGTGGCCCGGTGCACGACCGTGGCGCCGAGCCGCTCGTGCGCGGCGGCGGTCGCGTCCAGATCCGCGCAGGACAGGTCGAGGTGCGCGGCGGCGGGCTGTTCGGCGCCGAGCCGCTGGAGCAGCACGCGGACGGGCAGACCGGGCGGCGGTACGACGGCGTGGAACTCCGGGAGCGGACTGGTGACCGACTCCCACCCGGCCCCCTCGGCGCCGGTCAGCAGCCCGGTCCAGAAGGCGACCTCGGTGTCGTGGGCGGACGGCGGGGTGTCCAGGCACACCTGGTCCAGCCGGCTGCCGTGGACGACCGGCGGCCTGACCGTCTCGCCCTGCCAGGGCACCGCGCAGAACGCGTGACCCGCCGGGGAGCGCAGGACTGTCCAGCCGTCGTGCCGGGCGCGGGTCCGCGCCCCGAGCCGTACGGCCCGCTCGGCGAAGGCGTCGACGTCGTCCACGGAGAAGTCGAGATGGGCGCCGCCGGGGCCGGACGCGGTGCCCTGCGCCTTGACACAGGGGTCGGCGCCGGTGCGGGGCAGCAGGGTCGTGAACTCGCCCTGGTCGCCCCGGCGGTCGGAGGTCCGGGTGTCGGTGACGGCGGTCCAGAAGGCGAGGGCGGTGTCGAGGCGCTCGGCGGGGCGGTCGATGAAGGCGTAGGTCCAGCGGACGGTCATGGCGGGAGCGTAGGCGGAAGTCAGGGGCGGGCCGACGGAATTTCGTGGCGGCTGCCGGGGGGAGGGACGGGGACGGTGGGCGTGCGTGGTCGGAAGTGCGCGAGAGCGTGCGCCCCCGTGCTGCGCAGTGCGCCTGTGTGTCGAATGCATCGACCCGGGCGGGGGCCGCGCCGCCGCCTGCCCGGTCAGGGGCGGATCGTCCGATTACATCGGACCACATGGACCACATCACGTTCCTCGTGGCGGTCGTCGTCGTCACGGCCCTGGCGTTCGACTTCACCAACGGGTTCCACGACACGGCGAACGCGATGGCCACCTCCATCGCCACGGGCGCGCTCGCTCCGAGAGTGGCGGTCCTGATCAGCGGTGTCCTCAATCTCGCGGGCGCCTTTCTCTCGACCGAGGTGGCCCGGACGATCTCCGGCGGGATCGTGGACGACTCGTTGGTGACCCCGGCGATGGTGTTCGCGGGGCTGGTCGGGGCGATCCTGTGGAATCTGCTGACCTGGCTGCTGGGGCTGCCGTCCAGTTCCTCGCACGCGCTGTTCGGCGGGCTGATCGGGGCGGTCTGGGTCGGCGCGGGCACGGGCGCGGTGAACTTCGACGCGGTGGTGGACAAGATCCTCCTGCCCGCGCTGGCCTCGCCCCTGGTCGCGGGAGTGGCGGCGCTGACGGCGACGTACCTCGCCTACCGGCTCACCGCGCGGGCCCGGCAGGGGTCGGTGAAGCGGGGGTTCCGGCTGGGGCAGATCGCCTCGGCGTCCATGGTGTCGCTGGCGCACGGCACGAACGACGCGCAGAAGACGATGGGCGTGATCACGCTGACGCTGATCTCGGTGGGCGCGCTCGCCCCGGGCTCGGGTCCGCCGCCGTGGGTGATCACCTCGGCGGGGCTGGCCATCGCGCTGGGCACGTACATCGGCGGCTGGCGGATCATCCGCACGATGGGCAAGGGCCTCACCGAGATCGAGTCACCACAGGGCTTCACGGCGGAGACGGCGTCCTCGGCGGTGATCCTGACGTCCGCGCACATGGGGTTCGCCCTCTCCACCACGCAGGTCGCCTCCGGGAGCATCCTCGGCGCGGGACTGGGGCGGCGCCTGGCCGAGGTGCGGTGGGGGGTGGCCGGGCGGATCGCGCTGGCCTGGCTGGTGACGCTGCCCTCGGCGGCGCTGGTCGGCGGGCTCGCGGCGAGTGTGGTCACGCATGGCGGGAACGCCGGGACGGTCGTCGTCGCCCTGGTCGGCGCGGCGCTCGCGCTCGGCATCGTGCTGCTGGCCCGGCGCAATCCGGTGCGCGCGAGCAATGTCAATGACGCGAACGAGGTCTCCGTGCGGGCGGCTCGCCCGGAGAAGGTGTCCAAGGCGGTGTGAGTACGGAAGGGAAGGTCGTCGGATGCATCTGGACTGGGGCGCGTTGGGCCAGGTCGCCGGGGTGAGTCTCGGAGTGACGGTGGCGGTGGTCGTCGTCTTCGCCCTGGGCGTGGTCGGCATGGCCCGCGTGTCCGACGCCCGCCATGGCCCTGACGGGGGCACGTCGGTGACGGGGTTGGTGCAGGCGGGGGTGTGTTTTGTGGTGTGCGGGGTGGTGGTGGGGTACGGGATTTATCTGCTGGTGCCGCAGTTTCATTGAGGGGTGGGGTGCTTTGCGGGCCTGGGGCTTGGTCATGTCCAGATGTACTGGGCACTCCCCTCGCCGCTCAAGGCTCTACCAGGCCCGCACCCCTCAGTCGTCCAGCTCGATCCGGAAGTCCACGATCGTGGTGTCTCCGCGCCGCACGATCGGGTGAGCCAGTTCCACCACGCGGCCGGTGTCGGAGATGTGCTTGCGCGTGTAGCGCAGCACCGGAACCCCAGCTCCGATCCTGAGCGTCGACGCCTCCAGCTCGGTCGGCATCGCTGCGGTGAACGACTCCGTGATGGCCGTGACTCGGATTCCGAGCGTGGCCAGCTGCGCGCGAGTGCCGCCGGGCCACGGCTCGTTGATCGGGTCGGCAACCGGCGTACCGGCAACGTCCGACCAGCGCACGTAGGACGTCGACATCTGCGTCGGCTGGTCGTTGTCGTAGAAGACGAAGTGCCGGGCGAGGAGCCGCTCGCCGATCTCGCACTCGAACAGACCGGCCAGCTCGGCATCGGCCTGCACCCGCTCGAACCGTTTGTCGAGCCTGTACTCCGTCCAACCGATGCCTTGATCCCTGGTGTAGGGCGTGGACTTGGCGCCGGGTGTGGCCCGGTAGCGGTCGGCTGCCATGCGGTGGGTCGGCGGCCTCGGCCGAACGCGTGTCCCGGCGCGGGCCCGCGTCTCGATCAGGCCCTCGTTGCGGAGCAGGGCGAGTGCGTTCCGGATGGTCGTCTGGGAGACGTCGCCGTACTCACCGCACAGTTCGGGGAGCGTCGGGATCTGATCGCCCGGCCCGAACTCCCCGGAGGAGATGCGGCGCCGCAGGTCGGCGGCGATCCGTAGGTACTCAGGCTGTGCCACCACGGCACCCCCATTCCGAGTGATCAGGTCAATCTGAGTACACATACTCTCCCCTACCCCTTGACCAGCGCCAATCCCCGCTACATTCTGAGTACAGATAAAGATTTCCTGTACTCAGATAAGCCGTGTGTACCGGGGGCCTCCCATGTCCGAATCGGGTCAAACGTGGCAGAAGGCGTTCAAGGGAGAGCCGATCGAAGCGCCGCACGTCCGCCTGTGGACCGCTGGCCGCGTCAAGCATCCGGACGCCCCGGCCGTCGCGAACGAGCTGTATGTCGCAGTCCTGAGTTCGGGCGCCCCGGTCATCGAGATGACCTTGTCCACCGCTGGTCCCCGCGTCCGCATCAGCGCGCACGGCCCGGACCCGCTCCCGCTCATCGCCCGTCACGGGCCCGGCTGGGTCTTGGTCACCGGCCTTGCCGACGCTGCCGGACACACCGACGACGAGCGCGGAGTCTGGGCACAGTTCGGGCTGGACCGGTGACCGGCCGTCCGTCAGGTCCACCGCCCGCAGACACGCTGGACCGGGCGCAGTACTCGGGCTGGTCCTGCTGCTGGTGCCGCAAGTCCCTGACGGCGGGCGGGATCAGCGCCGGTATCGCACGGGGCAGGCTCGGCGCGCACGTCCTAGACATCGAGGTGTACGCCTGCCCGCCCGGCACCGGATGTGGGCCGCCTTCCGCCACCACGCAGACTCCCGCCCCGGCCGGGTCGACCGGGCAAGGTGCCCCGGCCGGGGCGGGCCATCACCACCTCGCAAAGAAGGAAGGCGACCAGCAATGACGCTACCCGACGCCCCTCGGGCTTCGCACGGCTTGAAGCCACAGGGCGCGGCAACCTGGAGTGCGCCCACTGCGGACTGGACGGAGACGATCACCCGGCTCGCGGGCATGGGCGCACGCGATGTCCAGTTCAAGGAGGCCACACACCGGACCACCGCCCCGCTGGACATCCAGACCATGCGCGCGGCCGTGCGGCAGCTTCTCGGCGAGGAGGCATCCCTGCCGGGTGAGGGCGAGTTGGAGACGCTGGTGCTTCAGTTGCGTGGGCATCTCATGCTCACCATCCCCGAGATCGAGCAGATCACCGCCCGGCTCCCCGAAGACGACGTCCCCCGGGCCTGCGCGGCAGCCGGAGTGCGCGAAGCCCGCCGCCGACTCAGCCTCGACCCGCCCGGTGCCTACCCCGTCCGGCTTGCCCACGCGCAGCGGCTCGCCCGTGCCGTCCACGCCCTGTGTGACCACTACGAGAATCTGACCAGCGAGCGACAGACCGCCGCCCTCGAAGCCCGGCAGCTCGCCGACGACATGCCCGCCCTCCGCACCCTGACCCCCCACCAGCGCACCGGGCAGGCGTGCGTCTGGTGCGGAGTGGGCGCCGCCGCCGGCAGCGCCATGCATCGCCTCGCCTTTGTCCGCGAGCAGGCTCCCTCGGCGTGCGAGCGGTGCTGGACCGTCCGGCGGGACGCGTTGCGCACCTATCTCGACTGGCAGCGGCACTCCGACACCTGCTGGGTCTGCGCCGCCGACCGGTGCGCCACCGCCGTACCCCTCGCCCAGGCTCACGCGCGTGCCCGTGCAGTGGTGACCGACCGGCCGCCGTACTGTGTCCGCTGCTCCGGGGCGCTGCTCATCGGGGATCATCAGGTCGTGCCGCGCGTCCGGGAGGGGTGCAGCGGCTTCTCCCGCGCCTATGTCCATGTCGGGCTGTGCCCGGTCCGCTGAAGGCCGCAGCCCGCCCCTCAGGACGGTGAGGGGCGGGCTGCGCTGCGTCCGTCGGGCACGGAGATCCCGGTGACGGCATGATCGGAGATCAGCCCTTCTTCGTCTCCCAGAAGATCTTGTCGATCTGGGCGATGTAGTCCAGCGCCTTCTGGCCCGTCGCCGGGTCCGTGGACGCCTTCGCGGCCGAGAGGGCCTTCAGGGTCTCGTTCACGAGCTGGTGCAGCTCGGGGTACTTCTCGAAGTGCGGGGGCTTGAAGTAGTCGCTCCAGAGCACCGACACATGGTGCTTGGCCAGCTCGGCGCGCTGCTCCTTGATGACGGTGGCGCGAGCCTGGAAGTGCGGGTCGTCATTGGCGGCCATCTTGTCCTGGACGGCCTTGACCGACTCCGCCTCGATACGGGCCTGGGCCGGGTCGTACACGCCGCAGGGCAGGTCGCAGTGGGCGCTGACCTTCACCTTGGGGGCAAACAGGCGGGAAAGCATGGAGCATTCCTTCCTCGTGATCGTCTTCTCAGGTGGGACATTACTCCCTGAGGAAGGGGTTTTCGCGAGTGCCCCCATGGGCTTAGGACGAAAGTCCAGGGCCAGACTGACACTGTGGAGGAACGACCGGGGAGGTGCCGGGATGCCGGAACTGTCGCAGGAGAGCGACCGCAGGGGCTTCGTGCTGCCGTTCGGGATGGCCGAGGTGTCCGGGCCGTCGATGGTGCCCACACTGCGTGACCGGGACCGGCTGGTGGTGCACTACGGCGCCCGGATCAGGCCCGGTGACGTGGTCGTGCTGCGCCATCCGTTCCAGCAGGACCTGCTGGTCGTCAAGCGGGCGGCGGGGCGGCGCGAGGGCGGCTGGTGGGTGCTCGGGGACAACGCGTACGCCGGTGGGGACAGCACCGACTACGGGGTGGTGCCCGAGGAGCTGGTGCTCGGGCGGGTGCGGTTCCGCTACCGGCCGTTCCCCACGGGTCAGCGGACGCCGTTCGCCGTGCTGCGCTGGGCGGTGTCCGCCGCGCGGCCAGTGCTCTGCGACCGGTCGGCGTCCAGGCGCTTGCGGGCCCGGTAGGCGGCCACGTTCGCGCGGGTGGCGCAGCGGTCGGAGCAGTAGCGGCGGGAGCGGTTGGTGGAGGTGTCGAGGTAGGCGTTGCGGCACGGGGGTGCCTCGCACAGGCCGAGCCGGTCCACGCCGTGCTCGGTGAGGTGGAAGGCCAGGCCCATCGCCGCGATGGCGGCATAGCCCGCGGTGGCGTTCGACGGGTGGTCGGCCAGGTGCATGTGCCACAGGGGGCGGCCGTCGTCGTCCCGGAAGTCATGGCCGGAGATCTGCGGGCTGACCGGGAACTCCAGCAGCAGTGAGTTCAGCAGGTCCACCGCGAGCGTCTCGTCGTCGCCGTCCGCCGCCTCGAACACCGACCGGAGCCGGGCGCGGACCGCGCGGAAGCGGGTCACGTCCGCGTCCGTGGCCCGGCGGGCGGCCGACTGGTTGCCCCCGAACAGCTCGCGTACGGCCTCCACCGTGGTCAGCGCGTCCGTGCCCCGCCCGGGTTCCTCGCTGTTCACGAGCCGCACGGCGTAGTCCGAGTAATAGGCCAGTTCCACTTGTAGTCCTTACGGAGGGGCTTTATGGTCGTGACGCGGATCGACGTAACAGTCGATTCCGTGTCCAGGGTATTACGCGTGCGAGGGGATGGAGGGCATCCACCATGACGGAGACCACGGCGGCCGGAACCGGAGCGGGCACCGACTGGCAGGGGTGGCAGCACAGCTGGGACCGGCAGCAGGAGTGGTACCTGCCGGACCGCGAGGAGCGCTTCCGGGTCATGCTGGACATGGTCGAGGCGACCGTCGGGCGCACCCCGCGCGTCCTGGACCTCGCCTGTGGCACCGGCTCCATCACCGCCCGCCTCCTCGATCGCTTCCCCGGCGCCGTCAGCACCGGCGTCGACCTCGACCCCGCGCTGCTCGCCATCGCCGAGGGCACCTTCGCCGGGGACGACCGGGTCACCCTCGTCACCGCCGATCTCAAGGACCCGCACTGGCCCGCCGCCCTGCCGTACCCGTCGTACGACGCGATCCTGACGGCCACCGCCCTGCACTGGCTGCATCGCGACCCGCTCGCCGTGCTCTACGGGCAGATGGCGGGGCTGGTCCGGGACGGCGGTGTCTTCATGAACGTCGATCACATGATCGATGACAGCACTCCCCGGATCAACGCGGCTGAGCGCGCCCTGCGCCATGAGCGTATGGATCAGGCCAAGGCCGACGGCGCCGTCGACTGGGCCGCCTGGTGGCAGCTCGCCGCCGAGGACCCGGTGCTGGCCGAGCCCACCGCCCGCCGCTTCGCCATCTACGGCGAACACGCCGACGGCGACATGCCCCCCGTGTCCTGGCACGCCGAGACCCTCCGCGCGGCCGGATTCGGCGAGGCGCGGGCGGTGTGGTGCTCGCCGTCGGACACCTTGCTGCTGGCGCTGAAGTAGCGGCGCTCTTGAACATACGGAAGGGGCGGTACGGGGATCTCCGTACCGCCCCTTCCCTGTGCGTGCGAGGTCAGAGGACCTTCGACAGGAACGCCTTCGTGCGGTTGTGCTGCGGGTCCGTCAGGACGTCCCGGGGGTTGCCGGACTCCACGACCACACCGCCGTCCATGAAGACCAGGCTGTCGCCGACCTCGCGGGCGAAGCCCATCTCATGGGTGACGACGATCATGGTCATCCCGGACTCGGCGAGATCGCGCATCACGTCCAGGACGTCCCCGACCAGCTCCGGGTCGAGCGCCGAGGTGGGCTCGTCGAACAGCATCAGCTTCGGGTCCATCGCCAGCGCACGGGCGATGGCGACCCGCTGCTGCTGGCCGCCGGAGAGCTGCGAGGGGTAGTTCCGTGCCTTGTCGGCGAGGCCCACCCGCTCCAGGAGCTGCATCGCGCGCTCCCGGGCCACGTACCTGGGCACGCCCCTGACCTGCACCGGGGCCTCGATGATGTTCTCCACCGCGGTCTTGTGCGGGAACAGGTTGAAGCGCTGGAAGACCATGCCGATGTCCCGGCGCTTGACCGCGACCTCGCTGTCCTTCAGCTCGTAGAGCTTGTCGCCCTTCTGCCGGTAGCCGACCAGCTCGCCGTCGACGTACAGCCGTCCGGCGTTGATCTGCTCCAGGTGGTTGATGCAGCGCAGGAAGGTGGACTTGCCGGAGCCGGAGGGGCCGATCAGGCAGAACACCTCGCCGGTGCGGACCTCCAGGTCGATGCCCTTGAGCACCTCGACCGGGCCGAAGGACTTGTGCACGCCCTCGGACTTCACCATGGGCACGGCGGGGTCGTGCGTCATGCCGAGGCTCCCTTCGGACGGCCGAGTGAGAGAAGGTTCCGGCGGATCTTCTGCATCGGGGTCGGCGGCAGCTGGCGGGACGAGCCGCGGGCGTAATAGCGCTCCAGGTAGTACTGGCCCACGCTGAAGACCGAGGTCAGCAGCAGGTACCAGGCCGCGGCGAGGAACAGCATCTCGGCGGGGGCGCCGGAGGTCTGTCCGATGTCCTGGGCCACCCGGAAGAGTTCCGAGTACTGGACGACCGACACCAGCGAGGTCGTCTTCAGCATGTTGATGACCTCGTTGCCGGTGGGCGGCACGATCACCCGCATCGCCTGCGGGATCACGATCCGGCGCAGGGTCTTCGCCTGGCTCATGCCCAGCGCGTGCGACGCCTCCGTCTGGCCCTCGTCCACCGAGAGCAGACCGGCACGGCAGATCTCCGCCATGTACGCGGCCTCGTTCAGACCGAGGCCGAGCAGCGCGGTCAGGAACGGGGTCATGAAGTCCGACCACTCGTCCCGGTAGAACGGGCCGAGGTTGATGAACTCGAAGACCAGGCCCAGGTTGAACCAGACCACGAGCTGCACCAGGACCGGCGTACCGCGGAAGAACCAGATGTAGAACCAGGCGATGGACGACGTCACCGGGTTCTTCGACAGCCGCATCACGGCCAGCATGATGCCGCCGACGATGCCGATGGCCATGGCCAGCACGGTCAGCAGCAGTGTCTTGCCGACACCGCTCAGGACCCTGCTGTCGAAGAAATAGTCCGGAATGGCACCCCAGTTGATCTTGCCCTGGGCGAACGCGTAGACGATCGTGCCCAGCAGCGCCACCGCGATCACGGCGGTGAGGTAGCGCCCGTAGTGCCGCACCGGGATGGCCTTGATGGCCTCCGAGGGCGTCGCCGAGGGGCCCGGCGGGGTGTCCGCCGGGCTCTCGCCCGTCTTGGAGAAGTCAGGAGTCACGGTGGTGGCCTTTCAGCGACCGCGGTTCCGGGGCCCGGTCACTTGCCGCCGTTGACGACGGCCTCGGTGACGGCACCGGCGGTGACGCCCCACTTCTCCAGGATCTTCTGGTACTCGCCGTTGGCGATCACCGCGTCCAGAGCGGCCTTGAGGGCGTCCCGCAGCTGGGCGTCGTCCTTGGCCACCGCGATCCCGTACGGGGCCGCGTCGACCTGCTCGCCGACCAGCTCGAAGTCATTGCCGCCGCCGGAGGTCTGCACGGCGTACGCGGCGACCGGGAAGTCCGAGGAACCGGCGTCGGCGCCGCCGGCCCGCAGCCGGGTCTGGGCCTGCTGGTCGTTGTCGAACGCCTCGATGGACAGCTTCTTGTTCGCCGGGCACTTCTTGGCCTCGGTCTTGGCGAGGTCCTCGGAGACCGTGCCGCGCTGCACCACGATCTTCTTGCCGCACAGGTCGGGCCAGGTGGCGATGCCCTGGTCGTCGCCCTTCTTGGTGTAGATCGAGACACCCGCGGTGAAGTAGTCGACGAAGTCCACGCCCTCACCGACCTTCTTGCCGGTGTCGGAGTCGATGCCCTCCTGGCGGTCCTTGGTGTCGGTCATCGCGGACATGGCGATGTCGTAGCGGTTGGACCGCAGACCGGTGACCAGGGTGTCGAAGGTGCCGTTCTCGAATTCGAAGGTGACCCCGAGCTGCTTGCCCATCGCCGCGGCGAGATCCGGGTCGATACCGACCGTCGCGCCGGACTCGTCCTTGAATTCGACCGGCGCGTACGCGATGTCCGACCCGACCTTGATGACGCCCTTGTCGCGGATCGCCTGGGGCAGCTTGTCGGCCAGCGGGGCGCCGGCGGCCGAGGACGAGGCGGCGCTCTCCTTGCTCTCCGCACCGCTGCCCTCGGTCTGGTCACCGCAGCCGGTGAGCAGCAGGGTGCCTGCGACCGCGATCGAGCCGACCGCGGCCAGCCGCGTGCGGGTGGCGGTCGTACGACGGGTGGAGCGTGCGGTCATGGTGGGTTCCTCCGGCGGATGGCGAGGGTTGCCGATGGGGTCGGGCCGACACACCTCTTCGAGTGTCGCGACCTCGTGTGATTACGGCATCTTGCCATTCGGACTAGGGCATTCAGGGGGCCAGTCATGTCAAAATCGGATAACGGGACACCCCCGAACCGCACCACTCCGGTACATCATGACCGGATCATCTTCAGGAATCCCGGCTTCCGGCCGGAAGATCTTCGGCGATTCCCCGCGCGCGGACGGACAATGCCGTCCCTTTGCCGGTGATTGTGCGACCGTCAGGGGTTTGGTCGCCCTTTGTCCCTTACATCCCGGTATTCAGGGGTGCGACCGGACGCCGTTCAAACCTCCTCGGGGCGACATGCTGTGATCGTCACGTGATGCATGTGACCTTCGCGTTATGGACTCGTCCCTGACGCCGGTCGTCAGGTATGAAGGTTCTTTACACCCCTCATCCGGGGCTCAAGGGCGCGTGTGCGGCGTGCCCGTCGTGTACGCCCGTTCTCATCACTACGCACCACAGGGTCGTACACGGTCCCGCCCGCCTCTTCGACCAGAGGCGGCCACCCTCAACCATGAACACCTAAGGGGTCAGACAACGTGGCAGCGGAGATCGTCAATCCTCGCAGTGCCGGAAACGCCGGAAATGTCGGAGACGTCGACCAGGAAGCCGGGGAGCCCCTGGGCTCCCTCGACTCCCTGGACTCCCTCGACACCTTCGACCTCGACCCGGCGTTCGCGCTGCACCGCGGCGGCAAGATGGCCGTGCAGGCCACCGTGCCGGTGCGCGACAAGGACGACCTGTCCCTCGCGTACACACCCGGCGTCGCGAAAGTGTGCAGCGCGATCGCCGAGCAGCCGGACCTGGTCAACGACTACACCTGGAAGTCCAATGTCGTCGCCGTCGTCACCGACGGCACGGCCGTGCTCGGCCTCGGGGACATCGGTCCCGAGGCGTCCCTCCCGGTGATGGAGGGCAAGGCGATCCTGTTCAAGCAGTTCGGCGGGGTGGACGCCGTCCCGATCGCGCTGGCCTGCACGGACGTCGACGAGATCGTGGAGACCGTCGTCCGGCTCGCGCCCTCCTTCGGCGGGGTCAACCTGGAGGACATCTCGGCGCCCCGGTGCTTCGAGGTGGAGCGCAAGCTCCAGGAGCGCCTGGACATCCCCGTCTTCCACGACGACCAGCACGGCACCGCGGTCGTCACGCTGGCGGCGCTGCGCAACGCGGCGCGGCTCAGCGGGCGGGCGCTCGGTGAGCTGCGGGCGGTCATCTCCGGCGCCGGGGCGGCCGGGGTCGCCATCGCCAAGATCCTGATCGACGCCGGGATCGGGGACGTGGCGGTGGCCGACCGCAAGGGCGTCGTCTCCGCCGACCGGGACGACCTCACGCCGGTCAAGCGGGAGCTGGCGTCCCTGACCAACAAGGCGGGGCTCGGCGGCTCGCTGGAGTCGGCGCTCGCGGGCGCCGACGTCTTCATCGGCGTGTCCGGCGGTACGGTGCCGGAGGCGGCGGTCGCCTCCATGGCGCCGGGTGCCTTCGTCTTCGCGATGGCCAACCCGAACCCCGAGATCCACCCTGACGTGGCGCACAAGTACGCGGCGGTGGTGGCCACCGGGCGGTCCGACTTCCCGAACCAGATCAACAACGTGCTGGCGTTCCCGGGCATCTTCGCGGGGGCGCTCCAGGTGCGGGCCTCCCGGATCACGGAGGGCATGAAGCTGGCCGCGGCGGAGGCCCTCGCGGGTGTGGTCGGGGACGATCTGAGCGCGTCGTACGTCATTCCGTCGCCGTTCGACGAGCGGGTCGCTCCTGCGGTGACGGCGGCTGTCGCTGCGGCGGCGCGGGCGGATGGGGTCGCTCGGCGCTAGGTGTTTTTCGAGGGCCCCGTCCGCCGCGGCGGGGCCCTTTTTTGCCCACCCACCCGCCCGTGCGGGGATGTTGCACGGGTGCCGCCCCGGGGGGAGGGGGTGGGGGTGCGTGTCGTGTGCCGGGTGCGGGTGGAGTGTGGCTGGGCGCGCAGTTCCCCGCGCCCCTTCAAGGCGTTGCTCTGCCCGGGGTGAGTAGTTCCCCGCGCCCCTTGAGGGCGTTGCCCTGCCGGGGTGCGTAGTTGCCCGTGTCCGGGGAGGGCGTTGGTCTGCCCGGGGTGAGTGGTTCCCCCCTGTCCCTTGAGGGCGTTGCTCTCAGGGGAGCGGGGTGCAAGGGGGGATGCGTCACAGTGTGGGGGCGTTCCTCGGGCGTGGGGGGACACCTATCGTCGGCGGCATGTTCGCTGTCTACGCCGCCCGAATCGACCGTGACCGACCGCTCGACGGACTGGAGCTGGGGGAGCGGCCCGCTCCCGAGGTGCCGCCGGGATGGACCGTCGTCGATGTCAGGGCCGCCTCCCTCAACCATCACGACCTCTGGTCCCTGCGCGGCGTCGGGCTCCCCGAGCACCGGCTGCCGATGATCCTCGGCTGTGACGCCGCCGGGGTCGACCAGGACGGCAACGAGGTCGTCCTGCACTCCGTCATCGGCCAGACCGGGCACGGCGTCGGCCCCGGGGAGCCCCGCTCCATCCTCACCGAGCGCTACCAGGGGACCTTCGCCGAACAGGTCGCCGTACCCGTCTGGAACGTGCTGCCCAAGCCCGCCGCGCTCTCCTTCGAGGAGGCCGCCTGTCTGCCCACCGCCTGGCTGACGGCCTACCGGATGCTGTTCACCAACGCCGGGGTGCGGCCCGGGGACTCGGTGCTCGTGCAGGGCGCCGGTGGCGGGGTCGCGACCGCGGCCATCGTCCTCGGCAAGGCCGCCGGGCTGCGGATCTTCGCCACCAGCCGGGACGAGGCCAAGCGCAGACGGGCGGTCGAACTGGGGGCCGTCGAGGCGGTCGAGCCCGGCGCCCGGCTGCCGCAGCGGGTCGACGCCGTCATCGAGACCGTGGGCGCCGCGACCTGGTCGCACTCCGTCAAGTCGCTGCGGCCCGGCGGCACGATCGTCATCTCCGGGGCCACCAGCGGCGACCGGCCCGCGCACGCCGAACTGACCCGGGTCTTCTTCCTGGAGCTGAGGATCGTCGGCTCCACCATGGGCACCAAGGACGAGCTGGAGGATCTGCTCGCCTTCTGCGCCGCCACGGGTGTCCGGCCGGTCATCGACGAGGTGCTGCCCATGGACCGGGCCCGCGAGGGCTTCGAACGGATGGAGTCCGGGGGGCTGTTCGGGAAGGTGGTGCTGCGCAACTAGCGTCTACCGGTTCACCGAATGGCCGTCGTCAACTTTGGTTGACGTGTGTGAGGTGTCAATGTAGGTTGACGTCATGACCGAAGCAACGGATCTCGCGCAGCGGGCCGGTGATCGCGACCCCCGGGTCGGGCTGCGGGCCGTCGCCGCGCTGCGCAGGCTGCTGGAGCAGCTGGAGGCGGTACAGGTGCGCGGCGCGCGCAATCAAGGGTGGTCGTGGCAGGAGATCGCGGCCGAACTCGGCGTCAGCAGGCAGGCCGTGCACAAGAAGTACGGGAGGCGATGATGTTCGAACGGTTCACCCAGGACGCCCGCGCGGTCGTCACCGGCGCCGTCGAGGAGAGCGAACGGTCCGGTTCCGGGGCCGTCGAGGTCGAGCATCTGCTGGTCTCCCTCGCCGGGCGGCCCGGCGGCAAGGGCGCCTTCGTCCTCGCCGCGCTCGGGCTCGCCGACCCCGAGGGGACCCTGCGGGCCGCTCTCGCCGACGTACGCCACCGCGCCGGGCTCTCCCAGGCCGAGGCCGACGCCCTCGCCGGGCTCGGTATCGATGTCACCGAGGTCGTCTCCCGCGTCGAGGAGGTGCACGGCGTCGGCGCGCTCTCCGGCGACCGGCGGGACGGCCGCTGGTGGCGCGGGCACCGCTCCTTCAGCCGCCCCGCCAAGGACGTGCTCGAACAGTCCCTGCGGATCGCCCTCGCCCGGCGTGAGCGGGCCATCGGGGACCAGCATCTGCTGCTCGCCCTCACCACCGGGCGCGGGGTCGTCGCCGAGGTGCTCGCCGACCACGGGGTCACCTTCGCGTCGGTGACCCGGGTGCTGGGGCCAGGCGGAGCAGCAGGAGAAGGAGCAGGGGGGAGGGAGGGGGAGGGCGAAGGAGACGTAAGGGCGGCGGGCTGACGGGGACTCCCTGGGCGAGAGGCGGGGCGAGGGGCGGGGCGACGGGGACCCCGGCCCCGGGTGCCCCGCCCGGTGTTCCGGTTCCGCTCACGCGCCCCGCCCCCGCAGCAGCGCCCCGATGTGCGCCGCCGCCGTCGACAGGTGGCGGCGGGCGTCCTGGAGCTGGTCCGGGGTGACACCGTGGTCGCGGGCCGCGTCGCGGATGTCGTCGCGGAAGCGGTCCAGCAGCCGGTCCAGATCGCGGGCCGGGTCGCCGGTCGGAGGGTCGTCGGCCCAGGACGGGCGGGGGAAGGAGGCGTCTGTCCCGTCACGGTCAGCCTCGCGGTCATGGCCGTGTTCGCCGTGTTCGCCGTGTTCGTGGTCGTCGTGGGCGTCGGTCGCCTCGGCCCGGTCCCGGTCGTGACCGTCCTTGCGGTCGTCCCCCCGGCCGAAGCCGAAGTCGCGGCCCAGGTCCTTGCCGAACTCCTTGCCGTAGTCCTTGCCGAACTCCCCGAACTCCTTGGCCAGTTCCGTCAGGCCCTCGCGGACGCCCGTCGGCCAGTCTCCGCGGGTGAAGTGGTCCTGGACCTGCTCCTGCACCCGGCGGGCGATCCGCTGGACCTCCTCCTGAGCCTGCGCACGCGCCCGGTCCTGGGCCTCCTTGGCCTGCCTGCGGGCCCGCTGCGCCTCCTCGCGCGCCCGCCTGCTCTCGTCCTTGGCGCGCCGGGCCTGTTCCTTCCACTCCTGCTTGACGCGCCGCATCTCCTCCTTCGCCACGCGCCACGCCTCCTTGTCGCCGTAGTCTCCAGGGTCGCCGGGGGCGCCGAACTCCCCGGTGCGCGCACCGGCGCCCCGGGCACCCGTGCCGTGCCGGGCCTCCCGCGCGGCGGCCTGCATCTCCCGGCGCAAGTCCCCGGCCGCGCCGCGCACATCGGCGCGGATCTCGGCCGCCAGTTCCGCGACCGACTCCCGGATCTCCAGCTCCAGATCGGCCAGTTCACCGCTGCGGTCGGCGAGTTCGGCGCGGCCCGCGTCCGTGATGGCGTACACCTTCCGGCCGCCCTCGGTGGTGTGGGTGACCAGGCCCTCGGCCTCCAGCTTGGCCAGCCGGGGGTACACCGTGCCCGCCGACGGGGCGTACAGGCCCTGGAAGCGCTCCTCCAGGAGGCGGATCACCTCGTAGCCGTGGCGCGGGGCCTCGTCGAGCAGCTTCAGCAGATAGAGCCGGAGCCGGCCGTGAGCGAAGACGGGGGGCATGTCAGAGCACCTTCTTGTCAGTCGTGCCGTCCGCGGGACCGGCGGCCGGTTCGGCGTCTGGTCCGGCGGCGTCCCACGGCGCCTCCTCCGCGGGCCGCCGCAGCAGGGCGATGGAGCCGGAGACCGTCGTCGCCTTCAGCCGGCCGTTGCCCGCGCCGAGCCGACCGGTGATCCGCTTGGCGCCCCACTGGCCGCCGACCCGCAGATCCTCGAACGCGTTGGAGACATGGCCGCTCGTGGTGTTGGCCTCCACCTCGGCGTCGGCCGGGTGCGGCAGCCGGATGGCGATCTCACCGGAGACGCTGGTCAGACTGATGTCCGTGGGACGGCTCACCGGGTCCAGGTCGATGATCATCGAACCGCTCACCGAGTCCGCCTTCACCGACGAGCCCGCCTCTACGACGGTGAGGTCACCGGAGACCGAGTTGAACCGCAGATCGCCGCTCAGGGCCTGGGCGTCCAGGCTTCCGGAGACGGTGTCGGCGCGCACCGGTCCGGTCAGTCCGACCAGGGTGGTGTCCCCGGAGACGCCCTTGACCTCGGCCCGGCCCTCGATCCCGGACACCATGGCGTTGGCGCCGACCACGCCGACCTCGACCCGGGTACGGGCGGGCACCGCGAGGGAGACGACGGCGCTGCGCCGCCAGCCCTTGCGGTCGAGCCACTTCAGGAAGCCCTTCCAGGGCAGGTCCTCATAGGCCACCGTGAGCGTGCCGTCCTGCTGGGTGATCACCAGGGGCGGGCCCTCGATCTGGGAGATCTCCAGCCGCGCGGAACTCTCGTCGGTCCCCACGACGTTCACCGTTCCACTGACGATACGTACCTGAAGCTCGCTCACGGGCGCGTCGAAGGTGAGCTTCCTCGGCTCGCCGACGGACCACTCGGGCATGGTGCAGACCTCCTCGACCGGGCCGGACCGCACACGGGACCGGACGGACATGACCCCCGACACGCAGGACGCGCTGAACACGCCATATCGTGTCTGCCTGCATTCACGATATATCGCGGACCCGGAAAGTCAAGACAGTCGCGATTGCGGACCGGACCGCCTCCCTGCGCCTCGCCCCGTCCTCCCCGGCCGCACCCCGCCACCCCAATCCGCCCATTCCCGGCAATTTGCCCTAGCGTGTGAAGCATGTCGTCGGAAGATCTCGCGCCGAGTGCCCGCCCCGGTCCCGCCCCCGGCGCTCTGCTGCTCTGCCGTGCCCCCGCCGACTCCGTCGGCCTCGTGGCCGCGCTGCTGCCCGAGTCGCTGCTGCTCGCACCGGCGGGCGAGGGATGGAGCGTGCTGGTGCCCGAGGGGCGGGCCTGGGACGACGGGGCGGAACCCGTCGACCGGGTGGCCACCGGATGGGCCTCCGCGCTCGCCGTCGGCGCCCCCTGGCCGGTGCTCGCGCTCTGGTGGGACCGGGACCGCGCCGGATACAGCCTCGCCGCCGGTTTCCGCCGCCCGGTCGGCTATGTCTGGCTCGCCGACGGGACGGCGGCCGGTGAGGACGAGGCCATGCGCACCTTCGCCGCCCGACTGGGCCTCGACCCCGTACTCGATGTGCAGTCGCTCGACCGGCTGGCCGAGCCGGACCTCGTGTCCGACGCCCGTGCCCGGCTGCGCGGGCTGCTCGCGGTGCTCTCCCGGATCGGCGTCGACCTTCCCCCGGGACTCACCCCCGGCACCCCCACCGCCGCACTGCGCACCGCGCTGCGCGACCGGCCCGGCGTCCGGCGCGTCGACCGCGCCACCCTGCGCGAGACCGCCCGCGACGCCCTGCGGGACGTCACACCCGGCGCTGTCGCCCACCGTCCCGACGTCCGGACGCTCGCGCTGGTGCAGATCGCCGCCGGGCTTCCGCTCACCCTGTGGGGGCTGCGCCGCCGCAGCCCCGGCTGGCTCGCCGCGGGGGCGCTGCTGCTGGCCCACGGCGCCCTCGGGCTGACGTACGACCTCGTCCGGCCCCGCGACTGACGGGGACGCCCCGGGTCAGTCGTCGTCCTCGTCGTCCTCGTCGTCCAGCCGGGCCAGCCAGGTCGCCAGGCGTTCCACCGGCACCTCGAAGTCCGGGTTGAGATCCACGAACGTACGGAGCTGCTCGGCGAGCCACTCGAAGGAGACCTCCTCCTCGCCGCGCCGCTTCGCCAGCTCCTCGATGCCTCGGTCGGTGAAGTACATGCCCTCAGGATAGGCGGCGACGCGGAAGGGCCCGGCCCCCGGAGCGGACTCCAGGGGCCGGGCCCGGCGTACTCGGACGCCTCAGCGGCTCACGCCTCGAACACCTCGCGGACCAGCTGCTCCTGCTCCGCCTGGTGGCGCTTCGCGGAGCCGACCGCCGGGGACGAGCCGTGCGGGCGGGAGATCCGCCGCAGCCGCTCGCCGTGCGGGACGTCCGCGCCGACCGCCAGGTCCAGGTGGTCGATCAGGTTGAGGGCGATGAACGGCCACGCGCCCTGGTTCGCCGGCTCCTCCTGCACCCACAGGTACTTCTCGGCGCCCGCGTACTTCTTGATCTCCGCCTGGAGCTCCGCGCCCGGCAGCGGGTACAGCCGCTCGATCCGGATGATCGCGGTGTCCGTGACGCCCCGCTTCTTCCGCTCGGCGTCCAGGTCGTAGTAGACCTTGCCGGCGCAGAAGACGACCTTCTTCACGGCGGCCGGGTCGACCGACTCGTCCCCGATGACCGGGCGGAAGTGGCCCGTGGTGAACTCCTCCGTCTTCGACGCCGCCGCCTTCAGCCGCAGCATCGACTTCGGGGTGAAGACCACCAGCGGCTTGTGGTGCGGGTTGTGCGACTGCCAGCGCAGCAGGTGGAAGTAGTTCGACGGGAGCGTCGGCATGGCGACCGTCATGTTGTTCTGCGCGCAGAGCTGGAGGAACCGCTCCGGACGGGCCGAGGAGTGGTCCGGGCCCTGGCCCTCGTAGCCGTGCGGGAGGAGCAGGACGACACCGCTGGTCTGCGCCCACTTCTGCTCGGCCGACGAGATGAACTCGTCCACCACCGTCTGGGCGCCGTTGACGAAGTCGCCGAACTGCGCCTCCCACATCACCAGCGCGTCCGGGCGGGCCAGCGAGTAGCCGTACTCGAAGCCCATGGCCGCGTACTCGGAGAGCAGGGAGTTGTAGACGTTCAGCCGCGCCTGGTCCTCGGAGAGGTACTGGAGCGGGGTGTACTCCTCGCCGGTCTCCCGGTCGATGATCACCGCGTGGCGCTGGCCGAACGTACCGCGCTGGGAGTCCTGACCGGCGAGGCGCACCGGCACGTTCTCCAGGAGCAGCGAGCCGATCGCGAGGGTCTCGCCCATGCCCCAGTCGATCGTGCCGTCCTCGACCATCGCCGCCCGGCGCTGGAGCTGCGGCAGCAGCCGCGGGTGGACGGTGATGTGGTCGGGGATGGCGACCTGGGACTCGGCGATCCGCTTGACGACCTCGGAGGAGATCGCCGTGGACACCTGGACCGGGAACTCGGCCTGCGGGTCCGGGGTCTCCACGGCGGCGGGCTGCGAGGTGGCCTCGCGGACCTCCGTGAACACCTTCTCCAGCTGGCCCTGGTAGTCCTGGAGCGCCTGCTCGGCCTCTTCCAGCGTGATGTCACCGCGACCGATCAGGGACTCGGTGTACAGCTTGCGCACCGAGCGCTTCTTGTCGATCAGGTCGTACATCAGCGGCTGGGTGAAGGCCGGGTTGTCCGACTCGTTGTGCCCGCGGCGGCGGTAGCAGATGAGGTCGATCACCACGTCCTTGTTGAACGCCTGACGGAACTCGAAGGCGAGCCGCGCGACGCGCACCACGGCCTCCGGGTCGTCGCCGTTCACATGGAAGATCGGGGCCTCGATCATGCGGGCCACGTCCGTCGCGTACATCGAGGAGCGCGAGGACTCGGGGGCGGCGGTGAAGCCGACCTGGTTGTTGATGACGATGTGGACCGTGCCGCCGGTGCGGTAGCCGCGCAGCTGCGACATGTTGAGGGTCTCGGCCACCACGCCCTGGCCCGCGAAGGCCGCGTCGCCGTGGATCGCCACCGGCAGCACCGTGAAGTCCGTGCCGCCCTTGTTGATGATGTCCTGCTTGGCGCGCGAGACGCCCTCCAGGATCGGGTCCACCGCCTCAAGGTGCGAGGGGTTGGCGACCAGCGAGACCTTGATCTGCTCGCCGTCCAGACCGGTGAAGGTGCCCTCGGCGCCCAGGTGGTACTTCACATCGCCCGAGCCGTGCATCGACTTCGGGTCGAGGTTGCCCTCGAACTCCCGGAAGATCTGCGCGTACGACTTGCCGACGATGTTGGCCAGCACGTTCAGCCGGCCGCGGTGGGCCATGCCCACGACGACCTCGTCGAGCCGGGACTCGGCGGCCGAGTCCAGGACCGCGTCCAGCAGCGGGATGACGGACTCGCCGCCCTCCAGGGAGAACCGCTTCTGCCCGACGTACTTGGTCTGGAGGAAGGTCTCGAAGGCTTCCGCCGCGTTCAGCCGGCGCAGGATGCGCAGCTGCTCCTCGCGCTCCGGCTTGGTGTGGCCGCGCTCGACCCGGTCCTGGATCCACTTGCGCTGCTTGGGGTCCTGGATATGCATGAACTCGATGCCGGTGGTGCGGCAGTACGAGTCGCGCAGCACACCGAGGATGTCCCGGAGCTTCATCAGGGCCTTGCCCGCGAAGCCGCCGACGGCGAACTCGCGCTCCAGGTCCCACAGCGTCAGCCCGTGCTCGTTGACATCGAGGTCGGGGTGCTTGCGCTGGCGGTACTCCAGCGGGTCGGTGTCGGCCATGACATGGCCGCGGACCCGGTAGGAGTGGATCAGCTCGAAGACCCGGGCGGCCTTGGTGACGTCGTCGTCATGGCTGGCGTCGATGTCCTTGAGCCAGCGGACCGGCTCGTAGGGGATGCGCAGGGACTCGAAGACGGCGTCGTAGAAGCCGTTCTCGCCGAGCAGCAGGTTGGCGACCTGGCGCAGGAACTCGCCGGAGGCGGCGCCCTGGACGACCCGGTGGTCGTAGGTCGACGTGAGCGTCATGACCTTGGAGATGCCGAGCTTGTTCAGGGTGTCCTGGGAGGTGCCCTGGAACTCCGCCGGGTAGTCCATGGCACCGACGCCCATGATCACCGACTGGCCGGGCATCAGCCGCGGCACCGAGTGGACCGTGCCGAGGCCGCCGGGGTTGGTCAGGGAGACCGTGACCCCGGTGAAGTCGTCCATCGTCAGCTTGTTGTCCCGGGCGCGGCGGACGATGTCCTCGTACGCCTGCCAGAACTCGAAGAAGTTGAGCGTCTCGGCCTTCTTGATCGCCGCGACGACCAGCTGGCGGTCGCCGTTGGGCTTGACCAGGTCGATGGCGAGGCCGAGGTTGATGTGCTCCGGCTTGACCAGGGTGGGCTTGCCGTCCTTGGTCTGGAACGACCAGTTCATCCCCGGCATGGCCTTGATGGCCTGCACCATCGCGAAGCCGATGAGGTGGGTGAAGGAGATCTTCCCGCCCCGGGCCCGCTTCAGGTGGTTGTTGATCACGATGCGGTTGTCGAACAGCAGCTTCACCGGGACCGCGCGCACCGAGGTGGCGGTCGGCATCTCCAGCGAGGCGTCCATGTTCTTCGCCACGGCGGCGGCCGGGCCGCGCAGCGTCACCAGCTCGGGACCGGCGGGCGCCGTGGCGGGGGCCGGTGCGGCCTTCGCGGGCGCCGGTGCGGCGGCGGGCTTGGCGGCGGGCGCGGCGGGCGCCGCCGGGGTGGCGGGCCGGGCGGGCGCCGGAGCGGCGGGAGCCGCAGCCGCGGGCCGCGGGGCGGCAGGGGTCGCCTGCACAGCCGGGGCCGGGGCCGGGGCCTGCCGGGGGGCGGCCGGGGCGGTGGGCGCGGACTGCGCCGTCGCGGTGGTGGTCTCCGCAGCCCCCGCGGCTGCGGTACCCGCCGCAGCCGGGGCCGCGGGGGCGCCCGGCTTGTAGTCGGCGAAGAAGTCCCACCAGGCGCGGTCTACCGAATTCGGGTCCTGGAGGTACTGCTGATAGATCTCGTCGACGAGCCACTCGTTCGGCCCGAACGCGGCAGCGGGGTTCTTGCCCGCTTGGCCGGCGTCGGTCGAGACACTCGATGCGTTACTGGGGGACTGTGGCGACACGGCGGCAACCGCCCTCTTCCGCTTCACAAGGTGATGGGACAGCGGGAATTAAGGCTACGCCCCCGCGACCGCGAAGGTCAGGCCGGGCCCGTTCAACGTCGCGTAAGTCACATCGAGAGCCGGGTTTCGGGGCTGGAAATGGCGGGAAACAAGCGTGGTTCCGCTGCTGGAGAAATGGGTCGGCCCAGGTCCGGCGCGTGTCGCGGCCGGACCCGTGCTCCGCACGTGTCCGATCGCACCTGCCTGATCACACGTGTCCGTGGCCTCCCGGCGCGATGACGCCCGGAACGGCTCTCGGCAAACTTTACGTCAACTCGCTGCGGCGGACTCTCCCGGAAGGGTGACAAGGATCCGGCAGCCCCGCTCGGATTCGGCCACCCCGATCCGGCCGCCGTGCAGATCCACCGCCCAGCGCGCGATGGCCAGCCCCAGCCCCGTACCGCCGTCGCTGCCCGGACCGTGCGGACGGTTGACCGCGCCCCGGTTGAAGCGCTCGAACACCTTGTGCCACTCCGAGCGCGGAATGCCGGGGCCCTCGTCCAGCACCTCCAGCTCCAGCGACTCCGGGCGCGGGCCGCGCCGCGCCTTGAGGATGACCCGGCCGTGCGGCGGGCTGTGCTTGACCGCGTTGTCGATCAGATTGGCCACCACCTGGTGGATCCGCTCCGGATCGGCGTGCGCGGTCAGCTCGGGCGGGGTCACGTCCAGATGCAGATGGACGTCCGTACGGGTGTGGCTGCCGGAGCCGGACGCCATGCCCGCGCGGGCCGAGGCGACCATGTTGGCCTCCTTCAGCACCCCCGACAGATACGGCCACACCTCGAACCGCCGCTGCTTGAGCGGCACCACCCCGTTGTCCAGCCGGGACAGGTCCAGCAGCGTCTCCACCAGCCGCCCGAGCCGCTCGGTCTGCTTCAGGGCGGTGCGCATGGTCTCCTGGTCGGGCTCGGTGACCCCGTCCACGATGTTCTCCAGCACCGCCCGCAGCCCGGCGATCGGGGTGCGCAGCTCGTGCGAGACGTTCGCCACCAGCTCCTTGCGCTGCTGGTCCTGCGCCTCCAGCTCGTCCGCCATCCGGTTGATGGTGACGGCCAGGTCGCCCAGCTCGTCCCGGCGGTTCTCCCGCACCCGGCGGGTGTAGTCGCCGTGCGAGATCGAGCGGGCCACCGTGTTCATGTCGTCCAGCGGCGCGGTCAGCGAGTGCGCCACGAACTGGGTGATCAGCAGGGTGGCGATCATCGAGAACACCGTGATGAACCGCAGCTCGGTCTGGGTCCGTACGGCGATCATCGACAGCCCGGTGGTGATCAGCACCGAGGTGACCACCAGCGCGCCCAGCTTGGTCTTGATCGAGAACGGCCGGACACCGCCCCAGGGCTCCTCACCGGGGTTCCGGCCCCCGGCGTTCCGTCTCGCGGCCGGCCGCCCCCCGCTCATGGCGTCGGTGTCTCCAGCGCGTACCCGACCCCGTGCACCGTGCGGATGCGTTCCGCGCCGATCTTGCGGCGCAGGGCCTTGATATGGCTGTCGACGGTCCGGGTGCCGGAGGCGTCCGCCCAGTCCCACACCTCGGCGAGCAACTGCTCCCGGGAGAGCACCGCGCGCGGGGTGTTCGCCAGACAGACCAGCAGATCGAACTCGGTGGGGGTCAGATGAACGTCCTCGCTGCGCACCCGCACCCGGCGCTGCGCGTGGTCGATCTCCAGCTCGCCCAGGCGCAGGATGCCGCTTCTCGGCGTGGACGCCGCGATGGCGGCCCGCTCGACCCGGCGCAGCAGCACATGCACCCGCGCGGCCAGTTCCCGCATCGAGAACGGCTTGGTCATGTAGTCGTCGGCGCCGACACCCAGACCGACCAGCATGTCGGTCTCGTCGTCACGCGCGGTGAGCATCAGCACCGGCACCGGGCGCTGGGCCTGCACCCGTCGGCAGACCTCGAGGCCGTCGAAGCCGGGCAGCATGATGTCGAGGATGAGCAGGTCGGGCTGCCATGCCTCGGCCGTGTCGACCGCCGCCGGACCGTCACCGGCGGTCTGTACGAGGAATCCCTCGGCGCGCAGCCGGGCCGCGATGGCGTCCACGATGGTCGGATCGTCCTCGACCACCAGGACTCGCCGCTGCGCGCCCGGGGTGGCCGTCGCCGCCGCGCTGCTCTGGGAGGTGTGTGTCTGCTCCATCGCCCGCCCCTGAAGTGTGCTTTTCGGAATCCGTGGGGTGATCCCTCGACTGCGATTGACGCTTGAATGATCCGCGTCAGGTAGGCAGCGTACGGGCAGTCACCACGCCTTTGCTATCCAGGCAGGACGCCGATGTGCACGACGTCCGGAACTCCCCGGGCAACCGGGACCTCTTCGGTACGCACACGTTGGAATCCGGCATTCCCCAAGGTTCCTTCGAATTCGGGAGAGGGTTTCGCGGACCATACGGCAAGTACCCCCGAGGGGTTCAAGACCCTTGCGCAGCTTGCGATTCCGGCGTCCGAATACAGCCCCTCATTGTCCTCGGTGACGGTCCATCCGGGGCCGTTGTCGATGTCGAGGCAGAGCGCGTCATAAGTGGCGCACGTCTCATTGACGTACGTGGTCAGATCGGCCTGGACCACCTCGGTGCGGGGGTCGGCGAGGGCTTCGCGGGAGAACGCGGAGAGGGGACCCGTCAGATGCCAGTCGATGACGGCCGGTTCACGCTCCACGACCGTGATACGCCCCCAGCGGGGGTCGGCGGCGGCGTGTGCGAGCGAGAACCCGACGCCGAGACCGCCGATCAGGACGGACGGGCGGGACGGCCGGGGATGTTCGCCGAGCGCGGCCAGCGCCGCTTCCACCAGCAGCCGTTCACTGCGGCCGTCCGAGGTGTCCATCAGGAAACAGCCGTTGGCGATGATCTGGAGCAACTCCCCGTGGCGGCGCAGCGCGACCTCGCCGTAGGGGCCGTCCCGCCGGTCCAGCACCACCGGCGTGTCGCTGGGTCCGGGCGGGGCGGGGGAGGCGGCGGTCGGGACGCCGGAGATGGCGGACATCCGCCCATCCTGTCAGTTCCCTGACGTCCGGCTGACGGAATTTCGCACCTGGCGTTGACGGAGTGTGAACACCAGAGGAGCGGGCAGGAGAGGTGGCCCTCCAGGCGCGGGCGAGGGGGACGCACAGCGCTGGTCGAGCGATACGGAGGGAGCGCTTCACGTGGGACCGCACCTTGAGCGTCCTGGACCACACCTTGAGCGTCCCGGATCGTGGCTTGGGCGTCCGGGACCGGGTGACTTCGGGCATCCCGGGCCGTACCTTGGGCGTCCCCGGTGCTGACCGCGCTGGAGCGGCGGCTCGGACGGCTGCGGACGGGGCGGTGTTCCTGCTCGGGCATGTGGGGGCGACCCTGGCGATCGAGGTGCCGATCGGGCACGGGGTGCTGGCCGGGCCGCCCCCGGACAGTTCGCCGCACCGGCTGGACCACGGGGTCAGTTCCGGCGTGGCCGCCGGGACCGGCGCGCTCGCCGGGCTCCCGCGCCCCCGGCTGCGGTGGCCGCCGCTCGCGCTGTACGGCGGGGCGCCGCTCCTGGCCCTGGTCCGCCACGACGACCCGCTGACCGACTGGGGGCACCCGATCGCGCTGGCCGCCGGGATCGCCGCCCGCCCGGTCAGCCGATCCAGAGCAGGACGGCCTGCCGGTAGCGGGCGGCGATCCGGAAGAACCGCACCAGGTCCTGGTACTCGGCGATCACCCAGTCCAGTTCCTCGTTCTGCTCGTCCCGTTCCCAGACGCCCTCGGGGTAGAGCCCGGCCGCCGCGAACTCCGCCACCGAGACCCCCTCGGCCAGCGCCTGCGGGGTGAGGTCCGCCAGCGCCCGCGCGGCGACGGCGACCCGCTCGGGGGTGAGATGGCGGGGCGGGCTGTGCCCCCACTCCATCGCGCCCGGCACGTCCGCCTCGCCGAACACCACGTCCACCGGGAACGCCCGGCGCCGCAGCAGGAAGTCCAGCGCCTGCCAGGTCTTCCCGGTGCTGTGCAGCCGGGGTTCGGGCGGCGGCGCCTCCGACTCGGCCGCGCTCTCCTGGAGTTCCCCGACCCACTCGTGCGCCCAGTCGGCGTCGCCGAGGGTCCGTTCCAGCTCGGCGGCGGTCAGCCGTACGTACTCTCCGGTCATTCCCATGCGTGCAGGCTAGGCGGGGGCACTGACACCGGCGTTCGCGCCGAGGTACTTCGCGCTGGTCGGCGGGGCCACCGCGCGCCAGCCCAGGGAGGTGTACAGGGCGTGGCCGTCGGGGGTGGCGCCGCGGGCGGCGGCGGTGTGGGGCGGGGAGCGCATCACGGCTCGTGGCGGTCGTGGAGTCTCCGTGGAATCTCCTGGGCGCTTCTGGTGTTCTCGCACGTCACCGAGGGCATATCGGCTGATCGCTCAGAGCGAACATCGGGTGGGGAACAATGTGGGGCTCAGGAGCATTGAGTCGGCATAGCTCAACTTGACTGCCGAAGGGGAGATAATGGCTGCTGAGTCCGCCGGCTTCGGGGCGTCCGCCCCGCTCGCCCTGCCCGTGCTGCCGCTCGACGACGAGGTCGTGCTGCCCGGGATGGTGGTTCCGCTGGACCTCAATGACAAGGACGTACGCGCCGCCGTGGAGGCCGCGCAGGTCGCCGCGCGATCGGAGCCCGGTAAGCCCCGGGTGCTCCTGGTGCCGCGGATCGACGGGGTGTACGCCACCACCGGTGTGCTGGGCACGGTCGAGCAGGTCGGCCGGCTGGCCGACGGCGACCCGGGTGCGCTGATCCGCGCCCGTGGCCGGGTCCGGATCGGCGCCGGTACCACCGGACCGGGCGGCGCGCTGTGGGTCGAGGGCACCCGGCTCGCCGAGAACGTGCCCGACCCGCTGCCGGGCAGCGTCACCGAACTGATGAAGGAGTACAAGGCGCTCGCCACGAGCTGGCTCCGCAAGCGCGGTGCCTGGCAGGTGGTGGACCGGGTGCAGGCCATCGAGGACGTGTCCGCGCTGGCCGACAACTCCGGGTACTCGCCGTTCCTGACCACCGAACAGAAGATCGAACTGCTGGAGACCGGCGACCCCGTCGCCCGGCTGAAGCTGGCCACCCAGCAGCTCCGTGACCACCTCGCCGAGCAGGATGTCGCCGAGACCATCGCCAAGGACGTCCAGGAGGGCGTCGACAAGCAGCAGCGCGAGTTCCTGCTGCGGCGCCAGCTTGAGGCGGTCCGTAAGGAACTGCGCGACCTGAACGGTGACAAGGAGGGCGAGGAGTCCGACGACTACCGTTCCCGCGTCGAGGCCGCCGACCTGCCCGAGAAGGTCCGCGAGGCCGCCCTCAAGGAGGTCGACAAGCTGGAGCGGTCCAGCGACCAGTCCCCCGAGGGCTCCTGGATCCGCACCTGGCTGGACACCGTCCTCGAACTGCCGTGGAGCGAACGGACCGAGGACGCGTACGACATCCAGGGCGCCAAGGACATCCTGGACGCCGAGCACTCCGGACTTGAGGACGTCAAGGAGCGGATCACCGAGTACCTGGCCGTGCGCAAGCGGCGCGGCGAGCGGGGCCTCGGGGTCGTCGGCGGGCGGCGCGGCGGTGCCGTGCTGGCGCTCGTCGGCCCGCCCGGCGTCGGCAAGACCAGCCTCGGCGAGTCCGTGGCGCACGCGATGGGCCGCAAGTTCGTCCGGGTCGCCCTCGGCGGCGTCCGTGACGAGGCCGAGATCCGCGGTCACCGCCGTACGTACGTCGGCGCGCTGCCCGGCCGGATCGTGCGGGCCATCAAGGAGGCCGGGTCCATGAACCCGGTGGTGCTGCTGGACGAGATCGACAAGGTGGGGTCCGACTTCCGGGGCGACCCGGCCGCCGCGCTGCTCGAAGTCCTCGACCCGGCGCAGAACCACACCTTCCGGGACCACTACCTGGAGGTGGAGCTGGATCTGTCCGACGTGGTGTTCCTGGCCACCGCCAACGTGCTGGAAGCCATTCCGGAGGCGCTGCTGGACCGTATGGAGCTGGTCCGGCTCGACGGATACACCGAGGACGAGAAGGTCGTCATCGCCCGGGACCACCTGCTGCCGCGCCAACTGGAGCGGGCGGGCCTGGACAAGGACGAGGTGACCATCGACGAGAGCGCCCTGCGCAAGCTGGCCGGGGAGTACACCCGCGAGGCCGGGGTGCGCAACCTGGAGCGGTCGGTGGCCCGGCTGCTGCGCAAGGTCGCCGCCCAGCATGAACTGGGGGAGCGGAAGCTGCCGTTCACCGTCACGGACGCGGAGCTGCGCGACCTGATCGGACGGCCGCACCACGTGCCCGAGTCCGCGCAGGACCCGGCCGAGCGGCGTACGGCGGTGCCGGGCGTGGCCACCGGGCTCGCGGTGACCGGCGCGGGCGGGGACGTCCTCTTCGTGGAGGCGTCGCTGGCCGACCCCGAGACCGGCGCGGCCGGACTGACCCTGACCGGTCAGCTCGGTGATGTGATGAAGGAGAGCGCGCAGATCGCCCTGTCCTTCCTGCGTTCGCACGGCGCGGAGCTGGAACTGCCGGTGGGCGACCTCAAGGACCGGGGTGTGCACATCCACTTCCCGGCGGGCGCGGTCCCCAAGGACGGTCCGAGCGCGGGCGTCACCATGACGACGGCGCTGGCCTCGCTGCTCTCGGGGCGGCTGGTCCGGACGGATGTGGCGATGACCGGTGAGGTGTCGCTGACCGGGCGGGTGCTGCCGATCGGTGGGGTGAAGCAGAAGCTGCTCGCCGCGCATCGGGCCGGGGTGACGACGGTCGTCATCCCCAAGCGGAACGAGGCCGACCTCGATGATGTGCCGGCCGAGGTGCTGGAGAAGCTCGATGTACATGCCGTGACCGATGTCCGGCAGGTCCTTGAGCTGGCGCTCGCGCCCGCGGTCAGTGGGGCGGCGTCGGAGGTGCCGGTCGCGGCGTGACGGACGTGGTCGGTGCCTGTGCGGGGGCCCGGGGTTCCTATTTGGGGCCTCGGGCCCTCGCCGTTGTGTTTGTTGGGGCCGGTCGCTGTGTGGGTGCGGGTGGGTGGGGGCTGGTCGCGCAGTTCCCCGCGCCCCTGGGAGGGGGGCTGGTCGTGTGGGTTGGGTGCGGGCAGTGGGTGGTGTTCGCGCAGTTCCCCGCGCCCCTGGGAGGGTGGGGCTGGTCGTGTGGGTTGGGTGCGGGGCAGTGGGTGGTGTTCGCGCAGTTCCCCGCGCCCCTTGAGGGGTTGCCCAGACCGGGGTTTGAGAGCGAGGGTATCCCCGTCTTCGAACTCGGCCTCCGGCTCAGCCGTTGGCCAAGGCCACGACTCGGTCCAGGGCGCCGTTGAAGTGGTTGTGGTCGCCTACCGTTGGGCCTGTCGATGTGTACTGCCACATCGTGTAGTAGGACCAGCCCGCCGGGAGCGTGCCCACCGTGGCCGCGTAGCGGGCGATCCACAGGGGGTGTGCGCCGGCGAAACCGGCGTAGTCGCCGGTGCACTGGGTCCACCAGCTGGTCGCGGTGTAGATGACCGCTTCCCGGCCGGTACGGGCCCGGTAGGTGTTCAGGAAGTCGGCGATCCAGGACACCATCTGCCCCGGCGTCTTGCCGTAGCAGGTGTCGCCGTACGGGTTCCACTCGATGTCCAGGGCGCCCGGCAGGGTACGGCCGTCGCGGGACCAGCCGCCGCCGTTGTCCACGAAGAAGTTGGCCTGGGCCGCGCCGCTGGTGGTGTCCGGGGTGGCGAAGTGGTACGCCCCGCGGATCATGCCCACGGTGTACGAGCCGGTGTACTGCTGCCCGAAGTAGGGGTTGGTGTAGTAGGTGCCCTCGGTGGCCTTGGTGTAGGCCCAGCGGACGCCGCTGTTCCACAGGGTCGTCCAGGCCACATTGCCCTGATGGCTGCTGACGTCGACGCCCTCGGTCTGGGCGGCCCGGCCGGGGCCGGGGGTGCCGTGGACGCCGTCGTGGGGGGCGACGCCCATGCCCATGTGGGCCGTACCGCGCGGCGGGGTGTCGGCGGCCGACGCCGGGACGGCGACCAGCGCCGTCAGCAGGGAGCACACGGCCAGCAGCAGCGCGGTGAGGGGGGATCGGGGGGTTCCGGGTCTGTGCACGGTCATGGTGCGTGCCTTTCGAGACTCGGTGGGGCGCCCGCGTCTCAGAATGAGGTGGGCATGTCAGTTCGGGCGCGGTAAAAACGCTACGCACGTAGAACACCGGGAGGGAAGGGGGGTCGGAGGCTGCCGTTGGTCTACGCCTGCGAAATACTGACGGAGCTGCGGAGATGACAGCTCCTGGCGGAAACTTTCACGAGCGGGAAACCGGGCAGGGGTGCTGACGTGCACGAGGACGCGAACGCGGACGGACATCGGGACGAACCCGGGCCGACACCGAGTGGTGTGGACCAGGCCGCGGACCGTGAGTTCCTCGCCCTGGAGCGCGAGCTGACCATGTTCATGCGCCGGGCGCGGGCCAACCAGGGCGAGATGGCCCGCGAGGTCCATCCCGACCTGGAGTCGTCGGCGTACGGGCTGCTGGTGCGGCTCGACGAGTGCGGGCGCCAGCGGGCCACCGACCTCGCCGCGTACATCGGCGTCGGCAAGGCCACCATGTCCCGCCAACTGCGCGCCCTGGAGGAACTCGGGCTGGTCGCCCGCGAGCCCGACCCGGCGGACGGCCGGGCCTGGCTGGTCCATCTCACCGAGGAGGGCCGCACCCGGGTCGGCCGGGTCCGTGAGGCCCGTCGCGCCCGCTATGTCAGCAAGCTCGCCCACTGGGACCGCCGTGAGGTCGCCGAACTGGCCCGGCTCCTCCAGCAGCTCAACCAGGGGATGGAGAAGTAGCCCCGTTCCCTGGCGCCCGTCCCCTGATGGCTCCCCTACAGCTCCACGAACACCACCGTCGCGTCGTCGTGCGTCTTGCTCCGGCGCAGATACGCCCGCTCCTCGGCGTCCGCCCGCTCCCGTCCCCGTACCTGCTCGATCAGTGACGGTCCGCCGTTCTTGCGGACATAGAGGAACAGGTCGCTCCAGTCGCCCTCGTGGAATGTCTCCGTCCAGCGGGTCGCCCCGTCGGTGAGCGCGGCCAGCGCGCGGACCTCGGCGCGCGGCAGGGTCCCGGTCACCGCCCGCGCGGCCACCGAGGGATCGGCGGCGGCCGTGAAGAAGCCGCCCTCCTTGTTCCGCAGCGTGGCGTCGGTCACCTCGGCGGAGGTGAGCGCGGTCCGGGAGACCCGGTCAAGCCGGTCATCGAGGAGCGGGGTGATCAGGCCGTCCGGGGACTCCACCAGCAGGGCGGAGTCGGAGAGGACCAGGTATTCGATCTTCGAATCGGTCCAGCGGACGGTGACCACCGTCGCCTGTGGAGTACGGGGGTGAGAAAGGTCACAGGTATCCCCGTGTGCGGAAGCGGTACGCGCGATGGCGAGCGACAGGGCTTCCACAAGGGGGACATCCGGCAGTGAAACGGTCAGTTCGGTCAGCGCGCCGCCCAGGCGCGCGGTGTACCACGGGACGGAGTGGACACAGCCCGTCCCGTCCGGCGGTGGGGTCACCCCGTCGAGCACCACGAGCGAACCACCCTGCCCCGAAGCGGGTAGTGCGACACTCGCGAAGTCCTCGTTGGGCCGTGTCCGGTCGCCGGGCTCCGATACCAGTTCCGTACGCATCCCGTCAGTCTGCACCACCCCTTCACAAGCTGCGCGAATGGGCGACAACCTCTGCCCGTGCGGCACGGGCGTGCAGGTCAGGCGCCGGTTTTGGAGGATATTGCAATGGTCTGGGAACTGGTGACGGCGAATCCTGTCAAAGTGCGTCCCGCACGTCCAACTGGCACGCGGGACCCACCCGTCGGCACACGCCGGAGGAACTTGCCCGCCAACTCCCCTCCGATGTTCACTCCTTCGGGTGGCGGGTCCGATGATGCGTGACCACCACCCAGCGGCACTGGGAGGGTCGGTCACCGAAACCGGGTGAGGTCGCACCAGTTGCACCGAAATGACGGACGATTGACGGAACGTCACCCGGCCCCTTGGGTACAGCGAGTCAGGAATGCGAGCACCGGTGCAGAACAAGCGGCTTCGGCGCGCAGGCAAGCGGACGGCCCCCATGGGAGGCCAGAACCACACGCCCGGCACCACCGCCGGGGCACCCGCGGGCCCGTCCGGCCCTGGCGTCGCCCCGTCCGTCGTCCCTCCCCCGGCCCCGCCGGTCGGACGGGGGCGCCCCACCCATGTACGCAACCGGCTGATCATCGCGGTGACCGTGGTCGCCGCGGCCGTCGCCGCCGCGGGCACCCCCTCGGTGCTCGCCGCCTCCACCCGGCTCAGTGACACCCAGGACCTGGTGACCCTGGCCGGACAGACCCAGAACGCGCTCACCCTCGCCCACTCGCTGGCCGACGAGCGCGACGAGGTCATCTCCTTCGTCGCCGCCGGACGCCCCGAGTCCAAGGCGCCCGACGAGCAGCACAGCGCCCGGGTCGACCGCCAGGTCGCCGAACTCCGCGCCGACCCCGACACCCCGGCCGCGCTCAGCGAGGACCTCGACGCCATCGCCGGGGTCCGCCGCTCCGCCCTCACCGGCAAGAGCAGCGCCCTGGAAGCCCACCAGGCGTACTCCAACGCCATCGCCGAACTCCACCGGCTCGCCGAGGACCTCGCCGAAGAGCTGCCCCCCAGGGCGGGCGCCGGTGGCTACGCGCTCGCCCAGCTGGACACCGCCGTCCAGCAGGCCGCCGCCACCCGGGGCCTGCTGCTCGCCGCGCTCTCCGTGCCCACCAGCACCGAGACCAGCTACGACCCGATCACCGGGATGCCCGTCGAGACCACCGTCTCCTCCGAGGAGGACACCAAGGTCCGCGACGCGCTCACCGCCGCCGCCCAGCAGGCCCGGCTGCGCTCCGACGCGGCCCTCGCCGGTTTCCACGAGACCGCCCCCGACAGCGCCAAGTCCTCCTACGACTCCACCCTCACCGGCACCGAGGTCAACTCCGCCGACCAGTTCCTGGCCGACCTCACCGGTCGCCCCACCTTCGGCGAGGACGAGCTGGGCACCGACCCGGCCGAGCTGGACGCCGCCCTGTCGGCCCGGATCGAGCTGATGCGCGGTGTGGAGTCCTCCCTCTTCGAGCGCCGCACCACCAGCCTGGAGACCCTGCGCGACGACGATGTCACCGCGCTGGAGATCCGGATCGCCCTGCTCGGCGCGCTGATGCTGCTCGCCGTCGGCACCGCCACCGCCATGGCCCGCACCCTCACCCGGCCGCTCGCCGTGCTGCGTCTCGGCTCCGCCCGGCTCGCCGAGGCCGAGGACCCGCGGGCCGCCGAGGCCGTGAAGTTCACCGGCCGCAACGACGAGTTCGCCCAGGTCGTCCGGTCCGTCAACAGCCTGCACGCGCAGGCCGTCCTGCTGCACGAGCGGATCGCCACCCTGGAGTCCGACCGCAAGCATCTGATCACCCAGCGCCAGCGGATGGCCGACGCCCGGGAGCAGCTGCGCGGCGAACTCGACGACTCCGCCGCCGCCCTGGACCGGCTGCGCGGCAGCATCGGCGGCACCTTCGTCAACCTCGCTCTGCGCACCCTCGGCCTGGTGGAGCGCCAGCTCGCCGTCATCGAGGGTCTTGAGGACCGCGAGGACGACCCCGAGCGGCTCGCCACCCTCTTCAAGCTCGACCACTTCGCCACCGTGATGCGCCGCCACAGCGAGAACCTGCTCGTCCTCGCGGGCACCGAGCACGTCCAGCACACCGCGGGCCCGGTCCCGCTGGTGGACGTGGTCCGCGCCGCCGTCAGCGAGATCGAGCGCTACGACCGCATCCGGATCGCCGCGCTGCCGCGGCACGCCCATGTCGCCGGGTTCGCCGCCGACGACCTCTCCCATCTGCTGGCCGAACTCATGGAGAACGCCACCACGTTCTCCCCGCCCGATGTGCCCGTCGAGGTCTCCGGCTGGCTGCTGGAGAGCGGTGAAGTGATGCTCTCCGTGCAGGACGAGGGCATCGGCATGACCGAGGAGCGGATGACCCGGCTCAACGCCCGGCTCGGCGAGTTCGACCCCGAGTCGCCCTATGAGCAGCAGGGCGACGACGGCCTCGGGCTCGGGCTGTATGTGGTGGCCCGGCTCGCCCAGCGCCACCAGGTGCGGGTGCAGCTCCGCGACCAGAAGCAGGGCGGGATCGCCGCCGTCGTCGTGCTGCCCGGGTCGCTGCTGGTGTCCGGCCGCCCGACCGCCGTACCGGCCCCCTCGCCCGCCGCCGACGCCAGCGGCACCTTCTCGCTGCCCGGCGCCGACGCCGAGGCCAACTCCAATGTGCTGCACGGCCGGTCGGCGTCCCAGGACCGAACCCCGGCCCCGGTTCCCGCCCGGGACCCGCTGGTCGCCCTCGCCGAGCAGGCCGTCGCGGCGGCGACCCCGGAGGAGCTGGACCGCCCGGCCGCGCCCACCGCCGGGACGGACACCGTGGCGGACTCCGGTGAGCCGGTGCGGGAGACCGTCCCGCCGTCCGGCGCGGAGCCCGGCACCGGCGGCCACCCGCCGCTGCCCGTACGCAGGACCGCCGCCCGGGAGCCCAGCCCGTCCGAGACCACGATGGAGCTGCTGGCCCCCGAACCGCCCGAACCGGCCGAGGGCCAGGGAGAGTACGCAGAACACGTAGAACACGGAGAAAGCGCCGAGCACGCAGAGCGCGTAGAAAACGCAGAGCACGCAGAGCACGTAGAGAACGGAGAGCGCGGAGCGTACGCGGACCACGGGGCGTACCCGGAGCGCGAGGCTGCCCCCGGGCCGTCGCGATCCGCCCGCGTCCCGGCCCCCGCCCCCGCCTCCGACCCCTACGCCATCGGCCCCGACACCCATGAGCGGGCGCCCGACGAACGGCCCCACGCCGACCCCGGTGACCCCGGCGGAGCGGACGAGGCCGTCACCGACAAGGGGCTGCCCAAGCGCACCCCCCGGATCAGCGTGCCGCAGGCCGCGCCGCGCCCGCGTACCTCCTCCGTCGACGCCGAGGCGCTGCGCCGTAGGCTCGGTGGGTTCCGCAGGGGCGCCGAGGCCGGGCTCCGGGACGTCCGGGCGGAGCTGGCCGCCGAGGAGACGGGCCGCACCGGTCCGGCGGACACCCGGTCCGGCACCGGCCCAGCACACGCATCAGCCGAAGAATCCACGGGGGGCACCGTCGAGGAGGCAAGCAGTTGACCGCGCCCAGTACGTTCGGACTGAGCAGTGAGGCCCGCAATCTGCACTGGCTGCTGACCAACCTCGTCGAGGAGGTGCCCGGCATCCTCTCCGTCGCGGTGGTCTCCTCCGACGGGTTGCTGCTGCTGTCGTCCGACCCCGGGAGAAACGCGGAGGCCCGCGAGGCCCGCGAGGAGCGCCCCACCGGGCCCCGCGGCTCGGCCGCCGACCTCGCCACCATCGTGTCCGGTATCGGCAGCCTCACCCTCGGGGCGGCCAAGGTGCTGGACTTCGGCGGGGTCAAGCACACGATGATCGCGATGGAGGAGGGCAGCCTGTTCGTGATGTCGATCAGCGACGGCTCGCTGCTCGGCGTCCATGGCTCCGCCGCCTGCGACATGAGTGTGGTCGCCTACCACATGGCGCTCTTCGTGGGCCGCGCCGGACATGTGCTGACCCCCGAACTCCGCACCGAGCTGCGGAAGTCCCTGGAGCCCGAACCGTCCGGCGGACCCCGGACGCCCGTGCCCGCGGAGAGTGAGCGATGAGCGACGGCGGACCTCAGAAACTCCCGGTGCGCGGCGGGGACCGTAAACCCGCCCGGGTCCGGCCCTACTCGCTGACCGGCGGCCGGACCCGGTTCGGGCATGTCCTGCTGGTGGAGACCTTCGTCGCCAGCACGGCCGCGCTGGAGGCCGGCGAGGAGCGCAAGGAACTCACCAACGGCCTCAATCCCCGGGTGATGCCGGAGATGCGGGCCATCGTCGAACTGTGCCGCCGGATGCGCACGGTCGCCGAGATCGCCGCGCTGCTGAGAATGCCGCTCGGCGTGGTCCGGGTGCTGCTCAGCGATCTCGCGGACCAGGGAAAGATCCGTGTGTACGGGACCGGGACCGGCCATGGCGCGGGCCGGCCGGAGCGCGCGCTGCTGGAAAGGGTGCTGAGTGGACTCCGTCGTCTCTGACGCCGTCTCGGGCGTCTTCCCGTTCGTCGACGACGACGACAACCCGCGGTCCTGGCAGACGGACCACAGCCGGGCCCCCATCGCCACCAAGATCGTGGTGGCCGGGGGCTTCGGGGTCGGCAAGACCACCCTGGTCACCTCGGTCTCGGAGATCCCTCCGCTGATGACCGAGGCGCTGATGACCGAGGCCAGCGAGGAGACCGACGACCTCTCCGCCACGCCCGGCAAGCTGACCACCACCGTCGCCATGGACTACGGCCGCATCACGCTGGACGACGACCTGGTGCTGTACCTCTTCGGCACCCCCGGCCAGCAGCGGTTCTGGTTCATGTGGGACGACCTGGTGCGCGGCGCGGTCGGCGCGGTCGTGCTGGCCGACACCCGGCGGCTGAAGGACTGCTTCCCCGCGCTCGACTACTTCGAGAGCTGCGGACTGCCGTATGTCGTCGCGGTCAACCACTTCGACGCCAGTGAGGTGTTCGCCGCGGAGGATGTGCGGGAGGCGTTGACGATCCCCGCGCACATCCCTGTAATGATCATGGACGCGCGGCGCCGGATCTCTGTGATCGAGACGCTGCTGGCGCTCGTCGGCCATGCGCTGGACGAGACGCCCGAGTAGTTCCGGTTACCCGCGTTACCCGCGCTATCTGCGTTATCTGCGTTATCTGCGTTGTTCGAGTAGTCCGAGAGACCGTGCACCGGCACACCCCCGTCGGTGTCCCGACCTAGGAGTCCAGCAGCCTCATGCGGAAGATACTCGTCGTCGGAGCCGGACAGTCCGGCCTCCAGCTCGCCCTCGGCCTCCAGTCGCACGGGTACGAGGTCACGTTGATGTCCAACCGGACCGCCGACGAGATCCGCGCCGGGCGGGTCATGTCGACGCAGTGCATGTTCCACACCGCGCTCCAGCACGAGCGCGACCTCCAGCTGAACTTCTGGGAGTCCCAGGCCCCCCGTATCGAGGGCCTCGGTGTCTCCGTCGCCGCCCCCGGCTCGCACGACCCCGGCCCCACCCAGCGGATCATCGACTGGGTCGGCAGACTCGACGGCCACGCCCAGTCCGTCGACCAGCGGGTCAAGATGGCCGGCTGGATGGAGACCTTCGCCCAGCGCGGCGGCCAGCTCGTCATCCACGGCGCGGCCGTCGGCGACCTGGACTACTTCTCCCGTACGTACGACCTGGTGCTGGTCTCCGCCGGGAAGGGCGAGCTGGTCCAGATGTTCGGCCGGGACGCCGACCGCTCCCCGTACCGCGAGCCGCAGCGCGCGCTGGCCGTCGCCTATGTCCATGGGCTGGGGCCGCGCCCCGAGCACCCCGACTTCGACGCGGTCCGCTGCAATCTGGTGCCCGGCGTCGGTGAGCTGTTCGTGATGCCGACGTTCACCACCAGCGGGCGGGCCGACATCCTGTTCTGGGAGGGCATACCCGGCGGCCCCCTCGACGCCTTCCAGGGCATCAAGGACCCGGCCGAGCATCTCTCCCTCACCCTGGAGCTGATGGAGAAGTTCACGCCCTGGGAGTACGCGCGCGCCACCAAGGTCGAGCTCACGGACGCGGGCGGGACGCTCGCCGGGCGGTACGCGCCGACGGTCCGCAATCCGGTGGGGACGCTGCCGGGCGGGGGGCTGGTGCTGGGGGTCGCCGACGTGGTCGTCGCGAACGATCCGATCACCGGGCAGGGGTCCAACTCCGCGGCGAAGTGCGCGGCGTCGTATCTCGCGTCGATTCTGGAGCGGGGGGAGGGGGAGTTCGACGAGGCGTGGATGCGGGGGGCGTTCGAGCGGTACTGGGGGACTGCTCAGCATGTCACCAAGTGGACGAATGCGATGTTGGCTCCGCCGCCTGAGCATGTTCTTGGGTTGATCGGGGCGGCGGGGGAGATATCGGCGGTTGCTGATCGGTTCGCCAATGGGTTTGACGACCCTGCGGATTTTGAGAACTTCTTCTATGAGCCGGAGAAGACTCAGGCGTATCTGGCCTCCCTGGCTGGCTGATCGCTACCGCCTGAGCTGCGGTCGAGCCGTCATCACCTGTCGTCATCTGTCGACGTTGGTCACCCTCGGACGGCCCACAGACGGCCCGGCCACGGCGCCCGATCGGCTGCTAACGCTAGCGGGGCGTGCCGCTAGCGTTAGCGACCCCGCTAGCGGCTGGAATGGCTGGTGACCAGCGCGTTAGCGGATAGCGGCCCTGTCTGGCGGGTTCCTGGAATCAGCCCCGAGCGGGTGTTCCAGCGGTGCCACGCCTCGCTAGCGGGGCGGACCGGCCGTTCCGGGCCGCGCGCCGTCGTTGGGGGGAAGAGCGAGAAGGACCGCCCTTCGGGCGGACGACTGTCGGGCGCCTTCCCTCGCTGGAGCTCCCGGCCGGTCTGCGGCTGAAGCCTCCCGGTGGCGCTCCCGGGGCTTGTCTGCCCAGTGCGGGTAGAGGGGGGCGCCTTTACCGGGGCTCCCCTGGGCGGGCCCCGGGGACGCCTGTGTGCGGCTCCCTCCGGGCGCCCCGGGGTAAAGCGGGGTCCTTACCTGGGTAGAGGGGGTGGTAGCGCCCCCTGGCCTGCAAGGTAAGGGGGGTAGAGGGGGTCCGGGCAGGCGGGCGAACCGTGGCCACAGGGCACGGACAAGAGGAGCACCCCGGCGCCGCGTGCTCTTCTTGTCCGTGCAGGGCGCCCCGGGATGCCTTCCAAGGGGGCAGGGAGAGCACCACCCGGACGCCTCCCCTTGGAAGGCGGCTGGCAGCAGTACAGGCGGCAGGGGGCCGTGTGCCGCGCCCACCATCGGCCTCCCCGCGCCTGGGCTGCCACTACGGCGTTTCAGGGGGGGGCAGACGGCCGTGCATCGCCCACGCCCCCCCTGAAACGCCGTGGTCCCCCAGTGAGACAGGCCGATGCCAACGGCGGGACGCCCCCCCCGGTAAAGCCAGCCTGAGGGAAGGTCGGCATTTCGGTCAGGAACCGGGCGATCCCCCTCCCTACCAGAGAGCCCTTCTTTTCTCTCTTACAGAGAAAAGAAGAAAACAGCGTCCGCAGCGTCCGCCGGGCATCGCGCACCCCGTCTGACCTGCGCCGATACTGCGGACGCTAAACAGTTTGTTTAGCGTCCGCTAGCGTCCGCAGCGTCCAGACACACTCTGTAACCAGTCATCTGTTTCCGCAGGTCAGGACTGCTCTTAGTAGGGGGAGACGTGCGGACGCTGCGGACGCTGGCCGCTCCCGAACAGAGAAGAGGCCACCCCCACGCGGGGCGGGGGTGGCCTCTTCATCCGGTGCCACGACCGGCCGAAAGCGCGCGACCGGCGGGAGCTCCCACCGCTACGTCGTGCGAGCGCAGCGAGCCGCCAAGGGCTGCGCGGCCTTGGCCGCCCCTTCTATCCCTGTTTCAAAGCTCTGAGCACCGAATCGGGGTCGCCGTCGTAGACGAGATGCGGCTCGTCTACCCCTGGGGGAACGAATCGGTTTCGATAGCGGACCAGATCACTTTCAGCGAAATAGATGGAGTTCGGGTCGGCCTCATGCTGTGCGTTTCTCTTGCTTACGCGGGTCCAAAGTTCATCATGGTCGACCTCTAGATATACAAGCAGCGCATTTGCTCCCGAATCGATCGCGATTGAGCGCCACTTGGTACGGTCGGCTGGTGTCCAGAAACCGTGATCGACCACCACACTGCAACCCTCCTCTAGATTTCCTCGCAATTCTTTTGAGGTCTCTTCGAGTACGGGGATTTCGAGCTTCGGGAAGATCCCGCGAGGAAAGTCAATACCGTACACGCCATGCCGACGGAACATCTCTTCGTCAGGGCACAGTCTGACGAATCCGCGCGCCGCAAGCGCACGAGAGAGTGTCGTCTTGCCTGACCCTGGAAGCCCTGCCAGAAGTACACAGGAAGGTGCGGATTCGCTGCGAGGAGAAGTCACTGGGAGACTTCCGATTCGGTGCGCCATGTGCGACCAGGGCCACCAAGGTCAACGCCGTATTCCACGACATTGCTGTCACTGTCCACAAATTTCGCTGTCATCACGACTACCGGCTCAGTCGGGCATTCCTCAGGGTTCAATTCCAACAGTTCGGCATCTTTAGGAGTCAACAGGCGTGCTGAAGCCGTATCAACGCGATGAATAATGGGTCGACCTGTAGCACGAGTGATTAGCTGTAGAGAAGTACCGCCGGTCAAACGCTCACTATGCACCAACTCGGGAATCAATTTGCCGTATTGAGCCGGAATCCATGACGTGGAATGGGCAACGATCCCATGCCGGTCGCGATAGACACGCCTCCGCCTGATTACGTCCGATCCCGGCGGGATATCCAGCACGCGAGCCACATCACTAGGCGCCGGCACCATGCTGGCCTGGTGGGAGTCGGAACGCTCACCCGCCCCCCAACTCGACCCGCTGCGTCGACCGCGATCCTGCCGCTGAGACCCTGACGACATGGGGGACGGACGGTCCAGTACCTCTGTCCCGATCCCGTGAATCCCCCTGACAAGACCCTCGCTACGGAGCTTGCGCAACGCCTTCTCCGCGGTTGCAGTACTGACCTTCCACTCCTGCGCGAGGCTCTTGATGCTCGGCAACAGTGCGCCCGGTTCCAGCGCGCCGGACGTGATCATTTCCTCGTAGTGGGCGGCGATCTGCGCGTACGGCGCGCGGTTGTCGGCCTGTTCCGACATTTCGTCAGCTCCCTCGTCTCAGTTGATGCGTTCCCTAGCGTACCGCTTGACACCCTAGGGTGCCCTAGGGAACCTTAGGGATGTGCCCGCCGGTCAGTTCGGCCGAACGGAAGCCACTGCTGTGGGCGTGCACTGATCCGTAAAGAGCCTGGTCAACGCCAGGAAAGCAAGGAGCGGCCACCTACCGCCAAGCAGTCAGCCGCTCCCTGACCCTCGAAGGGGTACATCCATCATGCCTGGAATTCTCGTTGCGCCCTCCCCGTCCGTGTCGGCCGTTGGCCTGCGTGAGGGGGTGGAGATCTTCGGTGGTCCGGAGCCGGGTGAGCCGGTGCGGGCCGAGGTGCAGGTGCGTATGTGCCTGTCGTTCGCGGAGATCCTTGGTCTGCTGCTCTATACGCCGGGTCTGAGCCTGTTGTTCGAGGAGCTGGAGGACGACGAGGCGATTGCCGATTCCCTTCAGTTCGCGGTGATCGACACGAACGTGCGCACGCTGGAGATCAACGGTGAGCGCGCCATGGTCGAGTACCGCAACGCGCGGGCCGGACGGTGCAGGTCGGCGCTGTTCGTGCAGATGCTCGCCGGTGCGGTCACCCGTGTGTTCGGGGTGACCGCAGCATGACGAACACGACTGACGCGCTGTACGCGCAGGTCGCTCCGGGTGCGGCGCCGGTCTTCTCCCTCGCGGAGATGGACCGGCGCCCCGCCGGGGAGGACTTCCCCACCATCCCGATCATGGGGTTGGAGCTGACGGTCACGGAAGCTGCCGCAGCGCTGTTCGAGACGGCTGTGGACGAACTGGCCGTGCCGGTTCCCGACACCGACACCCTGTATGACGCGCTGAACGGCGCCGTGCGCACGCTGGGCCCGGCCGGGATCGCGGGCATCACGCCCCTGTTCGGGGATCTGCCCGCCGGGGAGTTCCCGGAGGTGGCCGACTGCCGCAGGTTCGCCTACCGGCTCGCCCTGTCGTTCTGGTACGAGGGGGCCCGCTCCCGCCCGATGACGGCCGGGGAAGTAGGCGTGGCCCTCTACCTGTCCGGTCTGGACCGCTGCCGCATGGCCGAGTTCCGGGAGCTCCCGCGCCGCAAGCTGCTGGTGGCCCGCGCCGTCCACGAGGGTGTGACGGCCGTGCCGACCGAGACCTTGATCCGTCTCGGGGCGTTCATGGCCCAGGAGTTCGGCCGGACCGCCGACCAGGACCGGGAACGGGAGTGGCTGTACAAGCAGGCGCTGCCCGACTACCACCGCCGCCGGTTCGCGTTCGACCTGGTGCGCTGGGACCGCAGCCAGCCCGCCCCGCTGATCGTGCGTCCGGACAGCGGCGGCTACCTGGTCGGTCTGACCCCGCCCCCGGCGCCGGACGGCCTGTGGCTGCGGTCCGCCCGGACGGAGTGGTAGCCGTGAGCCTCCGCCCGATCAACTCAGCCAAGCGGCGCCTGCGCAGGGAACAGCTCGCCCGCCGCCACGGGCAGCGCTGCACGTACTGCCGCCACCCGTTCACCGACCTTAGCGAGGCCACCCTGGACCACATCGCCCCTCAGTCGCTGTGGCGGTCCTGGTCGGTCACCTCCCTGACGCTGGCGTGCGTCGACTGCAACCAGGCCAAGGCCGACCGGTTCCCCCTCTCCCTCGCGCTGCTCCTGCTGCGGTGGGCCGACCCGACTCAGCCGACCGTCGACCCGTCCGTCTGGCCCCTGCTGGCCCGACTCGCTCACTCCCACCAGCCGACCTTCCAGAGGGTCTGGATGCCCGACCCGATCGGCGCACGGTCGACCCCTGACCTGCGTGACGTGTCGCGTCACACCCGGCGTCACGGCCCGGTGCGGTCGACCCGACCGGTCTGCCGCACGGCCATGCGCCGCACGTCGATCCGACCCGACTGCCTACGTGCCCCCCGACCCGTCCGCAGGTGCACGGGACCGACCGGAGAGGCGGTGTTCGCGTGAACGCCATGAACGGACACCTGAACGGGTCGACCCGACCCGTCGACCTTCCGACCGCCCCACTGAACAGGTCGACCCGCCCCGTGGACACGGCGCACCCGACGCTGAACGGGTCGCCCGACTCGGTGGACACCGGTGAGCGTGCGGGGAGTCGGGCGGTCGACCCGCCCCGTACGTCGCCGTCCGCCGGTCGTAGGTCGGCGGGTGGCGGGGACGGGGGGAAGCCGCCGCCCGTGGCCGCGCGGCTGGTGGCCATGGCGCGGGAGCGGTACCGGTTCGTCATGTCGCCGGACGGGCGGCCCTACGCGGTCGCCCTGGACGGCCCGAACATCGCGCTGCCGCTGCGGAACAAGGGCGGGCTGCGCCAGCGTCTCGCCCGGCTGTTCGCCGACGCCTATCCCGGGGAGGTGGCCTCCCAGTCCGCGCTGGCGGACACCATGACCGTGCTGGAAGGGATCGCGGACGACGGCGACCCGGTACCCGTGCACCTGCGTGTCGGGCGCGCTCCGGACGGTGCGGTGGCGGTCGACCTGGGCAGTGCGGACGGGCGTGCGGTGGTGGTGTCGGCAACGGGCTGGTCGGTGGTGGAGCGGGCCCCGGTGCTGTTCCGCCGGTCCGGGGCGATGGCGCCGATGCCCACGCCGGTCCTGGACGGTGACGGGCTGGCCAAGCTCCACGCGCTGGTGAACATGGACACGGCGTCCTTCCGTCAGTTGGTGGCGTGGCTGGTGGCCGCGTGGATTCCGGACATCCCGCACCCGGCCCTGGTGTGCAAGGGAGAGCAGGGCACCGGGAAGTCCAAGGCCGCGCAGATGTTCATCAACCTGGTCGACCCGTCCCCGGCCGCGAAACGGAGCCAGCCCAGGGACGAGAAAGCATGGTCACGGCAGGCGTTCAGCTCATGGGCCCTGTGCCTCGACAACATCAGCACCATCCCGCCATGGCTGTCCGACACCCTGTGCAAGGCGGTGACCGGTGACGGCGTGGTCGACCGCGCCCTGTACAGCGATGACGACGTGGTCGTGCTCACCTTCCGGCGGGTGCTGGCCATGACCACCATCGACGCGGGAGCTCTCGCCGGTGACCTCGCGGAACGCGTCCTCATGCTCGATCTCCAGCTCATCGACGCAGGGCGGCGCCGCTCGGAGGAGGAACTAGACGCCACGTTCGACGTGGTGCGCCCGGCGGTGCTCGGGGCGCTGTTCGATGTGCTGGCGTGCGTGCTGGCGGTCCTTCCGTCCGTACGGCTGGAGTCCATGCCCCGCATGGCCGACTTCGCCCGGGTGCTGGCCGCGGTCGACCAGACACAGGGCTGGAACACCCTGGGCGACTACCTCAGCACGTCGGCGAACGTCGCCACGGACGCGATGGAGGGCGACCCGTTCGCGCTGGCCATCGCCCGGCTGGTCGACCAGGCCGGTACCTGGCAGGGCACCGCCGGGCAGCTCCTCGAAGCCCTGCCCGCACCGCCCGTGCGCCCGCCGAACTGGCCCAAGGACGCCACCCGCGCGGGCGGACGGGTCAAACGGCTCGCACCGCTCCTGCGGTCCATCGGGATCAGCGTGGACGACACGCAGCGTAGCCGCGACCGGACCCGGCACAAGCTCCTCACCCTGGCCCGCACCGACCCCGACCAGGACACAGCGTCCGCACCCGAACAGGCATCCCTCTGGCCCGGCCAGAACCCGAACACGCCCGACGAACCCCCGCCCGACCTGTACTGACGTCACCGGAACCCGTTCCGGGCCGGGCCGCACACCAGCGGCCCGGACACGTCGACCCTGCGGACGCTACACCCGTCCCGCGCTCCCAGCGTCCGCACCAGCGTCCGCACCCCTCACCTCCACTGACCTGCACGAACTGAAGCGGGCGGACGCTGGGACGCTGCGGACGCTGGAATACACCAACTCTCTAGGACCCCGCCCGGCACCACTCCCGCCCGCCCCCGGCCCGGACACGAGGAGTCACCAACGATGGCCACCGACCAGCCCACCGACCCCCGCGCGATCCTGCGCGCCGGTCTCCCGGACCGCTACCTCACCCCCGAAGACCTGGTGACCATGTTCAGCCTCCCCAGCGTCGAGACCCTCTACCAGTGGCGCCGCAAGCGCATCGGACCCCCCGGCTTCCGCGTAGGCCGCTACCTCCGCTACAACCCCACCGCCGTCCACGCGTGGGAGGCCGAGCAGACCGCGCACAACGCGGCGGACGCCGCCTGACGCGCTGGAACGGCCCCCGGGACAGGGAGGAACGCCCCGCGGGGTCAGGGAGGCAGGGAGGACTCCCTGACAGCCTCCCTGACCCGCCTCCCTCCACCTGACCAGCACAAACACCCCCACAGGGAGACAGGGAGGCACACCCCCACAGCCCCCGAAACCCCCTCAGGAAGCCACCCGGCACCCCCTGTCTCCGCCTCCCTGCCCGACCGCCACGGCTCGCGTGCGCAAGCGACCACCACCGCTCGCGCAAGCAACCCCGCCAGCGACCCAACCCGCCCACCATCAGCGGCGAAGCGACCAGCAACCCGCCCCGCCGGCGCCCCAGAAACCGGCCCGCAGCAGGGGGAGGCACCGCCCGCCGGAGTGGGGAGGTGGGGAGAACTCCCCACCGGCCTCCCCGCAGCGACTCCCCTGCACTGACCAGCGCAAAGACCCGTTTGGGGAGGCAGGGGAGGCAGGGGAGGCGCCACCGCACGCCCCCGAAAACCGGCCCCTGAGCGCCACATCGGCCCCCTGGCCCGCCTCCCTCCCCAACACCCGCCGGGCCCGCTACCGGTAGCACCCGCACCCGCTACCGGTAGCAACCCCGCTAGCAACCCAAACCCCCGCCGATCAGGCCCGTAGCGAGTAGCGGGCCCGGCCCAGCACACCCCGAAACAGGCCGGACAGCGGCCAACAGGCCCCGCACCGCCCTGCTACCCAGAAGGGACACAGCCCCCATGGCTGGCCACATCCAAGACCGCTGGTACAAGACCGAGAACGACACCACCGGCAAGCCCGTCAGGGTCCGCTCCAGCCGGTACGGCACCGGAATGCGCTACCGGGCCCGCTACGTCGGCCCGGACGGCACCGAGAAGTCCAAGAGCTTCCCCGACCGACAGAAGCGACTCGCCGAGAAGTGGCTCAGCGCCATCGAGACGGACATGTCGAGTGGTCAGTACATCGACCCTCGCGCGGCCAAGCTCACCTTTCAGCAGTACACCGAGAAGTGGTTGACCACCCTCGGGGCGGACCCGAACACGATCGAGTCCATGAAGTCTCAACTCCGCTTGCACGCCTTCCCGCACATCGGCTCTCGCCCTCTTGGGTCGTTCAAGCCGGAGCACATCCGGGAATGGGTGGCACAGCTTGAAGCCACTGTTCCCGGCTCGTACGGCCGGATCATCTACGCGAACGTACGGGGCGCTCTCAGCGCTGCTGTCGATGACGGCTACCTGAGCCGCAACCCGGTCTCTGCGCGGTCGGTGAAGCCGCCCACGCTCACTCCCAAGCGTGTGGTGCCGTGGTCGGCTGAGCGGGTGTTCGCGGTGCAGGGAGCAATGCCGGAGCGATATCGACCGATGGTCGACCTGGGCGCCGGTTGCGGTATGCGGCAAGGGGAGATTCTAGGGATCGCCCTGGACGCCCTCGACTTCGAGACCGACACGATCCAGGTCGTTCAACAACTCAAGCTCAGCCGGAGTAAGCCCGTGTTCGCCCTGCCCAAGGGGCGCAAGACCCGGAGCGTTCCCCTCCCTGGCCCTGTGGCCGACGCGCTCAGGGCCCACATGAAGCGCTTCCCTCCAGTTGAGATCACGCTGCCCTGGGGGACACCTGACGGACCGAAGGTGACCAAGCGGCTCATCTTCATGGCGCCGGGCGGCAACCACGTGTGGCGCACGTCCTTGAACGAGGAAGCGTGGAAGCCCGCCCTCGTCGTGGCCGGGGTGATCCCTGAGCCGAAGACAAAGGAGGATGGCCACGCGGCGGCGCGCGAGCACGGCATGCACGCCTTGAGGCACTTCTACGCGTCCGCGCTGCTGGACAGCGGAGAGAACATCAAGGCCGTCAGTGAGTACCTTGGGCACAGCAACGCGGCGCTGACGCTCCGGATCTATGCCCACCTGATGCCGAGCAGTCAGGAGCGCACCCGGGCAGCGATCACGTCCGTCTATGACACGGCTCGCCGCACTGTCTGACGGCCCGGACACGGCCCACGGCCCGCTACGGCACGGCCAGTTGGAACGAACACGCTGGTGAGAGCCCTAGCGGGCCGTTCGCTTGCTTCTCTGAGCCGGAGAAGACGCAGGCGTACCTCGCTTCTCTTGCCGGGTAATCGCCGTGGGGGTGGGGGTGCGTGGGCTGGTGCGGGTCCGTGGTCGCTTTTCGCGCAGTTCCTCCCCCAGAGGGGGTACCCCCAGCGCCCCTAGAAGATCCCGTTGAACCCTTCGTTTGAGCCTTGCTCGGCGTTCTCCGGGAGGGTTAGTGGGGTGTACGTCGGCATCGGGGTGGAACCCGGGTCCGGGCGGACTGCTCCCAGGATGGGGTTCGCTGCGATGGGGGAGATTTTGATTTTTGTGTCGGGGCGGGGGGCCTGGATCACCTTGCCGTTGCCCAGGTAGAGGGCCACGTGGGTTGCCTCGGGGAAGTAGATCACCAGGTCGCCGGGGCGTAGGCGGTCCAGGGGTACGTGGTCCAGTCGCGCCCACTGCTCCTGGCTGGTGCGGGGGATCGGGGTTCCGGCGTCCGCCCATGCCTGGGACGTCAGGCCCGAGCAGTCGTAGGTGTCGGGGCCCTCGGCGCCCCACTCGTACGGCTTGCCGAGCTGTTCCACGGCGTAGCGCAGGGCGCGTTCGCCCTGGGCGGTGGGGTTCTTCGCGGTGCTGCTCAGGGCGCCCGACGCCATGAACGTCTTCTGGGACTTCTCGGTCTCCCGCTCCTCACGGGCCGACAGTTCGGTGAGCTGCTCGGCGGTGAGGGAGGCGAGGAGGCGTTCCACCTCGTCCAGGCGGCCGGTGACCTTGTCGCGCTGCTCGCGCTGCTTACGGGCGAGGGCGAGCTGTGTGTCGAGCGCCTTGCGGGCCTCGCGGGCCAGCGATCCCGCCTTGCGTTCGCCGCCGGTGAGCCGGTCCACGGTGGCGGCGCGTTCGCGGGCCACCTGGCCGATCACATGGCCCTGGTCCAGCGCCCGGCGTGCATCGCTGGCCAGCAGCAGCCGCAGGTACGGGGAGAGGTCCGACGTCGACTGGTACTGCTGGCGGGCCAGCCGACCGGCCGCCGCCCGGCTGTCGTGCAGCGAGGTGCGGGCGCGGGCCAGTTCGGTGTCCAGACGGCGCACCTCGGCGCGCTGCCTCTTCAGCTGCTCCTCGGTGGCGTTGTACGTCTCGCTCGCCTGCTCCGCCTCCCGGTACAGCCGCTGAAGGTCCGTCAGCAGCGCGATGACCGTCCGGTCGTCCCCGTCGGCGGGGGCGGCGGGTTCCGGCGGGACCGTGAAGGCCAGCGAGGAGAGTGCGCAGACCGCCGTACAGGCCAGTCGCAGAAGCCTTCCTGACATGTCATCACCTCCGCCGCGGGGAGGTGTCTCCGCCCCGCACCGCGAGGATGGGGCCGGGCGGCGCGGGGCGCGCGCCGGGCGTCGGCGGGATGGCGTAAGGGGGTCACCCGGGAGTGCCGGGTTTCGTCCATGGCCAGCGCACCCGGCCTGTCGGCTTGCCTTCCGGGGCGTACACGTACTTCCAGCGGTCGCGCATACCGACCTTGCCGCCGGGGGAGCGCGGCACCCGCAGATAGCACAGGACGGTCGGCTCGCCGCCCGCCGGGTCGGGCACCGGGACGCGGTACGTCTTCGGGGGGTGGCCGGTCATCCCGAGCAGCACCGGCAGCACCCGGCCGTCCAGCGGGCCGCCCTCGAAGGGGGTGTCTTCGCTTCTCACCGGGTCAGTCTCGGTCATCCGGGGCGGCGGCGAGGGCGTCGGCCAGCCCCGCCGTCTGCGGGTCGCGTCCGGCGGTCACCGTGAGCATCGCCACGAACTGCTCCACCAGCCAGTCGCGCAGCTCGGTCACCGGCGGCTGCTTCTCCTCGTCCAGCCAGATCAGGGAGGCCGCCTCCACCGCCGTGATCCACATCCGGACCGTCATCCGCAGCCGCGGGCCGGGGTCGGCGACCCCGAGATGGCGCAGGATGTGCCCGGCGGCGGCCCGGCGCACCCCGTCCACGATGGCCGTCGTACGGGAGGTCTCCACCACGCTGCCGCCCTGGAGCAGGGCGCTGAAGCCGGTGTCGTGGCCGTCCACGAAGGCGAGGTAGCGGTCCAGGGCTCGGGTCAGCCGCGCCAGCAGCGGGCCCTCGCGGGGCTCGTCGAAGCAGAGTTTCAGCTCCTCGGCGGCGGAGCGCAGGGCGGCCTCGTACAGCTGCTGCTTGCCGCCGGGGAAGTAGCGGTAGACCAGGGGGCGGGAGACCCCGGCCGCCTCGGCGACCTCGTCCAGGGAGACGTCCTCGGGGGCGCGGACGGCGAACAGGTCGAGGGCGGCCGTCAGCAGCTGGGCGCGGCGCTCCTCGACGCTGAGGCGTCGGTAGGCGGGGGCGGCGGGAGACATGGGATCGAGGGTAATCCGCCATGGTCGACGGGACGGCGGGGGTCTGACGCGGTCCGTACGACGTCGGCGGCCTGACCCCGTCGGTCCGTCGCCGCCGATGATCAGGGCTCGCCGATCCCCCCGCGTGCCCCTCCCGTCACGTCGAGCCGTTGCGGGCTCGGACCAGGCCCGACTCGTAGGCCGCTATCACCGCCTGTGCCCGGTCGCGTACGCCCAGTTTGGCGAAGACGCTGGTGACGTGGTTCTTCACGGTCTGGACGCCGATGCCGAGGGCGTTCGCGATCTCCGTGTTGTCCAGGCCGGAGGCGATCAGGCGGAGGATCTCCGTCTCGCGGTCGGTGAGGCCGCCGAGGTCGGTGGTGGGCTGGGGGGCGCTGACGAACGTGGCGATGAGGCGGGTCAGCAGCCGGGGGGCGACCACGGCCTCGCCGGAGCGGACCGTGCGCAGGGCCGTGGCGAGTTCCTCGGGGGAGACGTCCTTGGGCAGGAAGCCGGACGCGCCCGCGCGCAGGGCGCGGATCACGTACTCGTCCATGTCGAAGGTGCTGAGCGCTAGGACGCGGATGCCGGGCAGCTCGGCGACCAGGCGTTCGGTGGCGCTGACGCCGTCCAGGACCGGCATCCGGATGTCCATCAGGACGACGTCCGGGCGCAGCCGGTGCGCGGCCTGAACCGCCTGCTCGCCGTCGCCCGCCTCGCCGACCACCTCGATGTCGGGGGCGGCCCGCAGGATCAGGGAGAGTCCGGTGCGGACGAGGGGCTGGTCGTCGGCGATGAGGACGGTCAGGGGGGCCGGTGGGGTCAGCGGGGTCGTCACGCGGTGGGGTTCCTCGGGCTGGTCGGTGTCACAGGGGCGGCAGCGGCAGGGTCGCCGTCACCCGGAACCCGCCCTCGTCGCGCGGGCCCGCGTCCAGGCGGCCCCCGTGGACCGCGACGCGTTCCCTCATGCCCAGCAGACCATACCCGCCGCCCATCGGCGAGGACGGGCGGTGGGGGTGGGGCTGCGGGCGGCCGTCGTCGGTCACGGAGACGGTGATCCGGCCGGGGCCGTAGTCGAGCAGGACATCGGCGTGGGTGCCGTGCGCGTGCTTGCGGGAGTTGGTCAGCGCCTCCTGCACGATCCGGTAGACGGTCAGCCCGACGGTCGCCGGGACCGGCGCGGGGGGCGGGCCGCCGGTGATCCGGAGCTTGGTGGGCAGCCCGGCCGTCGTCACGCCCTCCACCAGCCGTTCGATGTCCGCGATGCCCGGCTGGGGCTCGCTGGGCGCCTCGGGGGCGTCGTCGCCGCGCAGTACGCCCAGCAGGGAGCGCATCTCACCGAGCGCCTCCCGCGCCGACGCCTCCAGGGTCACCAGGGCCTCACGGGCGGCGTCACGGTCGTGGTCCAGCACGGTCCTGGCGCCGCCAGACATCAGATACATCGTGGTGATGTGGTGGGCCACCACATCGTGCAGCTCACGGGCGATCCGGCGGCGCTCGTCGGCGACCGCGCGCTCGGCGAGCAGATGCCGGGTCAGCTCGGTCTGGCGCCGCCACTTGCGGACCCACAGGGCCACGGGCACGACCAGACCGAGGCCGAGCGCGTCGCCCACGATCGCCTCCAGCGGGGCGTTCCCGGCCACCGAGCGCACCACACTGGAGGCGATGGTCAGCCCGAGGCACCACGCCAGCGTCCGCCGGTCCGAGGTACGGGCCACCGCGTACAGGGCGATCAGCACGGCGACGCTCACCCCGTGGGTCAGCGGCACCACCAGTCCGGCGGCGGACTGGACGACGACCAGCGCCACCAGTGTCCCCACCGGATGCTCACGCCGGGCGAGGAGCAGTTGCGGGGCGAGCGCGACGACGACGGTCCCGGCCCAGGTCACCTCGCCCCGGTCGTACCCGGAGGCGAGGTAGTCGAGCATATCCAGGGCGGTGGCGACCAGGATCAGGACGTCGTTGCGCAGCCAGGACAGGGCGGGGGAGACCAGGCCGCGCTGTCCGGCGTGGACCGTGTACCAGCGGACGGCGCGGCGCAGCCGCCCTCCGTCCGGGTGGTCCGGTCCGGCCGGATCGGTGGCGGTGTCCGTAGCGCGCTGCATCCCCTGGTGTCCTCCGTACGGTCGTCGGGCGAGCCTCTCCATGGGACCACGCGCGCGGCGGCCCGCCCTCCTCACCTCGCAGGATCGCCGTCCAGTACCCCGGTCCTGGATGCGGCGCGGGGCATGACCGGGGTCCGGGGAGCCGTTCCGCCGTGTGCACGATGTCCGACCGGGGGTCGGCTTGATGGGCTGGAGCCGTACCAGATCCCCGTCTCCGGAAGAGGCTCCAGCAGACATGATCCGCGCTCTGACCTCGTTCGCCACGCGCAGGCGCTGGCTGACGATCGCCGTCTGGGCGGTGCTCGGCATCGCCCTGACCGTCGTCGGCCAATCGCTGATGTACCGGGCCACCGACTCCCAGCCGGGGGACTTCCTCCCCCAGGGCTACGACTCCGCCGCCGCCCTGAAGATCGCGGAGGACGCGTTCGGCGAGCAGCCGGACGCCAACGCGGCCACGGTGCTCGTCGCCCGCTCCGACGGCGGGAAGCTGACCGGCGCCGACCGGGAGCGGATCGCCACGATCACCGCCGGTCTCGCCGAGCAGCGGATCAAGGCCAAGGCGCCGGAGATGCCGCTGATGGAGGACCACTCCCAGCGGCCCTCCCTCGCCGTGGGCCCGACCGCCCCCGACGGCACGTTCCAGCTGCTGTCGCTCTCCCTGAACGGCAACATGAACGACCCCGGGCTCCAGGACGTGTACCGGGAGGTGCGGGACAGCGCCGAGGACGAGTTCTCGGCGGCGGGCCTGCGGGCCGGGTTCACCGGCGGGATCGCGTCCACCGTGGACACCAAGGACGCCGGTGAGCATCGCGAGATGCTGATCGCCGGGCTCACCTTCGGGCTGATCGTGCTCCTGAACGTGCTGGTCTTCCGCAGTGTCCTCGCGGCGATCCTGCCGCTGATCGCCTGCTCGCTGATCGGCGGGGTCGCGATGGGCGCGGTGGCCGGGACGGCGGTCCTGTTCGACATACCGCTGGACGCCTCGGTGCCGTCGCTGATCACCGTGGTGCTGCTGGGCATCGGCATCGACTACTTCCTGTTCCTCCTGTTCCGCTTCCGGGAGCAGTTGCGCTCGAACCCCGGGCAGCCCGCCCGGGAGGCCGCCGCCGCGACCGCCGCGAAGGTGGGCGGGGCCATCGCCTCCGCCGGGCTCACCATCGTCGCCGCGTTCGCCACGCTGGGCGTGGCCAGCTTCGGGCAGTTCCGGGTGCTCGGCCCGTCCATCGCGGTGTCCGTGCTGGTGATGCTGGTGGCCAGCCTCACCCTGATGCCGGCGCTGCTGGCGGTCGCCGGGCAGGGCATGTTCTGGCCGTCGAAGGCATGGCGCACCGAACGGCGGGGCGGACTGGCGGCGCGCCTCGGCGACGCGGTGGCGCACCGGCCGGTGCGGTGCGTGCTGGCGAGCCTGGCGCTGCTGGGTGTGCTGTCGGCGGGCGCGGCCGGAGTGCGGATGAGCTACGACATGCCGGAGCAGGACCGCACCGACGCGGTCCGGGTCTCCGAGGAGATCTCCAAGGTCATGCCCGCCGGGGCGACGGACCCGCACACGGTGTACGTGCACGCGGACGGCCCGCTGGACCGGGGCGCGGTGACCTCGCTGTCGAAGGCGCTCGCCGGGACCGAGGGCGTCGGACAGGTCACACCGGTCCAGTACGCCGAGGACGGCAAGGCGGCCAGGATCGGGGTCGTGCTGACGGCGGACTCGTCGTCGGCCGAGGCGCGGGACCTGGTGTCGGGGCCCGTGCGGGACGCTCTCGCCGAGCACCGGCCGGACGGGGCGGAGGCGCACATCACCGGTACGGCGGCGGTGTACGCGGACATCTCCGAGGCCGTCGACAAGGATCTGCGGCTGGTCTTCCCGATCGCGGCGGCGCTCATCGCGGTGATCCTGTTCCTGCTGCTGCGCTCCCTGGTGGCGCCGCTGGTGCTGCTGGTCTCGGTCGGTCTTGGCTTCACGGCGACGCTGGGGGCGGCGACGCTGGTGTTCCAGCACGGACTTGACCGGGCGGGGGTCACCTTCACGCTCCCGCTGGTGCTGTTCCTGTTCGTGGTCGCGCTCGGTACGGACTACAACATCCTGATCAGTGACCGGATACGGGAGGAGATGAGGGGGTCCTCCGTCCGGGAGGCGGTGTCCTTGGCCGTGCGGCACACGGCGCCGGCGATCACTACGGCGGGTGTGGTGCTGGCCGGGTCGTTCGCGAGTCTGGCGGCGAATCCGGCGACGGCGGAGGTCGGGTTCGCGACGGCGCTGGGGATTCTGCTGTCGGCGCTGGTGCTTTCGCTGGTGCTGGTGCCGGCGTTGGCTGTGCTGCTGGGGCGGGGGATGTGGTGGCCCAGTGGTGGTGGGCGTCGGCGGAAGTCCGCGGAGGTGGGGGAGGAACGGGAGCTGTCGGTGGTCGGGGGTCGGTGAGGGGTGGTTCGGGGCGCGGGGCGGGTGCGGCTTGGGTGTGGCTGGTCGCGCAGTTCCCCGCGCCCCTGAGGGGGCTGGGCTGAAGGGGCATTCTCCGGTGCTACCAGATGCCGCGAGGGCCCTGCCCAGCCCGGCAGCGGGGGCAGCGGCAGGGGGGCCAGCGGTGGGAGTCAAGGGCGATGGGTCCGGGGCCGGGCTCGTAGACGCGCGGCGGGGTACGGTCCACACGCTCACCGTCCAGGCGGACCCGGTAGGTCTCGATGGTCATGCGGGAGGTGCCCGGGGCGGGTGGGGTACCGGCGTTCATGGCGCGGCCTGTGCGTGGGGGCGGTGGCAGGGGCAGGCGCAGCGCGGGACCCTTCGTCGTCGGCCCTTTCCGGGCAGCAGCGTGCCCAGTGTCCATGCCAAGAGCGCGGGGATAATGCTCACTGTCGTCAGCTCCTCAATAGCTGGTGGCCATGCCCCCGGGGCCGGTGACGCGGTCGCCGGGGGTTTTGTGGAGTCAGCACGAGGCACAGTGGAATCAGTGGAGTGTGACCGCATCGCCACTCACCGTGCACTTGAATGGTCCACCGGTGGACTAGTCATGTCAAGGTGGGCGTGAAAAAGGGCCCCGCCAACGGCCGGGGCCCGTATGCCAGTTCGGCGTCCGACGGTCAGTCGGTCATCGCGTACTCCTCCGTGCGGGCCCACCGGCCCGCCGGGGTGATGGCCACCTCGTAGGCCAGTGGCTGGCCGTCCTCGTCGTAGGAGACGTGCCGTACTTCCGCCACGGCCTCGGGGTTCTCAAGCTTCAGCAACTGCCGTTCCCGGTCGGTGGCGAGCCGCGAGGTCCACCAGTCCCGGCCCGTGTGGGGTCGTCGTCCCGTCTCCATCTCCACGTAGCGAGTCGTCCCCTCCCGCACCCGCTCACGCTGGAGCAGCCGGGGTGCCGCCTCGGCGACGGCGGACGTGAACCAGGAGTAGCTCATCGAGGTCGGTTGCTCGCCCTCGAAGGTCACCCGCTCCCTGCGGGCCACCTGGTCGCCGGGGTCGACGCCCAGTGCCGTCGCGGCATCCTCCGGAGCGGGCACCAGCTCCGCGCTGAGAATGTCCGCATGCTCACCGGCCGTGTAGATGTGGCCGGTCGTCACGGCGGTCCGGTAACGCTCGCCCGCCGTGCGGGCCAGTGGCGTCCGCTGCTTGACGCTGCTCCCGGTGCCCTGGCGGGTCTCGATGAGGCCCTCCTGCCGCAGGACGTCCAGAGCCCGTACGACGGTGGCCCGCGAGACACTCCAGCGCTCCGTCAACTCACGCTCGGACGGCAGGGCGTCGCCCGCCTCGATCTCGCCCCGGACGATGCGCCCCCGGAGGTCGGATGCGATCTGGTCATACTTCGGCAGTGCCATGACTGACTTCCCGTCAAACGGTTGACTGGTCCAGTAGGCATGCTCAAGCAGACGCCGATCCGAGTCAAGGCAGATCCAGGCGAACCCGTGAACTCGCGGAGCGGCTACGCCAACAGCCCCGACGCCCGCCACAGCCGCCGCCCCACCCCCCGCAGCACCCCAATCTCGTCCAGGAAGTCCGTCAGTTTGCGGGCGCCGGTCTGCATCACCTCGCGGCGGTGGGCGCTGGCGCGTACCTGGGCCACCGCCTTCCGGCGGTCCAAGCCGACGTTCGTGTAGACCTCCGGGTTCACGAAGGCGATCGAGAAGATCCGGGCGAACTCGCCGGAGGTGACCCGGGTGAACTCCTGGGACCAGCGCGGGGCCGTCACCATCTGGCGGCGCAGTTCCTCCCGGGCGTACCGGACATGGCGGGCCTCCTCCACCACATGGATCCGGGTCACCCCGCGCACCAGCGGCTGCACCCGCTCGTCCGGGAACGTCAGCCGCTGCATCCAGTCGAGGACCTCCTCGCCCAGCAGGGTCGCCGTGAAGGAACCCGGGGTCGTCGAGACGGTCTTGAAGAGGCGGCCCAGGTTGTGGTGGGCGCGGCTGACCGGGTACCAGGGCGTGTCGCCCCGGGAGATCAGCCGGGCGAACATCTTCGAGTGGCGGCACTCGTCCTCGATCTCGGTGAGCGCGTACCGCACATGCGCGCTCGTCGCCGCCTTGTCGTAGATGTGCCGGACGAGCAGCTGCATCAGGATGATCTCGAACCAGATGCCCAGCGACGCCAGCGCCGCCGCCTCGTGCCGGGAGAGCAGGATGCGCTGCTCCTCGCTCATCCGGTGCCACATCGGGGTGTCGTAGAGGGACAGCAGCTCCGGGGGCCAGAACCACTTGCCGTCCTCGAACGGGGCGTCCCAGTCCAGTTCGCCGTCCGGGTCGAAGGAGTGCTTCGCGGACGCGGCGAGCAGCCGCTCGGCGACCTGCTCACGGTCCTTCAGCAGGCCCAGCGCGTCCCGCAGTCCGTCGAGCGCGTCGCCATCGGTCAGGGTCGTCATGGTGGTCCCACCTCGTGGTGCCGGTCGCTGGGTCAGTTACCCCGGGTCACCTCTTATAAGACTGCGTGTCAGCAAGGTCGGTCAATCCCCCGGGGCGCAGTTGTTACCGCCCGGGGCGGGTCCCGCTCCCCGGCGGAGCCCGCGCCTCCGCCGCCGACGGCCCCTGACCTCCCTTCCTGTGCAGTACCTTTCCGATGTGTCCATACCTCCGCAGCAGCCCCCGCAGAACCCGTACGGCGAGCAGCCGCCCCAGGACCCGTACGGCCAGAACCCGCCGCCCGGCCCCTATCCGCAACCGCCCGCGCAGGGCGGGCCGTACGGTCAGCCGCCCCAGCCGCCGTCCCCGCAGGGCGCCTTCGGCGCCCCCTACGGGCCGCCCCAGCCCGGCGCCGCCCCGTACGGCCAGCCCCCGCAGCCCTGGGGCGTACCGCCCATGGGGCCGCCGCCGAAGAAGAAGCGGACCGCGCTGGTGCTCGGCATCGTCGGCGGGGTCGTGGCGCTGGTCGTGGTCGTCGTGGTGGGGCTGGCGCTGATCGGCAAGGAGGTCGAGGACAGCTTCCCGGAGGCCAAGTACGAGCTGACCGTGCCGCAGACCCTGCTGGACGACACGTACGAACTGGCCCAGGACATGTCGGACACCGAGGGCCAGGCCATCGAGGCGGAGGCGGACACCGCCTGGGACGCCAAGGACACCACGGCCGTCGTCGCCACCTACAGCCTCGGCGGCGACGAGGCCGCGGGCACGCTGGTGGTGTCCGGCATGTACGGACGGTTCCTGAGCCTGGACGCCAACCGCGACAACATGATGTCCGGTGCCGCCTCGGCCGAGGGCATGGAGGTCGCCGTCCCGCCGCAGGACTTCACCCCGGACGCCTCCGGCATCACGGTCACCTGCGAGGTCCTCACCCAGTCCACGATGGGCACCGAGATGTCCATCCCCACCTGCGGCTGGATCGACGGCAACACCGGCGCCACGGTCGCCGAGGTGACCCCCGAACTGATCGCCACGGCCCCCGAGGACATCGACCTGGAGGAGGCCGCCAGGACCACCCTCCAGATCCGCGAGGAGATGCGCCGGCCGATCGGCTGACGGTTCCGGTCCTTCCCGCCGCGCGGGCCCGGTACGTCAGCGTCGCGTACCGGGCCGCCCGGCGTCCGGTGTCCGGGCGGGCCCGCCCCGCCCCTTCCGCTTCCCGTCCCCCTTCTTCAGCACCGCCTCCATCACCGCCCGTGCGATCGGCGCGGCCACCCCGTTGCCGCTGACCCGGCCCCGGTCCGCCGCCGCGTCCTCCACCACCACCGCGACCGCCACCGTCGGCTCGTAGTCGCCCTCGGCCTGCGCCCAGGAGACGAACCAGGCGTACGGCGTGCCCGTGTTGTCCACCCCGTGCTGGGCGGTGCCGGTCTTGCCGCCGACGACCGCGCCCCGGATCGCCGCGTTGGTGCCGGTGCCCTCCTCCACCACGTCCCGCATCAGCTCCCGCATCCGCAGCGCGGTCAGCGGGCGCATCGCCTGGCGCACCGGCCGCCCGCCCGCCCGGCCGAGGACGTCCCCGTCGCCGGTCGTCGTGCGCTCCACCAGATACGGGGTGCGCCACTGCCCGCCGTTGGCGACCGCCGCCGACACCGCCGCCATCTGGAGCGGGGTCGCCCGGGTGTTGAACTGCCCGATGGAGGACAGCGCGAGCTGCGCCCGGTCGACGGTGGTGTCGAAGGTGGACTCGGCGACCGAGAACGGGATCCTCACCCCGGTGTCGTTGAAGCCGAACGCCTGAGCCGTCGCCGCCATGTCCGCCACCCCGGTGTCCACGCCGAGCTTGGCGAACACCGTGTTGCAGGACCACTGGAACGCCTCCCGCAGCGAGGCGTCCGCACAGCCGTCCGACTCGTTGCCGAGGGAGGTGGTGGTGCCGGGGAGGGTGTAGGGGGCGGGGGAGTCGGTCGGCGCGTCGAGATCCGTGATCACCCCGGCGTCCAGCGCCGCCGCCGCCGTCACCACCTTGAACGTCGATCCCGGCGGGTACGTCTGGCGCACCGCCCGGTTGAGCATCGGCTTCTCCCGATCCCCGTTCAGCCGCGCCCACGCCTCCTTCGCCGCCGCCCCGTTGCCGGACAGCACGGCCGGATCGTACGACGGGGTCGACACCAGCGCCAGAATCCGCCCGGTGGCCGGTTCCACCGCCGCGACCGCGCCCTTGCGGGCGCCCAGCCCCGCGTACGCCGCCTGTTGCGCGGCCGGGTCGAGGGTGGTGACGACATCGCCGCCCGCGCTGCGGGTGCGCGCCAGGTCGTTCCAGAGCGGGAACGGGGACAGCATCGGGTCGGTGCCGGACAGCACCCCGTCCTCGGCGTGCTCCAGCAAGGTCGTGCCGTACTCCTGGGAGGAGAAGCCGGTGACGGGGGCGTACAGCGGGCCGTGGGCGTACGTCCGCTCGTAGCGGAGCTGTTCGCGGGTGTCCGCCGAGCCGGTGACCGGCCTGCCGCCGACCAGGATGTCGCCGCGCGGCTGGCCGTAGCGGGCGATGACCCCGCGCCGGTTCGCCGGGTTGTCGTCGTAGGAGCGGGACTCGAAGACCTGGACGCGGGTGGCGTTGACCAGGAGGGCGAGCAGGAGCAGGGCGCAGAAGACGGCCGCGTGGCGGACGTGCCGGGTCATCGGGCGGCCTGCTCGCCGGGGCGGTCGCTGGGGCGGTCGTCGGGGCGTTGACCGGGGCGCTGGTCGGGGCGGTCGTCGTAGGGTCCGGCCGGGCCGTCGTCGTCGTACGGGCGGCGTGCCGAGTCGCTCACCCGGATCAGGAGGGCCACGATCGCCCAGTTGGTGACCACCGACGAGCCGCCCTGCGCGAGGAACGGCATCGCCATGCCGGTGAGCGGGATCAGCCCGGTCACCCCGCCCGCGATGACGAACACCTGGAGCGCGATCAGGGACGCCAGCCCCACCGCCAGCAGCCGTCCGAACGGGTCGCGCAGCGCCAGCCCGGCCCGGAAGCCGCGCTCCACCAGCAGCGCGTACAGCAGGAAGACGGCGGTCAGCCCGACCAGGCCGAGTTCCTCCCCGGCGGTGGCGAGTACGAAGTCGGACTTCACGGCGAAGCCGATGAGCGGTGAGTGCCCGAGCCCAAGACCGGCGCCCAGCAGCCCGCCCGCCGCGAACGCGAACAGCGACTGGGCAAGCTGGTTGGGTCCCTGTCCGGCCTCGATGGAGGCGAACGGGTGCAGCCAGTCCTGGATACGGGCGGCCACATGCGGCTCCAGCCGTCCGACGGCCACCGCGCCGAGCGCGGCCAGCGTCAGCCCGACGGCGATCCAGCCGATCCGGCCGGTGGCCGCGTACAGCATCACCACGAACAGTCCGAAGAACAGCAGCGAGGTCCCGAGGTCCCGCTCCAGCACCAGCACCCCGACGCTGACCAGCCAGATCGCCAGGACCGGCCCGAGCACCCGCCCGGTCGGCAACTGGAGCCGCCGGAACCGCCACACCTGCCGTCCGGCGTGCGCCAGCGCGGCCCGGTTGGCGGCGAGATAGGCCGCGAAGAACACGGCCAGCAGCACCTTCGCGAACTCACCGGGCTGGATGGAGAACCCGGCGATCCTGATCCAGATCCGGGCCCCGTTCACGGCGGGGAAGAGGATCGGCAGGATCAGCAGCGCGAGGGCGGCGGCGACACAGACGTACGCGTACCGCTGGAGCACCCGGTGGTCGCGCAGCACCAGCACCACCACGATGAACAGCCCCACGCCGAGGGTGGACCAGACGAGCTGGGCGGGCGCGGCCCGGTCGCCCGGGGTGTCCAGGTCCAGCCGGTAGATGAGGACCAGCCCGAGCCCGTTGAGCAGCACCCCGATGGGCAGCGGCAGCGGATCGGCGTACGGCGCCCGCCGCCGTACGGCCAGATGCGCCACCAGCGCGAGCGCGCCCAGCCCGGCGCCGTAGCCCGCGGCGCCGGGCGGCACGGACCCGGTCCTGGCCAGGCCGACCGCGCAGTAGCCGTACACCGAGAGCAGTACGGCGACGACGATCAGCGCCAGTTCGACCCCCCGGCGCCGGGGGAGACGGACGGCGGGCGGGGCGGGCTCCACCGGGAGCAGGGTTCCGGCAGTTCCGGCATCACTCATGCCCGGAACCTACCTAAATGTCAGGAGTCGGCTCAGCACCACCGGGGCGCGGACCCGATGTTGTCGATGTAGCGGGCCGCGCCCCAGGCCCAGGTGCCGTCGGTCAGCAGGTACCACAGCGGATTGCCCTCGATCCGCTGCCCGGCGGTCTTGCAGTAGATCGAGACGATCTCGCCCCGGTGCACCGAGCGGATCACCCGGCCGCCCCGGTCGGGCCTGCTGCGCAGCAGCAGCCGGTCGGCGGTGACCCGGCCCCGGTAGTGCCCGCGCGAACCGTGCTCACGGCCTTCGTCGTAGCGGCCTTCGTCGGAGCGGCTGTCCTCGCGGCTGTAGCTGTCGCCGCTGTCATGTTCGTCGGCGACGGCCGGAACCGCGGCGACCGTACCGGCGAGCAGCGCGCCCGTGGCGGTGGCTATGGCGAGCCGGGTGAGCGAGGACCGGATACGCGGGGGTGTGGGGGACATGAGGGACCTCCAGAAGGCGGGTGAATGTGGTGAATTGCCACTGTTCGCCACGATAGAAGCGGCGCCTTGGCGCCGCCCGTCACACTCACCCATCGGAGCGCGTCCCACCTGCCCGCGTCCCACCTGCCCGCGCCGCCCCGCCGACCCCGCCTCAGACCGGTCCCCCCGGCGGAGCCGCCGCCGGCCCTTCCGCCGGTGCCGCCGGTCCTTCCGCCGGTGCCGTCGGCGGAGCCTCCGGCAGGGTCAGCCGGGCCACCGCCCCGCCCTCCGGCGCGTTGGTGAACTCCAGCCGCGCCCCCAGCACCTCCGACTGCCCGAGCGCGATGGTCAGCCCCAGCCCGTGCCCGGTCGCCCCGCCCTCCGTCCGGAACCGCTGCGGCCCATGCGCCACCAGATAGTCCGGATAGCCGCCCCCGTGGTCCCGTACGGTCACCACCGGCCCGTCCACCGTCAGGACCACCGGCGGGCGCGCGTGCCGGTGCGCGTTGACGACGAGATTGCCGAGCACCCGTTCCAGCCGCCGCCGGTCGGTCCGTACGGCCGCGTCCCGCGCCACCTCGATCTCCGTGCCGCCGCCCGCCGCCCGTGCCACCCGTCCGGCCAGCGCGCCCAGTTCCTCGGTGGTCAGGTCCAGCCGCTCACGCCCGGTGTCCAGCCGGGAGATCTCCAGCAGGTCCTCGGTGAGGGTACGCAGCGCCTGCACCCGGTCGCGCACCAGCTCGGTCGGGCGCCCCGGCGGCAGCAGTTCGGCCGCCGCGTGCAGCCCGGTCAGCGGGGTGCGCAGCTCGTGCGCCACATCCGCGGTGAACCGCTGCTCGCTCTGGAGCTTGCTCTGCAACGAGCCCGCCATGGAGTCCAGCGCGGCGGCCACCGACGCCACCTCGTCCTGCGGCCGGGTCGGGTCCTTGGTGCGCGGGTCGTTCACCCGGGCGTCCAGATCGCCCGCGCTGATCCGCCGGGCCACCCGGGCGGTGGTGTGCAGCCGCCGGGTCACCCGGGTCACCGCGAACGCGCCGACCAGCAGCGTCGCCCCGATGGCCAGCGCCGAGGACCAGACGATGGCCTGGTCGAGGGCGTCGATGGTGCGGGCCTGCTGGGCGTAGTCGACCCGGACGGCGAGCGCGCGTCCGCCCTCGGCCGGGCCCGCCGCCCACATCGTGGGATGGCCGCGGTGGTCGGCGACCATCGTGCCGCGCCGCCCGGAAGCGGCCAGCGCGCGCAGCGGATGCGGCAGCCCCGCCGGGTCGATCGCCGCGCCCGGCAGCGGGGTGCCCCCGGCCTCGTAGGTGCGGGTGGAGTCGGCGAGCCGGGACAGCGCCAGCTCACGCGCCTGTCCGACGGTCTGGTTGGTGACCGAGACATGCACCAGGATGCCCAGCAGCGCGGCCAGCGCACAGCACATCACCGTGATGAACAGCGCCGCCTTCGCCCCGAGGGTCCCGGCCCACTGCGGCAGCCGGATCACCGGGCGTCCGTACCGGTCGGCGTGGGGCTGACGCCCGTACGGACCATCTCGTCATGGGTGAGCAGCATCGCCCGCTCCTGGGTGTCCCAGGTCCACTGGAGCCGGTAGTCGTAGCCCGGCACGTCCGACGGCAGCCGCATGATCAGCGCCCGCTCGGCCAGCTCCGCCGAGCTGAAGGCGTCGTCCCAGGACATCACCTGGACGACCTTGTGATCCTCGACGGTGTAGATCCGTACGGCGGTCAGCCCGCCCGGCAGCAGCCGGAATCCGAGGGTCAGCTCGGGGCGGCCGTCCCCGGTGAGATCCCGGTAGTAGGGGGTGAGCACCGGGCAGCCGCCGCCCGGCCCGTCCCCGGGCGCGCAGCCGGCCATCCGCTCGGCGGTCACCCGGTACGGGGCCTTCGCGGCCGTGTAGTCGTCCGGATGGGCGGCGATCTCGGCGTCCACCAGGGCCGCCGGGTCGACCCGGCGCAGATCGTCGCCGGGCGCCACGATCCCGCGTATGACCTCCCGGTCGGCCTCCTCCAGCGGGAACGCCGGGGAGGTGGCCGGGGCCAGCTCCGGCCACAGCCGCTCCGGGCTGCTGGCGGTCGGCGCGGTACCGGCGGCCCGCAGCTCCCCGGCGTCGCCGCAGGCGGTGGCCACGGCCAGCAGCAGGGCGACGACGGCGGCACCGGCACCACGGCGGGACACGGCACGCACCGGACGGCGGCTGGAAGGCACGGGACTCCTGGACGGGGCTGGACGGGGGCGGACGGGGCTGGACGGGGGCGGACGGGGCTGGGCGGGGGCGGACGGGGCTGGACGGGGCTGGACGGGCTGGACGGGGGCGAGTGGGGTACGCGGGTTCGGGGCACCGGAAGGATGCCCGGTACACCCTATTCGTAGAGAAGTCCCTTTTGTGCACGGGTCGGGCGGCGACCCCGGGGCGGCGGACGCGGGACCCGGCGCTACCTGGGGCCACTCGGGGCCACTCGCCCCTACTCGGCCAGCTCCTCCAGCAGCCGTACGGTGCTCAGACCGGTCCGCAGATACTCCACGAACAGATCGTTGTGCAGCGCCCAGGGCGAGCGCCGGGCCCGGATCAGCCGGATGGCACCGTCGGCGGAGTGCCCCTGATGGGTCAGGGCCTGCGCCACCACGAGGCCGGAGCGGTTGTAGCCGTGGAAGCAGCGCACCAGCACGGTCCGCCCCGCGTCCACCGCGTCCGCGGTGGCCCGCGCCAGCCGGATCACACCGGCGAGCTGTGTACCGTCCAGCGGGCCGTCCGGGATCGCCCACACCTGATGCTCCACGCCGGGATCGGGGCCGTGTCCCGGCTGCCGCAGCAGCGTCTGCACGAGATCGAACTCACCCCGCACCACGGCGGACCTGAGCTGCCCCGAACGCCCCCGGAACTCATGCCCGCCCATCCACAGGCCCGGCACGATCTCGCTCCAGGGCGTCTCGGGGCTGGGTACGTCGGCTGCCCTCCCGCGGGTACGCACCGGAGCCTCCCCATAGGTCGTCCCCACCGCTGTCCACGGTAGCCGGGTTCTTGCCCGTGGAGCACCCCGCCTGGTCCCATGGACCGGGGGTGAGGGCGCATGAGACGACTGCGGGTCATACCGACCGCGCACCACGGACGCGAACGCCTGTACGTCTGTCTCCCGGACGGCCGGAAGATCGCCTGGTACGACCGGCAGACGGCCCGGGTCAATCTGCTGAGCGAGGACGAGCAGGAATCCGTCCTGGCGGCGCTGGCCCCCTACCTCACCGGCCAGGTGGCGGTGGGCCCCCCGCCCGTCCCGACCCCCGCCGAACTGGCCCGGCTCGCCCTCCACCCCGATGACGACCTGGCCCCCAACCGTCCCGGCGAGGCCCTGCTCATCGCCCTGGACCGCGATCCGGCGCCGCCCGCCCGGCTGCGCGCCGACCCCCGCAGGAACGCCCTGGAGGCGGAGCGGACCGTCGGCGGGTGTCTGGACCTGCTGGAGGGCGCGGGCTGGCACACCCTGCACTCGGTCCCCCTCCCCGGCGGTGACCGCGTCCACCATCTGACGATCGGCCCGTCGGGTGTGTACGCCGTCCACGCCCTGTACGCCCGCAAGCACCGCGTCCGGATCACCGATCCGCTGGTGGCCGTGGGCCGCAGGGCGCCCTGGCCGCTGCTGCGCCTGGTGCGGGCCGCCGCCGACCGGGCGTCCTACGCGCTGACCGCCGAGGTACGGCCGGTGCTGGCGGTGGTCGCCCCGTCCCGTCTGGAGACCCCGGCCGCGCCGCGCGGCGTACGGGTGCTCACCGAGGCGGATCTCGGCGGGCTGGCCCGCGAGGGGGCGGTGCTGAAGCCCGCGGACGTGGCGGCGCTGCACGCGATGGCCAGGGACCGGAACACCTGGGCACGGGTGTGACACCGCTCAGGACGGCGAGGACGGCGAGGGCAGCGGGGCGGCCCGGTCCGGCTCCAGCAGCGGCGCCAGCAGATCCCCGTCCGCCGCGAGCCGCTCCGCCAGGTCCCCGGCGCGGAAGGCCAGCGCCGCCGGTTCGCGGCACCGCTCGACCTCCGTCCAGGTGACCGGCGCGGAGACCAGGGGTTCCTGGCGGGCCCGGAGGGTGTAGGGCGTGGCGGTGGTCTTGCGCGCCGCGTTCTGGCTCCAGTCGACGAAGACCTTCCCCACCCGCAGGCTCTTGGTCATCCGGTGCACCACCAGCCGGGGCAGCGCCCGCTCGGCCTCCACCGCGAGCCCCTTGGCGTATGCGGACACCTCCCCGCTGGACGCCCCGCGCACCGCCGCCAGCAGATGCAGCCCCTTCGCCCCGGAGGTCTTCGCGTACGCCTCGATCCCGTCCGCCGCCAGCCGCTGCCGCAGCCATCCGGCCACGGCGCAGCACTCCACGACGGTCGCGGGGGCGCCCGGGTCCAGGTCGAACACCAGCCGGTCGGCCCGCTCGGGCGCCCGGACCAGCCACTGCGGCGTATGGAACTCGGTCACCAGATTGGCGGCCCAGATCAGCGACGGCAGATCCTCCACCAGCACCATCCGCGCGGGCCCGTCCGACCGCGGCACCTGGGCGGTGGTGACCCAGTCGGGCGTACCCGGCGGCACGTTCTTGGTGAAGAAGAGCTGGCCGTCCGGCCCGTCGGGATACCGCAGGAAGGACACCGGCCGCCCGCGCAGATGGGGCACCAGCACGTCCGCGACGGTCGCGTAGTAGTGCAGCAGCTCGCCCTTGGTGAACCCGGTCGCCGGGTACAGCACCTTCTCCAGATTGCTGAGCGCGAGCCGCCGCCCCGCCACGACCGTGATCGGCGTCATACGATAAGAATCACACACAAACCCCACAAACCCGGCCAGGAAAGGCAGTACCGCCCGTGCGATCCATATGGAACGGAGCCATCTCCTTCGGCCTGGTCAGCATCCCGATCAAGCTGGTGAACGCGACCGAGAGCCACTCGATCTCCTTCCGCCAGATCCACACCGAGGACGGCGGCCGTATCCGCTACCGCAAGTTCTGCGAACTGGAGGACCGCGAGGTCAGCCAGGCGGAGATCGGCAAGGGCTACGAGGACGCGGACGGCACGGTCATCCCGATCACGGACGAGGACCTCGCCCAGCTCCCCATCCCCACGGCGAAGACCATCGAGATCGTCGCCTTCGTCCCGGCGGACCGCATCGACCCCCTCCAGATGGGCTCCGCCTACTACCTGGCGGCGAGCGGCACCCCGGCCGCCAAGCCGTACACCCTGCTGCGCGAGGCCCTCAAGCGGAGCAACAAGGTCGCCATCGCCAAGTTCGCGCTGCGCGGCCGGGAGCGGCTCGGCATGCTCCGGGTCCTGGACGACGTCATCGCGATGCACGGCCTGCTCTGGCCGGACGAGGTCCGCGCCCCCGAGGGCGTGGCCCCCGACGCCTCCGTCACCATCCGCGACAAGGAACTCGACCTGGCGGACGCCCTGATGGACACCCTCGGCGAGGTCGACCTCGCCGACCTCCACGACGAGTACCGCGAGGCGGTGGAGGAGGTCATCGCCGCGAAGGCAGCGGGCGAGACCCCACCGTCCCTCCCGGAGCCCGCGGCGGGCGGCAAGGTCCTGGACCTGATGGCGGCCCTGGAAAGCAGCGTCCGCGCGGCGAAACAGTCCCGAGGCGAGGAGGCCGAGGTCCACCCCTTGCCCCAACGCGAGCCAAGCACCAAGAAGCCCCCGGCGAAGAAGCCCACGCAGAAGAAGCCACCCGCCACAAAGAAGACGACGAAGACCTCCGCCAAGCCCCCCGCGAAAACGACCGCGAAGACGACCGCGAAGACCTCCGCCAAGACGACGGCGAAGAAGTCCACGGCGAAACAGCCCCCCGCGAAGAAGCCCGCCACCCGCAAACGCTCGGCGTGACCCACGTCGGCTCCGTCCTCCCCGGCCGACGCCCCTCGGTCACGCGTCAGGGATGTCCGGCTTCGCCGCGATCAGCATGCTCCTCGGGATCACCACGAGCCGTTCGTCGGGCCCCACGGAGACCCCGGGCGGCAGCCGGTCCCCCAGGGACCCGGTGAGATCGCGGCCCACGACGGCGACATCCCCGTTCTCCAGCTCCCAGATGTCGGGGCAGTCCGGGCTGTCGGTGGTGACCCCCAGTTCCTGCGGGGACTTCCCGAGCCGCCGCTTGAACGTCGTCTCCGGATCGGCTTCCCATGGCCGGGTCATGACCCACCGCCCTCTCGATCGCCGCGGAACGCTCCGGGCACACCTTCGGCGGCGTACCCCGTATGGTCGCCCCGGATGCATACCCCCCATGCCCACACACGAAGACGCCGCCGGGTCACGCCCGGCGGCGTCTCTGGTCCGGTACCGCGTCAGCGCCGCGTACGACCGCGCGTGCTGTTCCCCGTAGCCCCCGTAGCATCTCTCACCGCCCCACCACCTCCTGTGCCGGCGCCTGGGACGGCGTCAGCATCGACGTCAGCAAATGTGCGTCCAGCAAGGACACGTCCGCCGTGCGGTCCGCTCGGGCGTAGCCCGTCAGCATGCGTCTGGTCAGGACGAGTGCTTCGGGGGAGCGGCGCAGCAGGGGGCGGGTCCAGGTCGTGATCGTGTCGTCCAGGGTCTCCAGCGGGGCCGTCTTGTGGAGCAGGCCGAGGCGGTGGGCCGTCGCGGCGTCGAAGGTCTCGCTGGTGAGCATCAGTTCGCGGATACGGGCCATGCCCAGTTCGGAGACCAGGCGGCCCATCGCCCCGCCCCAGGCCGGTGGCAGGCCGAGGCCGACCTCCGGCATCCGGAACCGGGTGGTGTCCGCGCCGGCCCGCAGATCGCAGTACGAGGCGAGGGCGAGGCCCGCGCCGACGACCTTGCCGTGCAGCCGGGCGATGGTGACGGCGTGGGTGTTCTCCAGGGCCTGGCAGAGCCGGTGCGCCTTGTCGGCGACCCGGCGCAGCGCCGTACCGGTGGGATCGGCGGCCAGGCTGTCCTGGTACTCGTGCCGGTCGGCGCCGAGGCAGAAGTCCGTGCCCAGCGAGGACAGGACGAGGACCCGGACGTCGGGGCGGTCGTGCAGGGTGTCGAGTACGGCGGTCAGCGCGTCGATCGCGGCGATGCCGAGGGAGTCGTCGGGGGTCTGGGACGGATTGAGGCGGACATGGAGGACGGGGCCGTCCTGGGTGACGCCGAGGGGCGTCACGGGCGGCGCCGCGGTGAGCGTGGGTGTTGAGTTCATGCCAGAGCAACATCCAGATTCATCAGCCGCCGGAAGACGACCCGGCGCGGGGCCATCGCCGGACGGCGTACCAGGGTCAGGCGGGGCAGACGGGTGACCAGTCGGCGGAGCAGGGTCTCGGCCTCCAGACGGGCGAGCGGCGCCCCGAGGCAGTAGTGGATGCCCGCGCTGAACGCGAGATGGGCGGGTTTGCGGTGGATGTCGAACCGCTCGGGGTCCGGGTGCCGTTCGGCGTCCCGGTGCGCGGCGCCCACCATCAGGTGCACCATCTCGTCCCGGCGCACCTCCATGCCGTGCAGTACCTGGTCGTCTGCGGCGACCCGGCTGATGACATGGGTGGGGGCGTCGTAGCGCAGGGACTCCTCGATGAACGCGGGCGCCAGGTCCGGGCGGTCGGCGAGCTGCTCCCACCGCTCCGGTGCCTCGACGAGCCGCAGGGTCATCGTCGACAGCAGATTGGCGGTGGTCTCCAGAGCGGCCAGCAGCACGAACAGGGCCAGGAAGTAGACCCCTTCGTCCGCCTTGGCCCGGTCGTCCGGCTCCAGCGCGTCCCACTTCCCGATCCAGCGGGACACCGGGTCCGTGCCGGGGTGTGCGCGGCGGTCGCGGACCAGGTCGAGGAAGTAGGCCCGCAGTTCGGCCATCGCCGCGTCCGAGCGGGCCAGCTGGCTCGCCGTCGGCAGCAGTTCCTGGGTGTACACCTGGTCATGGGTCAGCTCGCGCAGCCGTGGCCAGTCGGCCTCGGGCAGCGCGAGCCAGTTCCCGATGGTGGCGACGGGGAGCTGCTCCCCGACGACGGCGGCGAAGTCGGCTTCGCCGCCGTCACGTATTCGCTCCGCCAGGGTGTCCAGGAGCCGGTCGGTCACCTCGGTGACCATCGGGCCCAGCCCCTGGATCGTGCCTCGGTCGAACGTGCCCGCCGCCTGCCGGACCCGGCTGTGGTCCGGCGGGTTGAGCGCGGGCAGGGTACTGCTGATCTCGCGCGCCGACGGCGCGCTCCAACGGGTGCGCGGCCCCTGCTTCTCCCGCCAGCGCTTGTCGGGCTCCAGCCAGGCGGGGCTGCGCAGTATCTGGTCGCACAGGTCGAAGCTGGTGACCAGGAATCCCCCCCAGGGTGCGGGGGCGACCGATCCCAGCGAGCGGAGCTCGGCGTACAGCGGGAAGGGATCTTCCTGGCCCTGCGCCGAGCGGAGTCGGGTGAAGAGGGAGAGGGTGGCTCTGCGGTCGGACTGGGTCGCGACGGTCCTCACGATGACGGCCCCTTTCTGAGCACAGCCGTCATCCATACCCGGCAGGTGTTTCAAGCATCCAATAACACGGTGCTCTTATACGGTTACCTGTGTCACTCCCCCCGCGTCCACGCGAGGAACCGGCTGAACAGGCCCTGCTTGGGCGCAGCCGCACCCGCCGGACGGGCCGCCGTCGCCGCCGCGGCCGTACGCTGCCCGGGGGCCCCGGCGGTCGCCGGACGTGTCCCGGACTGCGCCGCCGAGTGCAGCGTCCGCGGGCTGAACCGCACCGGAAGCGTCACCAGCGACCGGCTCCACGGCGCCGGAACCCACGCCAGCTCCTTGAACGCCACCCGCAGCTCGATGTCCGGCAGCCGGTTGGAGAGCGTCTCCACCGCCTTCACCGCGATCATGAACGCCGGGTCCTTCGCCGGACAGGCGTGCGGACCCGCCCCGAACGCCAGATGCGCCTTGGCGCTCAGCTGCTCCCGGTGCTCGCTCAGCTTCGGGTCGGTGTTGGCCGCCGCGAACGACACCAGCACCGGGTCGTTCTCGCGCAGGATGCGCCCGCCCAGATCGACGTCCTGGACCGGGTAGTGCGCCGCGTAGTTGGCGATCGGCGCGTAGTTCCACAGCGTCTTGGCGACCGCGTCCTCCACCGGCAGTCCGACCTGCCAGTCCTCGCCCAGATACAGCGCGGTGCTGGTGCCGATGGTGGCCGCCGTCGGGGTGGTGCCGCCGGACAGCAGCGTCACCAGCTGGTGCAGCACCTCCTCGTCGGTCAGCCCGGCCGGGTGCAGCATCAGACGGGTGGTCAGGTCCGGACCCGGGTTGCTCCGCTTCAGCGCGATCAGCTCGGCGAGCGCCCCGCCCAGCACCTCGTCGGCGCCCGGCGTGCCCTCGAAGATGCCGGTGGTGCCGACGATCACCCGGTCACCGATCTCCCGGGTGCAGCCGAACAGGTCGCTGAAGACCAGCAGCGGCAGCGGCCCCGCGTAGTCCGCCATCAGCTCCGCCTGGCCACGGGTGCTGAACACACTGATCAGATAGTCGGCGGACTGCTGCACCTGCCGGGCCAGCTGGAGTTCGTTGACGGTGGCCAGCGAGTCGGTCACCGCCTGCCGCAGCCGGGCGTGCGCCGCCCCGTCCGCGAACAGCGCGTTGGGCCGGTAGCCCATCATCGGCAGCGCCGGGCTGTCCTGCGGCACCCGGCCCTCCCGCAGCGCGTTCCAGCGCCGCGAGTCCCGGACGAACAGCTCCGGGTGCTGGAGGATGGACAGCGCGTCGTCGTACCCGGTGACCAGCTCGACCTGGACGTCCGGGGCGATGTCGACGGACGCGCTCGGACCGAGCGAACGCAGATGGGCGTAGTGCCCCTCCGGATCGGCACCGAAGTCCGGACCGTACAGCCGGACGTTCGCGTGCGCCGGGCAACCGGGCGGTATGTCGTGGTGCTGCATGCCTGGCTCCTAGCCGAGGATGGACATGAGGTGTTTCACCAGCGCGATGAGCGCCTGTGCCGACGACTGCTCGTCACGCACGTCACAGTGCACGATCGGGGTCTCCCGGGAGAGGTTCAGCGCCTCGCGGACCTCGTCGTACGGATAGTCCGGCGTCCCGTCGAACCGGTTGACCCCGATCGCGTACGTCAGACCGAACTGCTCGACCAGGTCCAGCACGGGGAAGCTCTCGTGCAGCCGCTCCGGGTCGACCAGCACCAGGGCGCCCAGCGCGCCCCGCGACAGCTCCTCCCACATCTCCTTGAAGCGCTCTTGCCCCGGCGTACCGAAGAGATAGAGGACGAGCTGATCGCTCAGCGTGAGCCTGCCGAAGTCCATGGCCACGGTGGTGGTCTTCTTGTCCGGCGTGCCCGACAGGTCGTCGACGCCGACACTGGCCTCGGTGATCTCTTCCTCGGTCTGCAACGGCGTGATCTCGGAGATGGAGCCGATACAGGTGGTCTTGCCCACGCCGAAATGACCCACGATCAGGATCTTCACGGCGTGGGAGACATTGGGTTCCAGATAGACGGACAAGGGTCAGGCTCCGAATTTCGTCTGGAGGCCACTGATGACAGCGCTCAGCAGTTCACGGTCGGGCCGCTCGGCGCGCGGGATCGGCGGCCGGACCAGGATGAGCCCGGCGTCGTCCATCTGCGCCAGCAGAATCCGTACGATCCCCAGCGGCAGCCGGGTGTGCCCCGCCACCTCCGCGACCGAAAGGAACCCGTTGGCCACCAGATCCATGACCTGACGGGCCTCCGGCGACAGGGTGCGGGCCGCCGCGGACGCCCCGTCCTTCGCCGTCACCAGCGTGGTGTGCGAGTACTCGTGCTCCGGAGGCAGCGACCGCCCCTTGGTGATCACGAACAGAGGGACTAAATCGGAGGTCAGCTCGATCTCCAGCTCCGGATCGTCATGCATGTCCGACCGTCCCTCCCCGCGGTGTCCCGGTCAGTACGGGCACCACGTCCTGAAGACGAGTAGTGAACTCCTCGATGTCACAGTCGTGCTCGGCCGCCGCCGCCAGATAGGCGCCGTCGCCCGCGGAGATCAGGAAGACCCAGCCGTGCTGGAACTCGATCACCGTCTGCCGCCACCGCGGGTCCTCAAGACCGCCGGTGAACGGCGAGGTGGCCCGGCTGTAGGCGTGCAGGCCCATCATGGCCGCCGCGATCCGGTCGGCCAGGTCCTTGCCCATGCCCGAGGAGGCGCCCCTGGGCAGCCCGTTGATCCCCAGCAGCACGGCGTGCCGGGCGCCCGGCACCTCGGCGATCGCCTTGTCCAGCTCCGGGATCACGAACGCCGGACCACCCGTGCCGTCGTGCAGCTCCCGGTCCGTGCCCGCCTGGTGCAGATCCCCCGGATTCACCCGGGGCGCCGAGGTCAGACTGTCCCCGAGCCGCGCCACCAGCCGGTTCATCCGGTACGAGATCTGCTCGATGTCGACATCCGGCTCCGCGGCGGCGGCCAGATAGGCCCCGTCCCCGGCGGCGATCAGAAAGATCCAGCCGTGCTCGAACTCGACGATGGTCTGGTTCCAGCGCACCACGTCCGCCGGACCGGCGAAGCCCGCCGCCGCCCGGCTGAGCGACTGCATCCCGGCCATCGCCGCGGACACGGCCCGCACATCCCGCTCCGACAGCCCGTCGGTGGCGCCGCGCGGCAGCCCGTCGGCCGAGAGCACCACGGCGTGCCGCGCCCGCGGCACGTTGTCCACGATGTCCTTGACCATCCACGACAGGTCAGTGGTCATACGTCTTCGGACCCTTCGGGCGAGGGAGCGGAAAGGTCGCGGCCGGACATCGAACCGCGCTGGAACGCGCCCAGCCCACGGCCGGACAGCCCGCGCCGCGCCGCAGCCGCCTCACCGGCACCGCCCGCGTCGCCGAACCCGGCCATCGGCGCCTTGCGCGCCCCGCGCTTGGGCAGCCCATGGGCGGTACGGCCACCGATCCGCGGCACCTCGGTGTGCGGCCGGATGCTGCTGACCGGCGCCTCGGCCCCGTTGTTCTCATGGTTCGCCGGCGGGACTGTCTCCTCCATGGTCCACAGCTCCTCGGGCAGTCGGACGACGGCACGCACACCGCCGTACCGGGAGACACCGGTGACATCGACATTGAATCCGTGCTGACGGGCGAGCAGGCCGATCACGGGGAAGCCGAACTTGGGCTGGTTGCCGAGCTGCGACAGCCGGGGCAGGTCGTCCCCGGCGAGCAGCATCGAGGCGGACATCCGGTCCTCGTCGTTCATCCCGACACCGGCGTCGTCGATCACGATGCACACACTGTTCTGCACCCGCTGGAACGTCACTTCGATCGGGGCGTCCTGCTGCGAGAAGCTGGCGGCGTTGTCGAGCAGTTCCGCGACGGTCAGCGCGACCGGCGCCACCGCGGCGGCCTTCAGCGCGATCCCGCTGTGCTGCATGATCTCGACCCGCTGGAAGTTGCGGATCTGCCCCTGGGCGCTGCGCACCACGTCATAGACGCTCGCGGGCCGCGGCCGGCGCCCGATGGGAGCCCCGCACATCACCGCGATGCCCTGTGCCTTACGGGCCATCTGCGCGTTGGCGTGGTGCACATCCAGCAGGTCGGTGAGGACCGAGTGGCCGCCGTACTTGCGCTGGATGTCGTCGAGCACGGTGGTCTGCTCGGCCGCGAGGCTCTGGAGGAAGCGCGCCGCGCCCTTCAGCACCGCCTTGGTGCGGTCCTCGGCGGACCGCTCCGCCTCACTGATGACGTCGTCCTGCTCCTGACGGAGCTTGTAGACCTCGCTCCGCAGCCGCTGGATCTCGTTCTCCGACTCCCCGTGCAGCTGGGTCAGCGCGGTTTCGAGCTGCCTTCTCTTCACTCCCACGGCTCTGTTGCGTACATACAGCACGACGGCCGCGGCGACGGCTATGGCCGCGATGGCAGCCAGGCACCATATGAGCACGTCTCGAATCATGGAAACCTTTCCCGGCGCGTGGCAGCAGACATCGGCCCGACTCACCTCGCGATGATCCGCAGCCATCCCCCAGGAACTGCGTGGCACTGCGTGGCCGCTGTGCACGGCAAGCCGGCCGACTTCGAAATGGCGCCCGACCCGAGTGGATCAAGGTCGCGGACGCCGGAATGCTACCACCGCACATGTGCTCCCAAGAGCCCCTGTTCGGGGTCTAAACGCATGTTCAACACAGCCTTTGCACAGCACTTTTGACAGATCGTCGCTTGCCGTTCCGCGCCCCGCCCCGGTTCCGGTCCGGAACCATTCCGGACCGTCCGTGCCGCGCTGACCTGCTGGTCCGGGGGAGGGGATGGGTGGGTGCGACGGCGGGTGGGGGTGGGGCGATTGGGGCGGAGGGGACGGTCCGGCGAGAAGAGGGCGGCTGGTGAGTGACGTAAATCACGGTGACCTTCCGGGGGTTGTCACGGCGAGCCGCTTATGCCTCCCGTCCGCGCGGTGACTCACCCCGGCCCGGGGCCGACCTTTCCGCAGAGCATCACCGAGAGCTGTGGATCGGAGACGTCCCGTCACTCGTGCGGGTGAGTGGAGCCACTCGTCAGGGTGAAGCGAGGGGCGTGAACCCCGTGGTGCGGGTGTCATAGGGGCGTGCGAGGCGGCGCGCGCCGGTGGTTTGACGCAAGAGGCATGTTTGCGCACCCCGCGCGCGAAGCGCCCCACTTCGCGCCTTACCCGATGATCGTCCGACCTGTTTGGCTGTCCCTGCTCGACCGCACCGCGGTTCGTCATATCTCATCCCTTTTCTCCACTTCTTACGCCTTACGCCTTTCTCGCCTTTCTCGCCTTTCCCCTCTGTCTCCGCTGTCTCCTCTGTCCCCCTCTTTCTCCTCGCCCTCGTCTGTTCCGCCTCGCTGGAGGGAATGTGTCCACACCGGGCAACGCCACCGGTTCCGTCGTCGAAGAACCCGTCCCCGAGCCCGACCGGCAGCCGACCAGCCTGGGTACCCAGGCGGCCCGCCAGCTCAGCACCACCACCAAGTCCCAGCCCCAGATGCAGGCCATCACCTCACGATGGCTGCTGAAGTCGCTGCCCTGGGTGGACGTCAAGGGCGGCGCCTACCGGGTCAACCGCCGTCTCCAGCTCCGCACCGGTCGCGGCCGGGTCCTGTTCGAGCACAACGGCGCGGACGACATCCGGGTCGTCCCCCAGACCCTCACCGAGCTCCCCGTCCTGCGCGGCTACGAGGACGCCGATGTGCTGCGCGACCTCGCGGCGGGCTTCCGTCCCCGCGAGGTACGCGCCGGTGAGGTGCTGTTCGAGGCCGGCCAGCCGGTGACGGAGACCTACCTCGTCGTCCACGGCCGCTTCACCCGCTTCACCCGGGGCAAGTACGGCGGTGAGGAGATCACCGGCGTCGTCACCGCGGGCGACCAGATGGGCGACGAGGCGGCCGGCCAGTCCGACCCGCTGTGGCTGACCTCCGTACGGGCCGACACCGCGGGCATCGTCCTCGCCGTCCCGTGGACCACCATCCAGTCGATCACCGGACGCGCCCCGTCCCTCGCCGCGCACCTCCAGGCGTATGTGGAGCGCCAGGGCCGCCCGATGAACCGCAAGGGCGAGGCGGAAGTCCCCATCCAGGCGGGCCATGTGGGCGAGCCGACCCTCCAGGGCGGCTTCGTCGACTACGAACTCAATCCGCGCGAATACGAACTGTCCCTGACCCAGACCGTCCTGCGCGTCCATTCCCGCGTCGCCGACCTCTACAACGACCCGATGGACCAGACCCAGCAGCAGCTGCGTCTGACGGTCGAGGAGATCCGCGAGCGCCAGGAGTGGGAACTGGTCAACAACCGCGAGTTCGGCCTGCTCCACAACGTCGACTACGGCCAGCGGATCTCCACCTTCACCGGCCCGCCGACCCCCGACGACATGGACGAACTGCTCTCCATGCGCCGCAAGACCAAGGTGTTCCTGGCCCATCCCAAGGCCATCGCCGCCCTCTTCCGCCAGTGCAACCGGCGCGGCCTCGTCCCCGGCACCGCGACCCTCGACGGCCACGAGGTCCCCGCCTGGCGCGGAGTCCCCGTCCTGCCCTGCGGCAAGATCCCGATCAGCGACGACCACACCACCAGCATCATCGCGCTGCGCACCGGCGAGGCCGACCAGGGGGTGATCGGCCTGTACCCGACGGGCATCCCGGAGGAGTTCCAGCCGGGCCTGAACGTCCGCTTCATGGGCGTCAACGAACAGGCGGTCATCAACTACCTGGTCACGGCGTACTACTCGCTGGCCATCCTCGTCCCCGACGCGGCGGGAATCCTGGAGAACGTCCAGCTCGGCCGGACCGCCGACTGAGCCCGGGAGCCGACCGATGGACATCCCCACGGCGCCGATCGCGCCGCCGACCCTGACGCCCGCCCCGGCGCCGACCCCGACACCGGACACGGTGGCGGTCTCGACGCCGGGCGCGGCCCCGGAGCAGCCGCCCGCCGAGACCCCGGCGACCGAGATCGCGGCGACCGCGGTCCCCGCGACCGCGGACACGCCCACCACCACGCCGACCGCGTCCGCCCCCGAGGCGGACCGGCCCCCCCTCCCCTCCCACACGCCCTACACGCTCCCCGGCCCCCCGGACATCACCCGGTTCCTGCGCCGCCCGTCACCACCCCGCCCGCCGGAGGCCACCTCCGCGCACCCGGACCCGGACCCGACGGACCGCAGCGGCGTGGTCCCGGGCCTGCACTACCGCCCCGTCGCCCCCGCCGACCCGGAGAAGGCGGCGGAGCTGGACCGCCGTCTGGAGGCATGGGCACGCGGCCTGGACCTCTTCCCGGCCCACTGGACGGGCGACTTCTCGGACTTCCAGTTCGGCCGGGCCGTGGTCCTCCAGCACCCCGGCGCCCTGGACCTGGACCGGCTCACCGCCGCGGGCCAGCTCCTGCTGGCCGAGAACCTGGTGGACTCCTGCTACTGCGAGGAGGACGAGGGCCGTGGCGGCTCCCGCCGGGGTCTTGGCGGTCCGCTGATCATCGCCCAGTCCGCGCTCGACCCGTTCCACGGCGTCCCGGAGCTACAGGCCGACTGGCGGGCGGGCATCGACGCGGACGGCCCCCTGCGCTCGTACCACCACGCGCTCGCGGAGTACGCCGCGTTCGCCACGCCCAGCCAGACGAATCGGTTCGTCCATGACATGGCCCGGCTGCACATGGGCTATCTGGGCGAGGCGGCCTGGATGGAGACCCGGTACATGCCACGGATCTGGGAGTACCTGGTGATGCGCCAGTTCAACAACTTCCGTCCGTGTCTGTCCCTGGTCGACGCCGTGGACGGCTACGAACTGCCCGAACCCCTGTACTCCCGCCCGGAGATCCAGCGGATCACGGCACTGGCCTGCAACGCCACCACCCTCGTGAACGACCTCTACTCCTTCACCAAGGAGCTGGCGAGCGACCCCGACCACCTGAATCTGCCCCAGGTGGTGGCGGCCAACGACGGACGCGGACTCAAGAACGCGTATCTGAAGTCCGTCGACATCCACAACCAGATCATGGCGGCCTTCGAGGAGGAGTCGGCGGCGGTGTCCGCCCTGTCCCCCCTCGTCGCGCGCTACGCCGAGGGACTGGCGGCCTGGGTCGCGGGCAACCACGAGTGGCACGCCACCAACCGGGCCCGCTACCACCTGCCGGACTACTGGTAGCCGTGCCCCACCAGCCACGGGAGCACCTCAAGCCACGGGATTACCTCCCGTACCGCAGACCCCCCATATCCACCCCTATCTCCACCCCTGCAACAACGACTGTGCAGCACGTTCAGAGGAGTCATCGTTGACCACTGCCCGCGAAGCGACCACCGCCCCGCTCCAGATCCCGACCCAGACCATCTACCAGACGCGGGTCGCGGACTACTGGAACGCGGAGGAGAACCCGGTCAATCTCGAACTCGGGAAGATCGATGACCTGTACCACCATCACTACGGCATCGGAGCGGCGGACCGTTCGGTCCTGGACGAGCCCGACCCGGCCCTGCGGAAGGAGCGCCTCACCACCGAACTCCACCGCCTCGAACACGCCCAGGCCGAGCTGCTCGCCTCCCACCTCGGCCCGCTGACGCCCACCGACCGCGTCTTCGACGCCGGCTGCGGACGCGGCGGCGGCTCCATCGTGGCCAATCTCCGCTACGGCTGCCACGCCGACGGCGTCACCATCTCCGCCAAGCAGCACGCGTTCGCCAACGAGATGGCCCGCAAGCGGGGGGTGGACAGCAAGGTCCGCTACCACCACCGCAACATGCTGGACACCGGCTTCGAGACGGGCGCGTACGCGGCCTCGTGGAACAACGAGTCCACGATGTACGTCGAGCTGGAACTCCTCTTCGCCGAGCACTCCCGGCTGCTGCGCCGCGGTGGCCGCTATGTCACCGTCACCGGCTGCTACAACGACACCTACGGCCGGGCGTCGCGGGAGGTCTCGCAGATCAACGCGCACTACATCTGTGACATCCACCCGCGGTCGGAGTACTTCCGCGCGCTGTCCAGGAACCGCCTGGTCCCGGTGCATGTGGAGGACCTGACGGCGGCGACGATCCCGTACTGGGAGCTGCGCAAGGAGGCGGAGCACCTGGTGACGGGGATCGAGGACGCGTTCCTGGACGCGTACCGCAACGGGAGTTTCCAGTATCTGCTGATCGTGGCGGACCGCGTCTGATCCGCCAGGCCGGTGTGATCGCGTGATCGCGTGCGCGCCCCGGGGACCGGTACGGCTCCCCGGGGCGCGGTGCGTGATGACCGCGGGTGCTGCCCGCGAGTCCTACAGGGCCTTGAAGAAGGCGCTGAACCGGCTGAGGCTGACGGACTTGGCCTTCTGCGCGATGATGCCGATCCCGTCCCACTCACCGACGGTCTGCCCGAGGTTGGCGGTCAGCGCGGTGCCGGCGGATGTGTTCTTCGCCGCCTGCTCCACCGGCTGGTTGGCCCATTCGACGGCCGTGGGCACCTGGGTGGCCAGGGCGACCGCGCCCTGGAGCACCTTGCCGGGGATCTTGCTCCCGGTGGTGGTCCCGGTGATGACCTTCACGGCCCGCTGGCCCAGGTAGTCGGAGACCCGGGCGGCGTCCGCGCCGCCCTTGACGGCCATCGCCCCGATGAACGCCCGTCCGCCGTTGCTGATGATGACATTGGCGACCTTGTTCATCCGGGCCGCGGCCCAGGCCGCCTTCGCTCCCTTGGCCACCGAGCCGACGGCCGGGATGGCGGCCAGGACGTCGGTGGCGATGGTGACACCGTCGGCGACATCCCAGTTCCCCTTGAGGGAGATCGCCTTGGCGTGCGCGCTGAGCGAGCCGACCGCCGCGATGACGGCGATGGGCCCCGCGATCAGCGACACCCCGGGGATGAAGGAGAGCACCCCGGCGACCGCGCTGATCATGCCCAGGACATCACCGATGAAGCTCCAGCGGTCGATCTCGGCCTGCCGCCGCTTGGCCACCTCGGCGGCCCACTCCGCGGTCTTCTGGTAGAGCCACTGCTCCTCCTTGCCGCGCAGCTCCACCAGCTTGGCGAGTTCGCGGTCCACGAAGAAGCACTGGACCTGGTACTCGGCCTGCACCGCCAGCACACAGTCCACCAGGTCGTACAGCAGCCCGTCCTTGATGCGCTCGCGCGGGTAGCCGCGGTCCTTCAGCCGCCACAGCTCCGCCTCGATGCCCGACGCCTTGAAGGAGTTGTCCTCGGGCATGTTCGCGCCTGACTCGTCCCAGGGGCTGGAGGAGAGCACGAACGGACGCCAGCCCAGCACCCGGGCTATCTCCGGGTCATGGAAGTCCATGACGCTGTTCACGGTGAAGACCCGCCGGTAAGGGGGCGCCAGATAGTGGTCCACCATGTGGGAGTCCGCGCGCGCGAAACCGTTCTTGACCTGGTCCAGGAACTCCTGCGGTGTCCTCGGCCGCTGGGCCTGCTCCCGCTCCCGCTCCAGCTCTTCCCAGGTGGGGTTGTCGCCCAGCACGATCTCCTTCGCCTTCAAGGCGGCCTGGGTGAAGAAGGGCGCGGCCTTCAGGGCGTCCGCGATCACCTCGGCGGCGAGTTCTTCACCGAGCCCGAACACCTCCGAGTCGTCCGTCCCGGATGGATCGAAGGGCGGCGGGCCGTCCTCCGGTCCGCGCTGCGGCTCCCCGGCGCGCGGATTGGCGTTCTTGGTCTTCTCCCGCCAGCGGGCCACCAGGTCCTTCGCCGCCTTGTTGCGCTTGTCGTCGGTCAGCCACTGGGCCCATGAGCCCTCCGGCAGCCGCCCCGCCCAGTCGTCGATGACCCGGCGGGCGGCGGCCAGGTTGAGGGACTCGATGAACGCCTCGGCCTTGGCCCGGTTGGCGGGGGAGGCGTCGACATAGGCGCGGTACAGGGAGTCCAGCCACTTCAGGGCGGCGACGACGACCCGCTCCTGGTAGACGAAGGAGCGCAGCAGTTGGGAGACGCGGTAGCGGTCCGCGTCGTGCAGGGAGTTGGCGTCCCAGCCCCACATCTGCACCGCTTCGGCCTCGTTGGTGAGGAACCGGTTGATCTCCCGGTGGGCGGCCTGCACCACCAGGTCGTGCAGGGAGGCGTTGTAGTGGAGGTTGTCCAGCCTGGTCGCGGATTCGCTCTCGGTCGTGTACAGCGGATCAGCCATGAGGGTCCTTCGGTCCTTCGGCCCGGGGTGCGGGCATGCGGGCGGGCATCGGGCGGGAGGGTGTACGGGCGGCCTCAGGTGAAGGCGATGGTGCTGCACACCCCGGCGAGGATGTCCACGCAGTGGTCCCACTCGGCGATGTTCTCGGTGGCGATGGAGAAGTCCGCCATGGCCAGCCGCCCCGGGATCGGCACGAAGGCGTGCAGTTGGCGTACCACGCTGGGCTGGTCGTCGCTCACCAGCAGGTTGACCGGCTTGTCGACGGAGCTGTCCTGAGTGAGGAGCACCGCCTGTCCCTGGCGCAGATTGACGACGCCGACCTCGGCGTTCGGATGGAGCGCGCCCATCGTGCGCGCCAGGCGCTTGACCGTGTCCGCGTTGTTCAGCTCGCTGGGCCGGCAGAGGACCGTCAGCATCACGGACGTCAGATGCTGCCGCTCGGGCGGGGCGCTCGCGGGCGTCTTCGCCAGCAGGACCCCCGCGTAGACGGCACCGGCGGCGGTCAGCATCTCGAACATGGTCTGCTGCGCCAGGATCGCGTGGGCGGTCTCCTCCTGCGACGGGGCGGGGTCGAGCTGCCCCAACTGGTCCAGCAGCCGGTTGGTGTTCTCCTCCGCCGACGCCGTCAGATCCAGGGACTGGAACTGCGCCGGGACGGAGAACGTCAGCGGCAGCTCCGCACCCCGCTCGGAGGCGGTCACCGGGACCCGGCCGAAGGACCACTGCCGGTAGCCGTGACCGTCCTGCGGATCGTCGCTCAGCTCCACCTCGGCGCCCGCCGCGTCCGACTGGCCACTGACCCCGAGCCGACGTCCGCCGACGACACACTTCAGGGTCCGGACGGCCCCGTCCTCGGCGACCTCCCACTGGTAGCTGTCGGTGTGGTCGTCCTCGTAGACGAACTCCTCGATCTTCGTGCCGGCGTCGCCGCTGTGCCCGACGGGGTGCAGGAACGCCTGCCTGCGCTGCATGTTGCGGAGCATGTAACGCCCCGCGGCGTTGCCCTGCCGCAGCTCCCACAACTGCGCCTTGCGTTCCTCGCCGTCCCGCAGGGGCTGAAGCTCCACCGAGCCGTGCTCCGCGCGGTCCCCGGTGGGCCTGCCGGTGAGGTAGAGCCCGTTCTGCTGGTTCTTGATCAGGTACTGGCTGCCTTCTATGAGATCGCTCATTCACGCTCCTTCTGGCTGGGGGTCGCCCCGGTACCTCCCAGAACGCCGAGCCTCCAAAACGCGCCGCACGGCCCTGGGGTCGCGTTCAGGCCATGACGTCTCTGGGGCGGGAGTGAGCGATGGGAACGGAGAGACACGGCGGCCCACCGGACCGGCCGCGCGCGGGCGACCACGAGGGGGGTCCCGGCTTCGGTGGGGGCGCCTCCGGCGCGTTGTCGACGGGGCTCGCCCCCCGGGGCGCGCGAGTGGCCCACGGCAGGCCCTCAGCCTGGCCGGGCGGCCACCGGTCGGGACCGGATCGTCCGGGCTCGATGACGTACCCGGGGCGGGTCGGGAGGATGAGTACGGGGAATCTGCTCCGGTCCGGCGCGGGAGTGAATTACCCGGCGTGAAGAGCCTGGCGGCGCGCGCCCCCGCGCCTGGCTGAAGTCCCCTCAGCCATAACCCAGTTACCCCCTTCACGCCTTCACGCCGTCTCCCCGACAATGGCTCTCCCGTACGGACCATGGGGGGATTCATGCCGGACCAGAGCGCCACCGCCGTACCGCCCCAGATGCGGAACGCGGCGCGGGACTTCGAGCTGGGCAGCCGGCGGGGGACGGTGCACACCGAGCCGAGGCGGCTCGTGTGGGGGGTCCTGGTGCCGCTCGTGCTGTTCGGCGCCTTCATGCTGTGGTTCGCCGTCCGCTCCGCCCTGGAGGACCAGCGCACCGACGGCGCCTGGTACTACTCCGCCCCGCTCCTCCTCCTGGGGCTGGGGCCGCTCGTCCTGGCCGGCTGGATCGTCGTACGGTCCTGGAGCGCGCCGCAGATCTGGGTCGGCCACTACGAGCACGGGGTCATCCGGTGGGTCACCGGGCGGGTGCCCGAGGTCTACGAGTGGGACGAGATCGCGGACATCACCCGGCAGGACACCAAGGTGAGCAACGGGATGGTCGGGGCCACCCACCGCACGCTGACCGTGACCCCCGTGGAGGGGGCTCCGATCGAAATGAGCGACGCGTTCTCGGGGTTCGTGCGGTTCGCCGACGACCTCGACACCGCGTTCACCCAGCGGCGGCTGCGGCAGGACACGGCCCGGCTCCAGGCGGGCGAGCGGGTCGACTACTTCCTCGTCCAGCTCGATCCCGAGGGGATCGGATACCGCGACCGGCATCTGGCCTGGCGGGAGGTGGAGCGGGTCGAGGTGAAGCAGGACTATCTGCACGTCCGTCAGATCGGGGCGGAGCAGCCCTGGCTGTCCATCCCGGCGTCCCCGATCAGCACCCTGGGGGTCTTTCTGTCCCTCGCCGAGAGGCTGCGCCGCCAGCATCGGCCGGGGCGGCGGAGCAGCTAGTCGGGAGCGGTGGGCTCGGTGGATTCGGTGGGATCAGCGGATTCGGTGGGCTCGGTGGGTTCGGTGGGTTCGGCGGACCCGGTGGGCTCCTCGGGCTCGGTGGATTCGGCGGACCCGGTGGGTTCGGCGGACTGGGCGGGCTCATCGGGCTCGGCAGGCTCGGTGGGTCCGGTGGGCTCGGTGGGCTGGGCGGGCTCATCGGGCTCGGTGGATTCGGCGGGTCCGGCGGTTCCGCGTGGGCGGTCAGCCGTACAGCGCGCGTCCCCCGGGGCTGTCCGCCGTGAAGCGCTGGCCCGCCGCGATCTCCTCCCCGATCACCGACCAGGGCGTGTCGTCGTCCTGGAAGGGGAGCGGGTCGACGCCGCTGGTCTCCCGGCCGACGCGCTCGACCTCGCCCTCCAGCCGCGCGAAGTCGGCCTCCTCGTCGTCGCCGAAGGTGAACTCCGCCAGCAGGCCCTGGAAGCGGGCGGTGACCTGGATCAGGGAGGAGACGTCCGTGTGCAGTCCCCGCACGGTCTCCTCGTCGGTGTCGACGGCGTACACCGCGCCGGAGGCGGGGTCGAGGGCGAGGTGGGCGTTGAGCAGCCAGGCGATGACGGGCCACGCGGCCATGTCCGGTGAGGCGTCCTCGAAGCCGGCGGTGTCGGCGACGTCCTGGACGAGGGGCAGTCGGCCGGACTCCTCCTCGGGGGCGCGCAGCCGGAGGGTTCCGGTGGGGACGCCGACGGTCTGGAGGAGCCGGGCGCCCTCGCCGTCCACGGCGGACGGGGGGAACGCGGTGGCGGGCAGGGTCGCGAGCCGGTCCGCGCCGAAACGGGCGGCGAGTTCCTCGCGGGTGACGTCGAAAAGCACGGCCGGGACTCCGCATTCGGATCAGGTTCGGATGAGGTTCGTTTCGGAGGAGGGGGGACGGGTGGGGAGAGGAGTCAGGTAATTCCGGGTCGACCATTGGGGTCGACCTTTGACGTCGACGATGGGGATCGAATTCCCCGCCGTCCCCCGTCCTGGTCTCTCACGGGACGAATCTGTTCTCCGAAGGTGAGAGGTTCATGACTGTATCAGTGCGCCCACCGGCGACACCGTGCTGGTCCCACTGCTCGTGCAGCCATCGGACATAGGCGCGGTGTTCCCGGTCCTTCCGGTATTTGCTCAGCTCTTCGCCGTTCGGACCCTTTTCCGACTGGTCGTATTTCGCGCTGTGGGTGACGTCCAGGCCGTCCGGGAATTCCCGGGCCAGATACTTGTCGCATTTGGGGTTCTTCTGGCAGGGCTCGCGTTCGGTGTACAGCTCGCTGACATGACCCTCCTGGCCGTTCTTGATCAGCGGGTGCCCGATGGAGCGCTCGGAGTGCGCCTCGCCGCTCGCGCCGACCAGGATGAATCGATTCCCCTGGCCGTCGTCGTACAGCGCCGAGGCGTAGTTGCCGCCCGGGATGTAGGAGTCGGGGCGCTCGGTGCGGTTGGCGTAGCGGCCGAGCTGGGTCGCGCGGGCCAGGTCGGTGGAGCCGGGCGCGACCTTCGTGGAGTCGACCGTGTCGCCGGTGCCGGGCTTGCTCTTGCGCTGCTTGTCGCCCGCGTTGTTCCACGGGTACCAGGCCCGGTCGCCGAGTACGTCGTTCACCCCGGAGGAGTCGTTGGGGCGTACGGGGCTGGTGGTGCCGTCGTGGTGCAGCTGGCGGATCGTTCCGTCGTCGCTGAGCAGGTACATGGGCGTGTCGCCGCCGCCGTCCCCGTCGTGGTCCACCTTCTTGACCTGGACTTTTCCGGCCTCGGTGCCGGTGTCGTGGTCCTTGTCCTTCAGATGCCGTGAGGCGGCCTTCACCCGGTCCGGGATGGTGTCGGTGACGTGGTCGGTCGTCTTCTGCGCGGCCTTCTGGAGGCCGTCGACAGCCTCTTCGAGCAGGCCGTCGAACGCCTCGGTGAACGAGTCCCTGCCCTTGGTCCTGCCGAACGTGGTCTTCGACTTCCCGAGGTGCAGCCGGGCGTTGCCGCCCATGTCGCTGCCGTGCAGGGAGATCTTGCCCGCGCCGTCCTCGAACTCGGAGTGGTCCACGACGGTCTTCTTGCCGCCGCCGGGACTCCCGTCCCCGCCGGTGTCCCCCGCGGAGGCCAGCTGCATCCCGCCGCCGCCCGCGCCGTCGCCCGGGTTGAACGCGCCTTCGGCGAGGTCGAGCACCGTGTCGGTGAGGAGCTGCTGGAGCTTGCCGGTGACGGGCTCGGTCAGCCGTGCGATCAGCTCGTCGACGATCTGGTCGACCGCCTCGTCGATGATCCGCTTCGCGAGGGTGCGCATCAGCGCGATCTCCCCCGCGGCGACGGCGGCGGTGATGCCCAGGGTCACCGGAGCGGCGGCGATCTCGGCGACGATCGTCGCGGCCAGAATCCCGAGTTCGACCCCCGCCTTGACCTTCATCCCCCGGATGACCTGGCCGACCCCGTCACAGGCGTCCGCGAACAGCCGTGCCACCTGGGGGAGTTTCTCCAGGTGACCGGCCTTCACATGGGTCCAGTGCTTGCGCATGGACTCGACGGCCCAGCCGTCGGCGGAGTCCATGACGCGGGTCATCGCCGTGTGCGCGTTGCCGCCCTGGCCCTGGAAGTCCTCCGCGAAGTCCCGCAGGGACGTGGCCATCTCGAAGTAGTCGTCCTCGTCGACGTTGGGCCATCGGACCCCGATGATGTCGAGTGCCTCGTCGATGACGCTCGGCAGTACCAGACCCATGACCGCGTGCTCCGTCCCCCGACAACCGCTGCATCGCTGTCACCAGCTAACGTGCCGAATTGTCAGGTGCACAGAGGCAGACCGGTTGTGTCACAGCACTGTGACAGGAGCCTCATCCAGTGGTGACCGAGGGGGAGTTGAGGGTCCCGGTCCCGACTCTGTCCTACTTGTTCTCTCTGTCCTTGTGCCTCAGACGGATCAGTGACTCGTCCGTGCCCACCAGCAGATCCCCCTCCGTCGTGAACGCGAGGGCGTGGACCCGGCTGCCGGGGCGGAAGGTGTGCGACCGGTCGTCGTCCAGCGCGCGCCGCTCGACCAGGCCGTCGGCCCACGCGAGCGCCAGCACCGGCCCGGCGTCCCCCGTCGCCGTCACCGCCACCGCGTCGACGGCACAGGCACGGGCGGCCACCGGCTCGGGCAGGGGACCGGTGTGCGGGGCCCATGCCCGTACCGTGCCGTCGGCGCCGCCCGTGTACAGCAGGGTGAGGGCGTCACCGGCCGCCGCGACCGGCAGGCCCACCCCGGCCACCGCCGTGACCCGCCCCCGGTGCAGGGCGGCGGTACGGGGATCGCCGTCGACGCCCACCACATGCACCGTCCCGGTGGCGTCACCGAGGACGACCCGCCCCCCGGCGCGGGCCAGCGAGGTGACCGTCGCCTCCTGCCGCCGGACGTGCGCGTGTACGGCGTCGAGGAGCCGTTCCGACGTGGAGGGGCTGTCGTCCAGCAGCGCGGCGAGGCCCTTGGGGCGGGTGGAGTCGGTCGCCACCTGGGTGTGGAGGCGGCCGTGCTCGTCCAGCACGGTGACCGTGCCGTCGCCGTGCTCGGCGGTGGCGAGGGCGCCGGGCGTGGGGAGCGGGAGGCGTCCGGCGGGGCGCGCGTTCGCCGCGTCGAGGACCCGCACGGTGCCCTGGTGGTCGCCCACGACGAGCTGACCCGCCAGGGCACCGGTACCGGCCGTCAGGGAGCGGGCCGGGCCCGGCCACGGGGGTGTGACATCGCCGCGCACCCGGTGCCAGACGACGGTCCAGGAGGCGTCCCGGGCGGTGGAGGTGAGAGCGGCGGGGAGGCGTGGGTCGCTGTCGTCGCCGAGGGCGGTGAGCAGTACCAGGGCGCGTTCGGCGGGCGGTTGCTCTCGGGTCAGGGAGGCGCCGGCGCGGAGCCAGGCGGCGCGCAGGCCGCCGTGGGGTCGGTCGGAACGCTCGTAGGCGGTGGTCACGGCCCAGGGGTCGGCGACGCAGATCGAGGCGGGGTCGTCGAGGTCGAAGGGGGGTGGGGGGAGTGGGGGCTGTGGGGGCTGTGGGTCGGCGGGGAGTGGGGGCTGTGGGGCCGATGCCTCAAGTCCGGCCGCCGGTCCGCCGGGTCCGGTCGCTGGTCCGTCGGGATGCGGCGCCGGTCCGCCGGGTCCGGTCGCCGGTCCATCGGGCTGAGCCGCCGGTCCGTCGGGGTGAGTCGCTGGTCCGTCGGGATGCGGCGCCGGTCCACTGGGACCGGCCGCCGGTTCGCTGCCGTGGGTCGCCTCCCAGGACGCGCGGCGCGTCTCGTCCGTCCACCGGGCCTCGTCCAGGTCCATGAAGGCGCAGGTCCCGGCGGACAGTTCCCGCGCCCATCGCGTACCGGAGCGGACCTCCACGAGCACCCGGACATGCCCCGACGCGGCCAGATCCAGCGCGAGCCGGACGAGCGGAGCGGGGTCCTCGGCGGCGTGCAGTCCGGGCAGCGCGACGACCGTCCGGCGCGGGTCGGCGGCCAGCGCGGCCAGCAGCTCGCCTGGGGAACGCGCGGCGATCGACAACTGCTCACCGAGCATCCAGGCGGCGGTCGTCGCCGTCAGACCGGGCAGTGGTACGAAGCCGTGGACCCGGCGTTCGCCGACGGTACCGGGCCGGGTGCCGTGCCCGATCAGCCAGGCGAGGAGCCGTTCCGCGCCGCTGTCCTCGGTGCCGGTGACGACGGCGAGCCGTGGGGCGCGGGGGTCGCCGAGCCAGGAGAGAAGGGCGGCAGCGGCGGGCTCCCGTCCGTCGGCGGGCCGCGACCAACGGCTGTCGCGGGAGTCGTCGCCGCGCGGTGTCACCGCTCGGCCTGCCGTGCCGCGTGGGTGATGAGTTCCCTCATGCCTTCCTCCCGGGACTCGGCCGTGGCGCCGTACCCGAAACTGTGGGTGAACTCGGCGTCGGGGAGGACCGCTTGCAGCCAGGCGGAGCAGTAGTGGCCCGGCATCATGCAGGGTTCAAGCTCGCAGTAGACGCGGCGGACCTGCTCGGGTGTCACTCCGGCGGCGGAGAGCCGCTGCCAGATCTGCTCCTCGGGGTGCGGACGGCCGGGACCGGTCCGGGCGGTGACGATCTGCTTGGCGCCGGCCCCGTCGACGTACTCGAAGGCGGAGGAGAAGGGGAAGTTGAGGGTGTGACGGACGTCGTCGAGCACCCGTGACCACCAGTTCTCCCGGTCGGCGACGGCCGCCGGGTCGATCTCCCGGATCTCCCGCACCAGCGCGGCGAACGCCACGGCGGCCGACTGGAGCCCGTCGGATGCCGCGATCACCGGGAGGGCCCGGTCCAGCGCCGCGGCACAGTGGGTGAAGGCGGCGACGTCCGAGCCGACGAACAGCGCCGGTTCACCGCGACCGAGGAACAGGGCCTGTACGGACCCGTCGGTCCGGACGCAGAGGTGCGCCAGCCGGTCGGTGCCGATGCGCACCCAGTCCGCCCAGTCCCCCTGGAGGGCGATGCCCCGGTGGCCGCCGTACATGCCGAGCGTCGGCCCGTCGCCGTCGTCCGCCGCGCTGAAGTACGGGCCCACGTGCAGGGGCACACCGATCCGCGCGAGATGGTCCCGGGCCGCGTCCGGCACGCTCCCGTACGACGCGGGCACGCTGATACGGCGCAGCCCCTGGGCGCCGAACTGCGCGACGGCGGGGTCGGAGGAAGGCTCCGGCATCACAGACCTCTCAGGGCGGCGGGACGGGGTGTGAGGAGGGGGACGGTGGCCGGCTCCACCCTATGCGCAGGCCGCCCGGCGCCGAAGGCGATGCGGGCGGGTGCGCCTCACGCCGCCGGGACGCCTCCCCACGGCTCCGACGGCTGCCAGGTCGCCCGGACCAGGGCGCGTTCCGTACCGGCGAGATAGACCGCCGCCGCGAGCCAGGCCCGCGCGTACGCGTCCGGGTCGGCCTCCTCGGTACGGCCGAAGACGTCACGCCCGCGCCGGTCCGCCTCCTCCGCCAGCTCCGTCAACAGGTCGGCCGCCGCGCGGAACCCGACCCGGCGCAGGGCGGCGGCGCTCCCGGCACGGTCGCCGTCGCGCGCGGGCTGGGCCACGGCCCGGCGGCCACCGGACACGGCGACCTCGACCAGCCGCCGCAGCCGCCACAGCGGTGCCTCCGCCACCGGGTCCGGGGGGACGCCCACGAGCCCGGCCGTCGGCGGCAACGCGTCCACGGGCGGCAGATGGACGCCTTCGAGGCGGTCGTACCCCAGGTCGGCATGGCCCTGCCACTCCTCCGGCAGCCGCAGGGTCGCCGTACCGCCGTCCGGCAGGGGTCCGACGGCCAGCGGCCGGAGCGTGGCGGCGCGGTCGGGGTCGGGACGGCCGACGACCCGCAGCCGCAGCCCGGGACGGGACGCGAGGCGGCGGAGGTTCGCGGTGTGCGCCAGGTCGGGATGACCGTGCGCGGGCAGCAGCCGGACCAGCAGGCCGCCGCCCTCCGCGCCGCCCTCCGTCCGGCCGGGTGTCAACTCCCGTGCGAGCACATGGTCGTCGACGGCTCCTACGATGATCAGGTCGCAGCCGATCAGTTCATCGGCCGCCGGTCCGGATCGGTCGGGCAGCTCCGCGTCCTCGGGGGCGTTCGGCGGAGCGGTTCCGAGCCCGCCGCCCACGGAGTCGGCGAGCGGCCGGGCGAACAGGGCGGCCAAGGGGCCCGAGGTCCAGGACCGGCCCGTGACCGGTGTGGCCCGCACTCCCTTGCCCGCGCCGAGACGGCCGTCCGCCGACAGGGTCGCCCCCGAGATCAGCAGCCCGCCGCGCGAGAGCCGGGCGTGATCGAGACTCCCCGAGCCCAGCGCGACCGTGGCCGTCGCCGCGCCGCGCGCACGGGCCGACCCGCCCGGTCTGACGTCCGCGACGCTGAACCAGCGTCCGTCGTCGGCGATGACATGCGTGACCACCCCGCCGTACCCGGTCGCCGAGATCACCGGCTCCCGGCACACCCCGTGGACGCGCAGCGCGCCTTCCGGGCGGTAGGCGCGGCGGGCGGAACCGATCCACGCGGGGTCCGGGTCCGGCGCGGTCAGCAGGGCCGTGGCCAGGAGGAGTTCGCGCAGATTGTCGACCAGGTCCGCGAGCCGGTGGCCGTCGTGGCGGGACCGGGCGCCGCGCAGTCCGCGCACCACCCGCAGCGCCGCGCCCTCCGCGCGGTACAGCCCGGCCAGCCGCGCCGAGTGCGAGGCCCGCAGCAGCTCCGCCTGGGCGACCGCGCCCGCCGCGGGGACCCCGGCGGTCAGCGCCGCCACCGCGGCGGACCAGAGGGCGCGGGCGGCGGCCTGTTGCGGTGCCGTGAGGTCCGCCGTCGTTGTCGTCGGCGGGGCGGTCGGGGTGGGGGCCGGGGGCGCGGTCTCGGGGGCGGCTGCCGGGTCGGTGTCGGTCATCGTGCCCGGGGCGGCTGCCGGGTCCGCGCCGGGGGCGGCGTCCGTGCCCGTGGCACCGTCCGTGTGGGGCAGCGTGTCCGCGTCGGCCACCGGGCAGGCGCTGAGCACCGCGGCGCGATGCAGGCACCTCGGTGCCAGCAGACAGCTGCACACGGCCTGGCCGTCGTCCGTGACCGCCCCGGAAGGGCCCGGGGTGAGGACGACCTCCGCGTCCGCGCCGCACCGCACCAGCCGCTCGGCGCCCCGTACGACGACGGGCACGGCCGCGTACGTCTCCACGGCGGCGTCCAGCTTCTTGCGCAGCCGGGAGGTCAGACCCGCCACGGCGGCGGCGGTCACCTCGGGGGCGGCCGGGGGCAGTTCGGGGCTCATCGGGTCTCTCCGCGGAGGCGTTCGCCCACCCAGCGGGCGAGGGCGAGGGGACTGAGGGCGGCGACGGGCATACCGGCCGCGACCAACTGCTGGGCGACGGGTACGGAGTAGCGCGGGTTGCCGCCGTCGTCCAGCGCGGCGCAGCCCATCAGATGCACCCCCGAACCCGCCAGGGCCCGTACCTCGCCGAGCAGCCCGCCGAGCGGGTAGCCCTCCTCGAAGTCGCTCACCACCACCACCAGGGTCCGGCTCGGCACCGTCACCAGGGAGCGGGCGTGGGCGAGCCCGGCCGCGATGTGCGTGCCACCGCCGACGCGCACCTCCAGCAGCAGGGACAGCGGGTCGTCGACCCGGTCCGTCAGATCGATCACATCCGTGGAGAACGCCAGGAAGTGCGTGCTGAGCGTGGGTACGCCGCCGAGCACGGCCGCGGTCAGCGCCGACCAGATCACGGACGCCTCCATGGACCCGGACACATCGACCACCAGGATCAGCCGCCAGTCCGCCTCCTTGCGCGAACGGGTACTGAACACGGGCCGTTCCGGAACCACCAGCGTGCTGCCGTCGGCCCTCTTGCGGGCGTGGACGAGGTTGGCCCGCAGGGTGCGCGGCAGGTCGATCCGGCCGCCCGGACGGCGGGTCGGACGCGGGGTGGCGAGCCCGGTGAGCGCCGGACGCATCCGGGTGGCCAGCTCCTTGGCCAGTTCGTCGACCAGACGGCGGACCAGCGGGCGCAGCCGCGCGAGCTGCTGCTCCGGCAGCCCGCCCGCCAGCGACAGCACGGACGTCAGCAGGGCGACGGACGGACGGACCGCCGCGGGGTCGATCTCCGCGAGCACGTCGTTACGGCCCTGGTCGACGGCGCGCGCCAGGACCTCCTCGCGCACCTCCACGCCGAACAGCGCCTGGAGTTCCTCCGCCCACTCGCGGGCGGTCGGGAAGGAGGCGTCCTGTCCGCCGCCGCGACCGCCCTCCCGGCCCAGGTCCGAGGAGCCCTCGCCGCGACCCGTGCCGTACAGCTCGTCGAGCGCGTGCGCGTAGCGCCGGGCACCGGACGGGAGACGGTCGTGTTCCCGACCGAGGAGCAGCCGCCAGCGGTCGGCGGGGGAGAGGTGGGGGGTGGGGGGCAGGGGTGTGGGTGTCTCGGGTGTGCGTGTCTCGGCGGTCGGCGGCTCATGTATGGGTGCTTCGGCGGGCGCCTCATGTGCGCGTGTTTCGGCGGTCGGCGGCTCATGTGTGCGTGATTCGGCGGGCGCCTCATGTACGCGTGCCTCAGCGGTCGGCGCCCCATGTGTGCGTGATTCGGTGGGCGGCTCATGTACGCGTGCCTCAGCGGTCGGCGCCCCATGTGTGCGTGCATCGGCGGGCGCCCCATGTGTGCCCGCTTCAGCGATCGGAGCCTCATGAGCGGGCGACTTGGGGGCGGGTGTTGCAGCGGTCGGCGTCTCACGTGCCGACGCCTTCAGGCCGGGCGCCTCGGAGCCCGGTGCCCCGGGCGCGGGCGGGCCGGAGGCAGGCGGCGCCTCAGAGACCGGCGTCCCAAGCGCGGGCGCCTCAGCGCCGGGCGCCCCCAGCGCACGCACCCCCGTAAGCCCCCGCCCCGCCGAAGACGTACCCCGTACCGCGTCCGCCGCCGAGCGGCCCACGGCGTCCGCCGCCGAGCGACCCACCGCGTCCGCCGCGGTCCACAGCGCCAGCAGCTCCGGGGAGGCGCCCAGCGCGAGGTCGAGACGGTCGCCCAGCCGCTCCGTCACCGTGTGCAGCAGCCGGTCGCGGCCCGCCGGGGTGAGTGTGTCGAAGCCACCGCGCAGCGCGGGCAGCCGGTCCAGGAATCCCCGGTCGTCGAGCGCGTCGATCCGGTCGAGCAGCGGATCGAGCGCGGTCGGCGCCGACTGGAGCAGCGGCGCGGCCCCGGTCAGCAGTCCGACGAGCCGCCGGGCCAGCGCGCGCCGCGTGTCGGGACCGGTGGCCGTGTCGATCCAGCCCGCGGCCCGTGCCCCGAGCGTCTCGGCGTCCTCCAGGTCGAACAGCACCCGGCAGGCGAGCGCGGCACCCTGGACGAGGGGCGACGCGGAGTCCGCGAGCCCGGCCAGCGCCTCGTCCATCCGCAGCCCCAGCCGGAGTTCACCGGCCCGCGCGGCCAGCGCGACCAGCGCGGCGGCCTCCTCCGGATCGTCGCTGCCCGCCAGCCCCGGCAGGGACCGTACGGCCGACTCCAGCAGGTCGGCGGTGAGCGCGCCCGCCGCAGCCCGGCCCTCGGGCGTCGTACCGGGCAGATGCTCCCGGCGCAGCGCCTCCAGCAGATCCAGCCCGGTGAGGATCTCGGGGACCGTCGCGGACGCGGGCAGCACCTCGGCCGCCTCGGCGAGCCGGTGGGCGACCAGCGCGGGCAGATCGCAGCGCGCGGCGTCCCGCAGCCCCGTCAGGACGAGGGCGCAGGTGGGCCCGCCGTCCGCCGACTCCCGGCGGAAGGTCTCCCGCAGGGTGCCCTCCGCCGCCAGCGCCGCCGTCACCCCGCGCACCCCGGCCAGGTCCAGCCGGACCGGCACGGCGGGCACCCACGCCAGCCGCCAACGCGCCGAGAGCGCGGCGGCGTCGCCGGTACCGGCCACCGCCACCGGCTCGCCGTATCCCACGCCGCACACCTCGAGCCGGCGCAGGAGGATCTCGCGGCGGTGGTCGAGGGCCGAACGCAACGGGTCGAGACGCAGTTCGCGCGGCGCGGGATCGTCGGGGCCGGGCAGCCGCAGGGCGGCGAGTTCGGCCTCGACGGACGGGCCGAGCCCGGAGCGCGGTGTGCCGGGCGCGACCCGCCCGCGCTCGGTGCCGACCAGGACCACTTCCAGGGCCCGCGCCAGCGCCCGCCCCCGGCCGAGCGGCTCGCCCTGGCCCAGCACCGCCGTCAGGGCTTCGAGGACCTCGCCGCGGCCCGGCGCCGGGAGCCCGCGCAACCGGGCCAGGTCGCAGGCCACGCGGAGCGTCTCCCGCGCCTCGCCCGTCCCGGCCGTGTGCCCGGCCGACCGCAGCTCCCGGCACACGTCCGTGATCGACCGGGCCGCGGCGTCGTGCAGCAGCCCGGGATCGCCCCCGGCCCCGAACACCGCCTGCTGCCAGCGCGGATCGCGAATCCCGGCGGGATAACCGGACCGGGAGTCCAGCAGATCGAACCCGTACGGGACGAGGGAGGTGACGACGCTGGAGGCGTCCCCGGGGAGCGCCGTCCCCGCCGTCGCCATCCCCGTCCCCGTCCCCGTCCCCGTGCCGCGCGCCGCCGCCCCGTCGGCAGCCGCCGCCCCCGGCACGCTCGCCCCGTCGGCCAGCGCCGGGGCGTGGAACGCGCCGATCACCGCCGCGACCCGGCGGCCCCCCGCCGCCGCGAGGGCGATCGTGTCCCGCATGTGCGCCTCACGCGCCAGGTCCACGGCGGGCACCCCGCCGGACGACACTGCGTCCTGACGCAGCGCCCAGCCGACGCCCAGCGCGGCCCGGCGCAGCAGCTCCGGAGCCGAGCCCGGGGCCCGCACCTCGACGCTGCGGTCCCAGAGGTCGTCCCCGTCGCGGCCGGTCCCGGCGGCGGTGAGGGCCTGCGCGAAGGAGGTGGGCGCGGGCCGGTCGACGGCGGTCCCGGCGCCCGCCTCGTCCGCAGCGGGCGTCTCACGAGGGTCCCCGGCCGCACCGGCGTCCACATCCGCGCCGACCTCCGGGCCCGCCCCGCCCCACCGCGCGTCGCCCATCGGCAGATCGCAGCAGACGACCTCCACGCCCCGCTCACGCGCCCAGCGGACCGCGGCGAGTTCGGGAGAGAAGTCGGCGAACGGGTAGAAGCCGAGCCGCCCGCCCTGCCCGGCGCCCGCGAGCGCGACCGGCGCGACCGTACCGGGCGCGCCGAGATGGACGAGCCACGGCTGGAAGTCGACCGGCAGCTCCACGCACACCACCTCCGCACCGGCCGCGTCCAGCAGCGCGGGCACGGCCGCCGCGAGCGCGGGACTGTGGTGCCGTACGCCCAGCAGATACGGCACCGAGGAGGCGGCGAGGGCGTCGAGCGCCACGCGCGGGTCCTGGACGCCGGACACATGCGGCTCGTGGACGGGGGCGACTTGGGCGGCCCCCTGGCCCTGATTCCGCGTCACCGAAGGTTCTCCCGCAGGTCCCACAGACGGCGCCAGGTCGGCGCCCCGTCCTCCGCGCGCCGCCGCACCGGGCCGTCCCAGTACCCCAGCAGACGCGCGTGGTCACCGGGATCGTCCTTGCGGACCACGCCCAGCAGATGACCGGGGACCAGGTCGAGGGAGTCCCCGGCGGGCAGATACGCGGCGGACACCCCGAGGGAGACGGCGACCTGCACCGCCTCCGCCGTGGACATCACCGTGCCGGGACGCTCCACGTCCCAGCCCTCTGCCGAGCGCCCGGCCCGCAGATCCCGGAAGACGGTCACCAGGACGTCGAGCACCGCGTCGTCGACGTCGAAGTCCGCGCCCGCCCGCGCGACGGCCGCGACCGCCTGCCGCCTGATGAGCGCGGTCTCGGCGTCGGCGTCCGCGATCGGGTGCACGGTCTCGAAGTTGAAACGGCGCTTGAGCGCGGCCGACATCTCCGACACCCCGCGGTCACGCAGGTTGGCGGTGGCGATGACCGCGAACCCGGGAGCGGCGGCCACCTGTGCCGCGTCCGTGCCGGACAGCTCGGGCACGCTCATCCGGCGGTCGGAGAGGATCGACACCAGCGCGTCCTGCACCTCGGGCAGACAGCGGGTGATCTCCTCGACCCGGGCCACCCGTCCGGAGCGCATCGCGCTGAGCACCGGGGAGTCCACCAGGGCTTGGGGCGTGGGGCCCTGGGCCAGCAGCAGGGCGTAGTTCCAGCCGTAGCGCAGGGCGTCCTCGGTGGTGCCCGCGGTGCCCTGCACGGTCAGCGCGCTGGTACCGCAGACGGCCGCCGAGAGCAGCTCCGAGAGCATCGACTTGGCCGTACCCGGCTCACCCACCAGCAGCAGTCCCCGCTCTCCGGCGAGCGTGACCACGCACCGCTCCACCAGGGCGCGTTCACCGACGAACTTCGGCGAGACGACCAGCTCGGCCGGGAGCGTCTCATCGGGCTCGGACAGCTTGAGCGCATCGCCCGCGCTGCCGCAGACGAAGGTGATGACGGAGCGGGGCGTCAGCAGCCAGCCGGGCGGACGCGGACCCTGGTCATGGGCGGCGAGGAAGGCGAGTTCGGTGGCGTGACGCTCCTCGGCGGGCAGCGTCTGCCGTGGCGGGAGTGAGGTCGCCGTGGTGATCGAGGGCATGGATGTCCTTGCTGGGTAGGTCTGATCGGGGTCGAGGATCTGCTGATCGCCGACGAGTGGGGGAGTGGGGAACTGGGGGAAGGGGGGTCGACCGGGGTCGATGAGGGGCGAACTGGGGGGAGGGGGAGGGAGGGGGGAGGGCCAGGGCACTGGTGGCGCCCGAGGCCCTCACGCGCCCCCCCACAACGAGCGCGCCCCCCTACGAGCGCTCCCCCCCCACGAGGGCCCCACGAGCGCTCCCCCCAAGCGCCCTCCCCTCAACGAGAGCGCCTCGCCCAGCTCACCAGAGCCGGGGCAGCCGTAAGTTCACCAGAGCCGGGGCAGCCGTACGTTCACCGGAGCCGGGGCAGCCGTAAGTTCACCGGAGCCAGGGCAGCCGTAAGTTCACCGCCCCCGCCATACACTCACCGGCACCGCACCGCCCGCCCCCTCACCGCCGCCGCCCCCGCCGGACCTTCAGCTCCTCGAACCGGGGCCCGTCACCGCTCCGCACCCGCTCCCAGGCCCGCCGGTACAGATCGGCGACGGGTTCCGTCGGCACGATCACCCCGAACGAGGCGTGCTCGCCGTCGACCACGTCGAACAGCGGCAGCTTCCAGCGCTCCAGCGGCACCCGGGGCGCGGACTGTTCGGCCCAGCCGCCGGGCAGGAAGAGGGAACGCCCCGCCCTGGTCCGGGTCGCCTCGACCACGAGATCGGTGGCCGCCAGTTCCGCACGGGCCGCCTTGAGCCGGGCCGGCTTCCAGCCCGTCCACCGCGCGGTGGCCCGGTCGGTCGGGTCGGGCATGGCCAGCAGCATCAGATACAGCGTCGCCGCGTCCTCGCCGAGGCCGTACTCCTTGGCCACCTCGGTGACCAGGTCGGGCACCGAGCGGCCCGGGTCCTGCGGCCACCAGGTCCCGGCCTTGTCCCGCTCGCCCCCGACCGGCTCCCCGGGGTCGGCGAGCAGGGCCGCGAACCGGGGATCGCGCACCAGCCGCAGGGCGACCTCGGCCGGGTACGGGTGGTCGTCGACGCGGGTGGCGGGCAGATGGGGGTCCTGCCCGGCCTCGTCGAGGAGGTCGACCCGGATGGCCGGGGCGGGCTGGTTGTCGGCGGTGGCGAGGACGACGGCGCCGTACCGCTCGTATCCCTGGCCGGTCTCGGTCGGCGCGCCCGCCGCCTTCCGGAACGCCGGAAGGCTGATGTACCGGCCGAGGTCGAGCATGAGGCCGGGGGCCGCCAGCCGGGCCCGTACGGCGGTGAGCGCGGGCGGCAGCGCGGCCCGCACCGGGTCGCCCGCGGGCAGCCGATGGGCCAGCCAGGCCGCCAGCGTCACGGTGCCGACCAGGGTGTCCACGTCGAACCCGGGCTCGTCCTCGCCGACCGGCCGCGCCCGGTCCCCGTCGATCGCCCAGCGCAGATCCCGGCTGAGCCGCGGGGAACCGGCCGGTTCCAGCAGCGCGGGCAGGGCCTCCCGTACGGTCCAGGCCGCGTGCTTGAGGGCGCGGACGGCGTCGCCGAGCAGTTCCTCGGGCAGGGCGGGACGCCTGCCGACCGTGTCGTTCCAGACGGCGGCAGCGGCGGCCACGTCCGGGCCCTCGGTCCACAGCCGGGCCGGATCGGCGGGCAGCAGCGCGGCCACGACCGCGGCCCGCACCCCGCTGCTGATCTCCCGCAGCTCGTCCTTGGCGACCGCGGCGGGAGCGGCCTTCACCCCGATGGCGTTACGGGCCTCGGTGGTGAGGAACGTCCGCTCGTAGATGTCGACCCCGGGCAGCCCCGCGACGACGAGCCGGGCCATCGTCTCCGTGGTGCCGGTCAGCCGGGCGAACTCGTCGGCCGCCTCGGGGAACCAGGGCGCCGGACCGCGCTCGGCGAGCTGCGCCAGGAACGCCCCGAGCGGGACGGGACGTCCGCCCCGGTCGAACGGCTCGAAGGACAGCACCTTGTACGGCTCCGGCACCTCGAACCGGCCCGTGGGGTCGTGGAAGAGACCGGTGAAGTCGCAGCCGTCGTCATCGTCGTCGGAGTCGCGCGAGGTCACCGCGATGAAGGCACCGCCCCCCAGCGACAGCACTCCGTACCAGGAGCCCTCCCGCCACTCGCCCGAGCCGATCCGCAGCCGGTGCGCGTCCAGATGCAAGGACACCCACCGCCACCGGGAGTCCGGGGCCTCCTCAGCCCCCGCCCCCTCGGCCCCGGCCCCGACGGCCCCGACGGCCCTGGCGGACCCGACGGCCCCGACGGACCCGCCCATCCCCAACCCCTCGAACCCGGCAAGAAGCTGCCCCAGCACCTCACGGTGCTCCTCGGTCGTGGTGCCGGCGGCGGCCCGGTACGCGAGCGCCCCCCTCCGCGCGATCAGGGTGGGCAGCGCCGGCTGCCCGATCGGCAGTTCGGGCCCGTCGAGATGCAGCCGGCCACCGGGAAGGTCCCCTGCGGCACCGACCGCCCCGTCACCGACCGCCCCGTCACCGACCGCCCCGGCGGCGCGCGTCAGCACCCGCAGCGCCCCGAACACGGTGGTGGCCCCGTCGTCGCGGCTCCACCAGTAGTTGTTCGGCGTACCGAGACCGCTCATCGCGTCCCGCACCACATGGTCCGGCGGACCGGCCGGGCCCTCGTCCGCCAGGTCGCCGTCCATGGCCCGGGTCAGCCGGGTCGCCGCCGCGTCCAGGACCCCCTGCTGGGCCGCCGCGTAGCGCACGACCCCGGCGATTCCCTTGAGCAGCGCGGGGTGGGTGACGGACAGCAGGGCGCCGATCGCGCCGGACAGCGCCCCGGCGTCCTCGTCGGCGGCAGCCGCCAGCAGCGCGGCGGCGGTCCCGCGGTCGACCCGCCGCAGCCCCGCCGAGCCCTCCGGGTCGCGCGCGGTCAGGCACTCCCAGTACTGCACGGGCGGCAGCAGCAGGGTGCCCTCGCCGAAGACGCCCGCCGTGCGGTCGGTCTTCGCCCAGGCGGTGACGACCCCCTCCGCGTCCACGAGATCGAGCTGCCAGCTGTTGCGCACCACCGCCGTGGGCCGCTCGGCGCCGGGGAACATCACCAGCGTGTACGGCACACCGGCGTCGGCCGGGACGGTGAGGGTGTGCCCGGCGAGGTCCTCGACCCGGGTGGACCCGTCCGGGAGCGTCACCCGGCGCAGCCCCACGAGCCCGTCCACGGGCGCGGCGGCGGGCGCGGCACCGGCCGTGGGGGAGGGGCTCAGCCGCCCGCCCGCGAAGCGGCTGCCGTCGGGGGCGTCCCGCAGCGCGTCGGCGAGGAACGCGGGCCGGCTCATGCGCCCCCGTCCGCCGCCGACGGGGTCGTACTCGTACCAGCCGTGTCCCGCGTGGTCCTCGGAGTCCGCGTGCCACACCCAGTAGGAGGTGCCGTCGAAGAGCAGCGAGCGCTCCTCGGGCAGGGTCGTGTCGCCTGGGTGCACGACACCGCCGCCGGTCGCCCGCCCGCCGCCGGACAGCGGCAGGGTGATCGGGAAGTCGCCGCGGTACCAGTCCATCTCGGTGCCGCGGGTGGCGCTCGGGCCCGCCAGCGTCTCGACCCGGTCGGCCCGGCTGTGCCAGTAGCCGCGCAGACCGCTCTGGCCGCTGTTCCAGTAGACGAGGAGTTCACCGTCGACATGGTGGAAGCCGGGGTCGCCGCGTCGGTCGCCCGCGGGGATCCGCAGATCGTGGGTGAGCAGGGTGCCCCCGGCGCCGATCACCCGGGCCTGGGCCGCCCCGGCGACCACCAGATGCGGCCATGCGTCGGCGACGATCAGATCCTCGACCTGCGCCTTCGGCACCAGGTCGGCCGCCGCCTCCTCCCAGGCCGGCCACCCCAGCTCGTCGAAGATCCCGGCCCGCAGGGTCCGTACGAGCACGGGGGCGAGGTCGGTGGCGACGGCCTCGCGCACCTCGTCCTCGGCCAGCGCCAGTGCCTCGGAGGGCAGCCACTTCAGCCGGGCCAGCGCGTCGGGCAACTGGGGCAGTCCGACCACGGTGAACCGCTTGACGGCCGACGCGACCCACCGCGCCAGCAGCGGACGGCAGCCGGGAGAAGCGGCCAGCAGACGGATCGCCCGCAGCGCGTCGTCCTGGTTGCCGAACCGCTCCGCGCCCTTCAGGAAGGCGTCGTGGAACCGGCTGTCGGCGCCCAGGAACACCAGGTCCCGCTGCCCGTCGCCCTGGGCCCACTGCGTCAGCGGCAGCGCGTCGTCCGGCTCCGGCCCGGCCACCGGCACATCGAGGGACAGCAGCAGATCCACCAGATCGATGTCATGGCTGACCCGCAGCGCGCCCCCGGAGTCCCGAAGCTCCGCCCGCAGCCGCTCCACACACCGCTCCACGACCGGATACAGCTCAGGCATCCGGGTCGAGCCGCGCCAGGACCGCGCCCGCTCCCGGAAGACCAGGAAGCGCCCCAGCCAGCCCGCCGTACCGTCGTGCGGACGCTCCTCCACCGGAAGGGCGGCGTCCCACAGCCCCGCCGCGGCGCCCGAGTCCTCCAGCACCTGGAGCCACAGCGCGGGCAGCTCGTCGTCATGGCCCGCCGGGACCATGCCCAGCAGCGTCCCGCGCACCCGCCGGTCCCGCGCGGCCAGCGCCACCAGCGCGGCCCGGTGCCCCTTCCACCAGCCGGCGGCGGCCCGCAGGGTGGCGGGCAGCTCAAGCAGCTCGGCGAGGTACTCCTGCTCGGCGAGCCCGGCGTCCAGCCCCGCGGCCCGCGCCAGCTTCCGCAGATCGCCCGCCATCTGCGCGGACGGCGGCAGCCCGCCCGCGGTGCGGCGCAGACACAGCCGGGTGAAGCGGCGCAGCGCCTCCTCGGCCGGCACGCGGGCGGCCAGCTCCCGCCCATAGGCGGACAGCACCTTCACGGGCAACGCCCCCGCCAGGGCGAACTCGAGGAACACCGCGTCGAGCCGCTCCTCCTCGACAACAAGCCCGTGCTCCGCCTCCGCTTTCCGTGCCCGAGTGAACAACTGAGCCGCATAGGTGGCGTTCTCCTCCGCCAGAAACACCCGCCCGGCCTGCTCGTAGAAGGTCGGCAGGAAGTGCGGCACGGAGGCCGCCAGCCGCGCGCCCAGCTCCGTATAGGCGTCCATGGCGGCCTTGGGCCGGGACTTCACCTGCCGGGCGACCCGCTCCAGATCCGGTACGACACCGAGGGCGTGATGCCCGTCCTCGGGATGGTGCACCAGCACCCACTCCGGAAACCCCAGCGACTGCCGCAGCCCCAGCCCCACGACAACGGGTTCCCCATCCCCCTCCATCCCGAGAAACCCGGCGGCGAGATCCTCGGCGGCCCCCAACTCCCCCGCCACGACCCGCACGACCACCCTGCCATCCAGCGCCGGATGGCGATACCGCCGCGCGGTCAGCGACACGGCCCGCTCCCCCGCGTCCGCCGTGTCCGGCGGCAGCACCCCACCCGCGACGAGCATCTCCTCGTACGACACCTGCGTCCCCCCGCTCATGCGTTCTTGCCCTCCTCGATGTCCCGCCCCGCGTACAGCGCCGCGGCCATCCGCATCCCCTCGGACCAGGCGACGGCCCCCACGTCCCGCAGGCTCAGGGCCCGCCCGTCGGCCCCGTTCCAGATGAGCCCGCCCGTCTCCACGGAGTCCTCCCAGTACGGCTCCCCGATCCACACGGCGGCCTCGACGACCCGAGCCCCCTCACGCACCCGAGCCGTGGCGTAGCCACCCGACACCCGGTACCCCAGCGCACTCGCCCGAGCGGCCAGCGCGAACCGCGACCGGAACGCCCCGCCGGCGAACTCCCGTATCTCATGGCCCACCGTGCCGTCGACCTCCCCGGGCCGCTGCCAGGTGGCCCGATGGATCTGCTCGACCCGCTGCACGATCCCCAGCTCCGCCGCGAACTCCCGGATGTCGTCGAGGTCGGGCAGCAGCACGGGATGCGGCAGCGTCACCGTCCGCGGCGCGAGCCGCACGGTCTCCCCGTCGAGATCGACCACCTGCAACTCCCCGTCCTCGGTGGCCCCCCGCAGAAACCCGACCTCGTCGGGATCGTCCCCGACCACCACCAGATCACGCAGCGCCACCTGCCACGCCTCGTCCGGCCACACCTGGGCCAGCAGCCCGGTGGGCACGGGCAGCGACGACACCATCCAGGCGTCCACCTGCGCGACACACCCCGAGGCATGCCGTTCGAGCCACTCCGCGAACCGCCGCAGCCGGTCCACCTCGGGATGATCCCGCAGCGCCCGGGGCAGCGACTTCAGCTGCCTCCCCGCCGCCCTCCCCGCAGTGGCCCGCGCCGCCACCCGCCCCTCCACCAGGGCGACTTCATACCCGTCACCCGCCGACACCCAGCCCACGATCCCCGCCTCACGCATCAAGACAGCAAGAAGAAAGCACAGTTCAGCCGGGATCTCCCGACACCAGTGCGACGACAGACAAAACGTTATCGGCGCCCACTGACAACCAAGCCCCCAAACGCCCCCTCCCGACGGAGACCGCGAGCCCCCCACGCCCGGCACCCCACCCCGGACCCCGCATCCCGCCCACCCACGGGAGGCCGGACATACGCAAAGACCCCGACCTCAGCGTTTCCGCTGAGATCGGGGTCTTTTAGCACTCCCTACGAAGTGCCCCCGGCAGGATTCGAACCTGCGCACACGGCTCCGGAGGCCGTCGAAGACCCGTGCCGAGCTGGGGTTCTGACCTGCACAGAAGCCGTCCAGTACCTTGCCCCGAGTCATGATCATCACGCCCTGATTACGCAAGCGCCCTGCCGTAGCTTCAGGCCGGGCGGTAGCGTCGAAGCATGATCTCAGGTGGCGGCGGCTCCCACGGCGGCATGACGGACTTCACGGAGGAGACCGCGGGGGAAGTCCTCCGCGAGGCGTGCGACCAGGCGGGGCTGGACCCCTCAGGCGCCGCGCTGCTGAGACTGGGCTCCAACGCCGTGTACCGACTGGCGTCGTCCCCCGCCATCGTCCGCATCGCGCGGGACCCCGCAGTCACTGAACAGATGGCACGGGCGGTCGGCGTAGCCCGGTGGCTGGAGGCGGAGGACTTTCCGGCGACGCGCGTGCTGGCGGGGGTGCAGCAACCCTTAACCGTCGGCGGCCGGGTCGTGACCTTCTGGGAGAGCGCTCAGGACCGGGAGGAGTACGCGACTCTGGAGGAGCTGGCAGACCTCCTGAAGCGGCTGCACTGGCTCGAAGAACCGGAGTCACTCGGGCTCCCGTACTTCGACCCATTCACCAAGCTGTGGGATGGCCTGCGGTCCCTCGACGGGATCGCCAAGGCGGACCGTGAGTTCCTGGAGGAGCGGGCGGGAGCGCTGCACAAGCTGTATGACCGCCTGGACTTCGTGCTCCCGTTCGGGATGATCCACGGGGACGCGAGCATAGGAAACGTCATCCGGCATCGGGACGGAAATGCGATCCTGATCGATCTCGATGGCTTCTCCCTCGCCGCACGCGAGTGGGACCTCGTGCAATCTGCCCTCTACTACGAGCGATACGGATGGCACACGCGGACCGAGTACGAATCGTTCGTCTACCACTACGGATTCGACCTGATGAACTGGCCCGGCTATCCGGTTCTCGGGGATCTGCGAGAGTTGATGATGGTGGTCTGGCTCGGCCACCAAGTAGCAACCAGTGCAAAATCTGGTGATGAGTTCGGGCGCCGTGTGGAGTCCTTGCGGACCGACGGGAGTCGGCGAGACTGGCGCCCCTTCTGACCCATTCCATGGATCACCTGCTCGCCGGTAGCCGTCCACTCGCCACCCAAAGCCGATTCTCCGCTGCCTGCTCCCGAAAATCTCGGATGAACGCCGTGTCGCCAACCGTGTCTAAACGGTGACGAAACTCCGCTAAATAGCTGACGCAACGAGCCGACTTAAGCTGTTCCCCAAGGTCAAGCGCATCTAGGGCAACCCGGCAGGCTTCTTCGGGTTCACCCGCCCGAAGGTGCGCATCGGCGAGAACCATCGTCGCGAAGAAGTCACTCCGGACATGACTACCGCTCATGGCGTTCTGGGCATGGGCAACGGCCTGACGTGCACTGTTCACATCCCGGAAGCAGTGCGCGGCCTCGGCGGCCAACTCGGCCTCGTCGAAGTAGGTGATCCACTCCGGCTCGTCGCTGTTGTTGCGGCTTTCCAGTGCCTTAGTCGCCTCGGATAAGGCTGATTCGCACGCACGGATGTCGCCGGTACGGGCCAATGCCCGCGCCTCCATGGCGTGGAACTGGGCCATCAGAGTGGGAGTCGCTACCCCTGAAATTCCCATGCGTGCCGCACGCGCGAGTGTGGCGGCCTCTGTGAAGTGGCCTAAGAACGTGGCCTGGTGGCTCATGGCAGACAGGATGCTTCCCGCTAAGCGCCGGTCATTGCCGTCCTGGGCGAGCCGCAGAGCTTGCAAGAAATATCGCTGGGCAAGTCCGTGATGGCATGCGTCGTAGGACATCCAAGCAGCAAGGAGAGTCGTCTCCGCGACCGTGGAGAAGAGCGCACGCCCGACCGCTTCCGTGTACTGCCCGGTGAGCAGGGGCGCCACATCGCGGCTGAGATATTGCACGAGAGAATGCCTGGCGTGTTCTCCGCCGAAACGGTCGTCCAGCTCGGCGAACATTCCGCCAGTGGTCCTGATCATGCTTACGTCACTGATCCCCACGCGGCTCCCACCAGCCCCCTGGGCACTCGGGAACGACGGCTCGGGAGCGACGAGCCATCGAAGGGACGCCTCGCTCCACGCTGGCCGGGACGGCTCCGACAGAACCAACGGCTCGTACCCGTTGAGGTCGGCTCGCCAGATCTGGACCACGGTCCGGAAGGTGTCTTCCGGGCTCGGTGGATAGCGGGTCTCCAGTAGTCGCACGTCACGACCGCTGAGATGGTTGAGTCCAAGCTCCGCGGCGGACATGCCCAGTGATGCGCACAGCAAGGGGCCGTAGAACTCGTCCGGGACGCTGTGCCCGTTCTCCCAACTCGCGATGCGACGCTTCACGCTGGCATCCGCGGGAAGGGTGTCGCCCCGACTACCGGCTGCGGTACGCATCTCACTCACAAGGCGCAGCTGACCCCACCCGCGTCGCTTACGGGCCTCACGCAGGAGGACCCCGAACGGCTGTGTTGAGTCGGTGATGGCTGCCTCCCCCTACGGATGGTCGCCTGTTGGCGGAGACCTCCGAATTTACGGAAGAGAAGCGTTGCTGTCCTCTGTCTTGCGGAAGATCACGACTGCTCGGGTGGGATGACGCGGGGTGACGTGGCACAACGGCACACGTCATCCCCTGTCACCCCTCGTCATCTCCCCACGTGATGCCGTGCGCACAAGGCTGGTCGCACGACGGCTGACGGGCCGTCGGGCCAACCTGGGAGGTACGGCACGGCATGCAGATGATGACGAAACGCGGACTGCAATGGCTGTCTGCCACGGCGGAGGACCCGCAGGACTGCCGTGCGGCCTGGACCGATGACCCGCGCAACCCGTACGCCCTGCCTGCCGGGCGCTACTTCGACGTCGTGGTGATCGAGCAGCGGATCGGCCTGGAGACCTTCTCTCAGCTCGACCGGCGCGCGATGCCGTTGGGTCCGGTCATGGCCGACTGGGGCGGGAAACGCACCGGCTTCTTCCTGCCCTCCGGGTCGCGCGAGCGGTTCGACCGAATGGTGGGTGAGGAGACGGCCGACCCGCCCAAGTACCGCTACGCAGGAGAGGGCTCCTACGTGATCGTCCCCGGACCGATGCCGCTGAGCGGGGACCGGTATACGTGGCTCCGGGCGCCGATGCGCCGACCAGAGGCGACCCCCGCGCGGACGGCGGCTCTGGCGGCGATGTTCGTCGCGGCGGCCTCGGTGGTGGCGCGGGCGGACCGGTATGGGGAGCAGTACAGCCGAACTCCGGCGGCTCAGATGTGGGACGAGCCGGAGCCGGACCAGGGGGAGCCCCGTGTCCGGTGAGAGCAGGGAGCAGAGCGACGCCGCGAACTGGGCCCCCATCAACGGCGGCGAGTGGTACGCGGCGCGGGACGCCACAGCAGCGCTCCGGGACGTACTGATCGCGGCAGGGATGGAACGGGACTTCCCGTACCTGAGGGCCGACCTGAACGCCTTCGGCCAGGGCTTTGTGGAACTCGGCCGAGTGTCCCCAGAGACGGCGGAACGCCTGGCAGAACTATTGCGACTTGCCCTCGCGTCTCCGAGTGAAGAGGAAACCGCGGAGCCGTGAGGAGAATTCTGGAGGGATGGAAGAAATGACCGACCGGCGAAGTGTCTGCGCGAAGCGCGTTGAAGACTTCATTCCCGGAGTCCCTTACGTACGTGGATGGACTCGGGGCAAGCGCGGGGCATGGACTCTTGCGGAGGCATTACGAGATCTGGGCCTTGAAATGGACTTCCCGGGGCTGAAGGCTGACGTGAATGTCAACGGTGACGGGATCGTATGCCTGGGGGCCGTGCGCCCTGAGGCGGTGCGACTTCTCGCATCTGCCCTGAGTGAGGGCGTGCTTCGGGAGATGGCAGAGCGGCAGACTGCGCCCCGGAGCACTGGCGGGGAGAGCCTCGGGGAAGGGGAGGCCCGTGCGGAGTGAGTTCATGGAGGTGGTGACCGTGAATGCGTCCACCGTGCGGGTCGGCGATCTCGCGAGCTTGGAAGGCGAAGAGTTCCGAGTCGCTGACATGTTCGCCCTGCGCGGCGGCGGAAAGAAGGTCCTCTTTGAGAGCAGCGAATTCATCACCCTCGACCTGACTACACCTCTAGTCGTGAGGCGTTTCCGTTCCATCGAAATAGCTCGCTGAGTTACTGATCTACCCATGGCGACCGTTTCGGGTCAGGGTCGCAACTGAATTCCGGAATCCCGGCCAGAGTCCCGTGCGCTGTCGTCTTGAGATGTCGGCGCACGGGGTTCTCTGCGTCTTGAACACGATGGGTTCGCTGATCTCGCGGTCGTCGGAGCGGCTTTGGGCTGGAGCTGCTTTGGGGCGAGTGATCATGGCCCCGTAAGCTTCCGGCGCGTCGGGCAGTCTGTGGACCTGCCCGGTAAAGCACGACGTTGGGGCCATGATCTTAGAGGCTCGCCCCAAAGTGGCTGCCTAAAGACGTGGAGCCGACAGCCCCAGCCACGGCGGCGCTCGCTCTGACGCGAGGAACAAATGCCACGCGTCGGATATCAAACGGGGAGACTGCTCAACGGCTGGAGACCGCTCGACTCGGCCATTGAGGCGAGCACTCCCACGGTGGCCCCAGTCGTCCGGCCGGGACCGGCGCCCCAGCGCCGCAGCCCGGACGGGGCGGCAGGGGCCACCGGCGGCGCGGACGCGCCGCCCTTGATGAAGTAGAGAAAGTCTGAGCCGGACGGTGCCGCTGGTGGCTCGCTTCGTCAGATGCCGTAGCTGAGTTCCACGCCATCCCCGGGAAGATGGAGCTCCTCCAGGGCGACAGGCATGTCCTGCTGGTTGAGAGACACCCGAAGGACGTGGAGAACCGGTACACCCCCGGGCAGGCGCAGGGCCTGGGTCTGGTCGGGTAGGGGCATGCGGGTACGTACGTACTCGGTGAAGTGGAGCGTGTGCCCGAGTTCGGCCATGGCCGCGTACAGGTGTGGAGCCGGAGGCGGGGCCTCCTCCTCGTACTTCGTGCCGACAAGCACGGAGAACGGTACGTACGTGCGGTGGAGCTGTCGCAGACGGCCGTTCTCGGCGGTCTCCAAGGCGTCGTACGTGAACATCGGCTCGCCCGGCGGGATGCGGAGCAGGTCCGCGAGCGCGAGCGGAGCATCCGTGCGGGTGGCGACGGAGGGTTCGGTGCCGGTCCAGCGGAGGCCGTCCGCCTCGATGTATCGGCCCTCCGAGTCCTGGCGTACGCCGCGCGGGCGGGTGAGGCCGGGGCGGGAGTGAGGAGAGCGGACGAACGTCCCCCGCCCCATCATGGCCTCGATCAACCCGGCCGCCCGTAGCTCGGCGATGCCCTGACGGACTGTCGGGCGCGTCACACCGAACTGGCCCGCGAGGATCTCCTCGGACGGGAGCGGCTGGCCAGCGGGGTAGGTGCCGTCAAGGATGCCTTTTCGCAGGTGATCGGCAATCTGCTGGTACTTGGGCGGGTCCTTCTTCGGGTTGCTCTTGGGAGGCATGCGAGTCTCCGCGCTCTGCTTCTGGTCGCCTGGTCAATCAGCCGGTACAGCGTCCAACACTTCTTGTCGCTTGACAACCCGTACTACGGGTGGCCACTCTTGCTTGCACCCGTACTACGGGTGGATATACCGCCCGAAGGATGTCCCTTCGGGGGTTGCAGAGAAGGAGTTCAGAAGAGTGGTTGCCCTTCCGATCGACACCGCCAAGTTCACGGGGATCATCTGCGCCGTGGCTCCGAACCCGCGCGTGGCCAACCGGGAGACCGGTCAGTTGCGAGTGGACCGCGAGACCGGGCAGACCGTGTACCAGGTCGGCCTGTGCCTGATGGCCGGTACCTCGGCCGACGTGGTGACGGTGAGCGTTCCCGGTGAGCCGGTGGGCGTGCAGAACGGCGTTCCGGTGCAGGTCCGGGACCTCATCGCCACGCCGTGGGAGAACGAGGGACGGCACGGCATCGCCTTCCGTGCCGCCGAGATCAAGCCCCTGACCGCACCGGCCAGCAGCACCGGCCCGGTGAGGAAGGGGGCCGGAGAATGAGGCTCCTGGCCTCAGCACCGTCAGCCGGGGCGACCTGGCTGAGCGGGACACTGCTGGTGGCCGCCGTGCTGGCGCTGGGCCTGCTCATCACGGGCCCGGCGCTGCGCCGACGGCATCCCGTCGCGTGGTGGTTCTGCGTCGGCTTCCCCCTGGTCTGTCTCCGGGTCGCCTCGACCTGGCGGCCGTTGATGGCCGGGTGCGGCCTGGCGGTGAGCCGGAAACCGGCGCTCACCCTGGTGTCGGGGCTGGTCGGCAACGGAACCGCTCCGCCTCAGCCGCGCGTTCCCCGGCGGTCCGGCATCCGCCCGACACCCGGCGGCTTCTGGTTCCGGGTGCGGCTGCTGCCGGGACAGGTGCCGGAGGACTTCGTCAAGGCGGCTCCGGCCATGGCCCACGACTGGGGTGTGCACGCGGTCCGCGTGGCCGTGTGGAAGCCGGGAGTCGTCCGCATATCCGCCTCGGCGGCGGACCCGCTGAAGAATCCGCGCATTCCCCGGCAGCGAGGGACCGGCCGACTGCTGACCGTCGTCGTCGGTGTCCTGGAAGCCGGTACGGCCTGGGTGATCGACCTTCGCCGCATCCCGCATTGGCTGATCGTCGGAGCCACGCGCTCCGGCAAGTCGACGCTGATCAACGCCCTCGTCGCGGGCCTGGCCCCGCAACCGGTCGCGCTGATCGGAATCGACTGCAAGGGCGGCATGGAACTGTCCCTGTACGGACCTCGCCTGTCCGCACTGGCGACCAACCGCGCGGAAGCCGTGAAGGTGCTGGCCGCGCTGGTCGGCGAGACGCAGGAGCGCATGGCTCTGTGCCGTGCCCACCGCGTCCGGAACATCTGGGGCCTCGCGGACGGCGTACGCCCCGTCCCGATCGTCGTCATCGTGGACGAGATCGCGGAGTTGTTCCTGATCGCGGGACGCGGCGAGAAGGACGAAGCTCAAGCGGCGGCGACCTCACTCGTCCGGCTCGCACAGCTCGGCGCGGCCCTCGGGGTCTTCCTGATCGTCGCCGGACAGCGGGTCGGCTCCGACCTCGGCCCCGGCGTCACAGCCCTGCGGGCACAACTCGGCGGCAGGATCTGCCACCGGGTGGCCGACCCCGGCACGGCGGAGATGACCCTGGGGGACCTCAACCCCGATGCCCTGCTGGCGGCTCAGGCCATCGCACCGGAAGACGCGGGGACGGCCGTGCTGGCGTCGGCGGACGGCTGGGAGCGAGCCCGCTCCCACCTGCTCTCCGAGCAGGAAGCCGAATCGATCGCGGCCGAGTACGCGCATCTGACCCCCCGCCTGCCCGGCATCACCGACGCGGCTGGCGGGATCACGGTGCACCTAGAACGCCTCGACCCGAGCGAATGAGAGCGGTGGACCGTCGTGCTGCTGTCCCTGTCGGCCGTGCTGCTGCTCGGCCTGCTGATCTGGTTCCTGCTCCACATCCGCTACCTGCGGTGGTCGACGGTCCTGCTCTGCGGGACGTTCGGGTTCCTCCTGGACCGAACAGTGGTCGCACCGCTCGTACAGGCGGCCTTGGAGACCCTCGCCGCCCTCCTCGGCCAACTCCGGCTCTGACCGCAACGACAAGCAAACGAGGAGACGTTCATGTCCGAGTACGTGATCAAGAGTGGTGACCGTGAAGCGGTCATCGCCGGACTAAGGGAACTGGCCCAGTTCCTGGCCGACAACCCGGAGGTCCTGGTCCCGCCCTGGCCCAGCTTCGTCCTCGTGGTGAGCGCTGTCGACAACGCCGCGCGCAGAGAGGGCGCTGACTTCGCCGCACGGCCCTTGGACGTTCAGGTGGAGGACCTAGGGGAGGGCTTCTACTCCGCCGCGCGGGCGTTCGGCCCGGTCTCCTACCGCGTTGCGGCGGTACCGCCCAGAGAGGACCGGACGTGAGCCCACCGGCACTGAGCCACCCCAACAACCAGAACCCCCGGCGGGGCGCGAAGTCGCCAAACCCGACCCCGCCGGGAGCCCACTCCAACCGCCACAAGAGCAGTGAAAGGAGCACTCACACTGTGTCCACCTCCCACCATTCGCGCAAATCCCCACCCCCGCAGTGCGAACTGCGGGAGGACGAACAGCCCACCTGCGTAGGTCCGGCCGTCGTCGTCCTCGTCATCGTCGGCGCCTACGGCCGGGAACAGCGAGTCTGCGCGAGCCATGCAGCCGCCCTGTGGCTGACGGACCCGACCATCGTCTTCAGCACCAAGACGGGGCCTGAAGCCATCAAGGCCGTGATGCGGCAGGCATTCGGGACCGGGGGCTCACGATGACCGACCCCCACCCCGTCACCCCACTACCCGCGCCCGTCTCCGCCCTCCTCGCACGGGCGGCGGAACCCGGCTTCGACGCCTGGCGCCGCAGCATCGTCCGCCTTGGCGGCTGTACCGACCCGATCCACCTCGTCGGCAGCGCAGCACTCGCCGACGCGGCGACCGGGGAGGTGCTCCACACCTACACCCCGGGGGCGGACGGCGGCAGGCTGCTGATCGCCTGCGGCAACCGCCGCGCTGCCATCTGCCCGACCTGCGCACGCCTCTACCGGGCCGACACGTACCACCTTGTACGCGCTGGCCTGGTCGGCGGCAAGAAGATCCCCCAGGAGATCGGCGGGCACCCAAGGGTGTTCGCCACCCTCACAGCCCCCGGCTTCGGCCCGGTGCACACCAGGCGCGAAAGGGACGGCCGGACGGTCGCCTGCCGCCCCCGCAAACCGTCCGCCCCCTGCACGCACGGCACCCCCACGGGCTGCCACCTCCACCACACACAAGACGACCAACGACTGGGCGAACCGCTCTGCCCACGCTGCTACGACTACGCCGGAGCGGTGCTCTGGCAGGCACAGGCCGGACAGCTCTGGCACCGCTTCGCCCTCGAACTCCGCCGCGAACTGGCCCGCCGTGTCGGCCTGTCGCGCACGGAGTTCACGGACGCGGCGCGGCTGTCCTACGTGAAGGTCGCCGAGTACCAGCGGCGCGGCCTGGTCCACTTTCACGCGGTCATCCGCCTGGACGGCCCGGAGGGTCCCGCCACACCTCCGCCCGCCTGGGCCACGGCCGGACTGCTGACGGACGGCGTGCACGCCGCTGCGGGACTGGTACGCCTTCCCGCGCCCGGTGCGGATGTCGTCGGCCGTCGCCTGCTCCGCTTCGGCGCCCAGATCGACGTGCGCCCGATCCCCGCCCCCGCCCCGGACACCCGACCCAGCCCGGCTGCCATCGCCGGATACATCGCCAAGTACGCCACCAAGGGAGCCGAACCCGCCGGAGCCGTCGACCGGCGCATCCGGCACGCCCGAGACCTGGCCGAACTGCCCGTACGGGACCACACCCTCCGCATGATCGGAACGTGCTGGTGGCTCGGCGGTCTGGAGCCGTTCGCCCCGCTCGGCCTGCGCCGCTGGGCCCACATGCTCGGCTACCGGGGCCACTTCTCCACCAAATCCCGCTGCTACTCGACCACCCTCACCGCCCTACGCAAGGCACGCACCGAACACCGCACCCGGGAGCGTCACGCCGCGCTCGGCCTTGCCGACCGACCCGTGATCAGCGTGAGCAACTGGCGCTACGCGGGACGCGGCTACACCCCGGAGGCGGCCGTCCTGGCGGCCTCGGTCCGGGAAGGCGGTGGCGACCATGGTGCGTAACTCGGCTGCGGGCGAACTCCTCACAGTCCGTGAAGTGCTTGAGGAACTGGGCGGCGTCTCACGTCGCACCTTCTACCGCTGGCGGGAACTGCGGAGCGCCCCGTCCTGCATCCGCCTCCCCAACGGGGAGCTTCGTGTCCGGCGCGCGGCACTTGATGCCTGGCTGGCCGAACGAGCGGAGGGTACGGCGTGAAGTCCTACAAGGTGGTGATCTGGAACCTCAGCGTCAACCGCTCGGCCAAGAAGCCGACACACGTGGTGCGCTGGTCCGTGGACGGCGAGCCGTTCAACGACTCGTACAAGACAAGGCCACTGGCCGACCGCTTCCGGGCGAAGCTGCTCCGCGCCGCCGACAAGGGGGAGCCGTTCGACACTGTGACGGGCCTGCCCGATTCGCTGCGCGGAGGCAAGGCTTCGTTGTCCCTGCTCGGGCTGGCGCTGAAGTACATCGACGCCCGCTGGACTGAGGCTTCGGCCAAGCAACGCGACAGCATGACGGATGCCCTCGCAACCGTACTGCCCACGATGGTCAAGCAGGCTCGGGGGCGTCCCTCCCGTACCGATCTCCGACGGGCGCTGCGCTCCTACATCCTGCCCCCGCCTCGGCGGGAGCAGGAACGGCCCGAGGAGATCGTGGCGGCGGCGAAGTGGTTCGAGAAAGCATCGCTGCCGGTGGCGGAACTCCAGGAGATCACCCGTGTCCATGAGCTGCTGGACGCCCTGACGAGGAAGTTGGACGGCAAGCCTGCGGCGACACAGACCTACCGCCGACGTCGTGCAGTGGTCTTCAACGTCCTCGAACACGCCGTAGAGCTGGAAATGCTGCCGTCCAACCCGTTGAGCAGGGTGCGGCGCAAGCGCGGCAAGCGCCCCGTGCAGGAAGTCGACCGCAGAGTCGTGGTCAACCCCCGGCAAGCGCGGGAACTGCTGGCAGCCGTGACCTATGTTGGCGGCTACGAGCGGGCCAGCGGCCGACGGCTGCGAGCCTTCTTCGGCTGCCTCTACTACGCGGCCATGCGCCCCGGTGAAGCACTCGGTCTGCGCCTGTCCGACTGCACCCTTCCTGAGAGGGGCTGGGGCCGGATCGAACTCACTGAGACACGTCCCACCGCCGGTAAGGCGTGGACCGACTCCGGTGAGGCTCACGACCGTCGCGGCCTGAAGCAGCGAGCAAGCGGTGAGGTGCGGATCGTGCCGATCCCGCCTCCGCTGGTGCGGATGCTCCAGGAGCACATCAAGGAGTTCGGTACGGCGTCGGATGGCCGACTGTTCGCCAGTGAACGGGGCAACGTCGTGGCGGCCTCGTCGTACTCCCGCGTGTGGAAGCACGCTCGTGCGCTGGCGTTCCCGCTACAACAGGTCTCCTCGGTCCTGGCCGCCCGTCCGTATGACCTGCGGCACGCGGGCGTCTCCCAGTGGCTCAACTCCGGCGTACCCGCCCCGGAAGTGGCGGCCCGTGCCGGTCACTCGGTGGACGTGCTCCTCAAGATCTACGCGAAGTGCATCGACGGTCAGGAACAGGAGATGAACGACCGGATTCTGAGAGGGCTGGGGGAGGGGGACGAGACAACGGAGTGACGCGACCCTCGTGACCGACACGCAAGAGCCCCGGAGCGATCCGGGGCTTTTCGCTGTGCGTGGAGGTAGGCGCGGACAGGCGCACCAGAAACGCTGGAAAACGGCGGCTGACCTGCCGAAAGACCCTTCAAGATCATCACGTGGTCATTACGTGATCACTGTCATCGGGCTGCCTCCGACCGCATCCGACCGCACACACAACAAGACCCCGCACCCAGCTGGTTGGCTGGTGGCGGGGTCTTTTGGCACTTCTCACGAAGTGCCCCCGGCAGGATTCGAACCTGCGCACACGGCTCCGGAGGCCGTTGCTCTATCCCCTGAGCTACGGGGGCGTGTCGGCCGTTGAGCTGCTTGCTCGTGGCGACGGACAGAACACTACCAGCTCGCTCGGGGTGGTCAGGAACGCGTTTTTGCCGGGCCGGGGGACGGCCGGTCGCGCCGAGCGGCGGGCCGGGAAACCGGGGAAGGGGACAGGTCGTCCCGAGATACGGACCGGGGGACGACGCCCGGCGCCCCGAGCGGTGGGCCGGGGAAGAGGACAGGTCGCCCCGGGACATGGGCCCGGTCGCCCCGACGGGTTGGAAGTGCGGAAAAGCCGGACGCGGTGGCCGGTGCCGACCTACTCTCAAGTTGTGTCAGGCGCCTCGGGCCGGGTGCTTGTTGTAGACGACAACAAGGTCATCCGGCAGCTGATCAGGGTCAACCTCGAACTGGAGGGTATCGAGGTGGTGACCGCGGCCGATGGTGTCGAGTGTCTGGATGTCGTTCATGAAGTGCGACCCGATGTGGTGACACTCGACGTGGTCATGCCCCGGCTCGACGGGCTCAGAACCGCCGGCCGCCTGCGCTCCGACCCCCGTACCCGTGATCTCTCCCTCGCCATCGTCAGCGCCTGCACTCAGCAGGAGGTCGACAGCGGGCTCGACGTCGGGGTCGACGCCTTCCTCGCCAAGCCCTTCGAGCCCAGCGAGCTGGTGCGGCTCGTCCGGCGGCTCGTCGAGCTGCGGCACCAGCGGGTGGCGGAGCAGGGGCGGGGACTCGTCGAAGGGCTCCTCGGCGGCGCGGCGGGCGGCTCCGGCGCCTCGGGCGACGGCGGGCGCGGCTGCACCGGCTGACAAGGACCGGACCGCGCCACACCCCCGGGAGTGCCAAGCCCCCCCCGCCCTCCGTCACACCGCCCCCCCGTCACACCGCCCTCCGCCCCACCTCCCCGCTCACCCCCGCCGCCGGATACGCACCGAACCTCCCCCCAACCGTCCACATCCCGGACCATCGGGCAAATCGGCTCGCCTCCCCACCCCCCTCCTCGCCTACGCTGGTCCCGTGACCCCCGTCGAGCTCTCCCGTACCGTGCTGCGCGCGGTGCGCAGTGCTGTGGAGCAGGGGGAGCTGAGGGTGAAGGTTCCGGCGCGGGCCGTGGTCACGGCCCCGGGAGCCGGGGGATGCGGCGACTACGCCACCACCATCGCCCTCCAGCTCGCCCGTCCGGCCGGACACACTCCCCGGCGGGTCGCCGAGATCCTCTCCCCCCATCTGCTGCGGGCGCACGGCATCCGGGACGTCGTCGTCACCGGACCGGGCTTCCTCAACCTCACCCTCGCCGGGCCGCGAGAAGGGGACGGCGACATCCGCGCCACCGTGATCGCGGGGCTGGTGCGTGAGGTGTCGCGGGGCGACGAGGTGCCGTACGGGCATGTCGTCCCGCGGGGCGACACCGTGACCGTACGGCTGTGCGCGCCGCCCGAGCCCCGGGCCCTGGTCGTGATGGGTGCCGTCGCCCGGATTCTGCGCTCGCAGGGCGAGGCCGTCGCGGAGGCGGTGGGGGACGACTCCGCCCCCGACGAGATCCCCGCCCACCTCATCCGCCCCGTCCCCCTCCACCCCGGGCAGGAAAGCCCCCCCGGCCACGACAGCCACCCCGGCACCCCCATCACCCACCCCACCCGCTGGGCCATGCTCAGCACCGCGCCGCACGATCACGTCCGGGTCGGACCCGGGCTCCTCGTCCAGCGGGAGAGCAACCCCCTCTTCCGCGTCCGGTACGCCCACGCCCGCACCCGCGCGCTCCACCGCAACGCCGCCGACCTGGGCTTCCAGGCCGAGGCGGGAGACGTACGAGGGGAAGGGACCGCGGCCTACGACGCCGTCGGCACCGCGCTCTGCGACCACCCCCGCGTCCTCGCCGCCGCCGCCCGCCATCACGACCCCTCCCGGCTCGCCCGGCAGCTCGTCGCGCTCGCGGACGCGGTGACCGGGGTGCTGCCGGACGTGCTGCCGAGGGGGGACGAGAAACCCTCGGCCGTCCACCGTGCCCGGCTCGCTCTTGTCGAGGCCGTCGGGGCGGTGCTGGCCGACGGCCTGTCCCTGCTCGGTATCGACGCACCCGACCACCTCTGAGACGACCTCAGAAGAGACGAAGAGACGACGAGAGACATGAGCCGTTCCGCACATCCCGCCGGGCCCCGTCACGCCGATGTCCTCCCCGAGGGGCACTACTCCGCCCCGCCCGCCGATCTGAACACCCTCGACGGCAAGGTCTGGGCGCAGACCGTCGTCCGCGGCGACGACGGGGTCGTCCGGGTCGGCGGGGTGCCGGTGACGGATGTCGCCGAGGAGTTCGGGACGCCCGCGTACGTCCTGGACGAGACCGATTTCCGGGCGCGGGCGCGGGCCTGGCGGGACGCCTTCGGGGCGGACGCCGATGTCTTCTACGCCGGTAAGGCGTTCCTCTCGCGGGCCGTCGTGCGCTGGCTCCGGGAGGAGGGGCTCAACCTCGATGTGTGCTCGGGGGGCGAGCTGGCCACCGCGCTGTCCGCCGGGATGCCGGCCGAGCGGATCGCGCTGCACGGGAACAACAAGTCCGTGGCCGAGATCCGGCGGGCCGTCGAGGCGGGCGTCGGCCGGATCGTGCTCGACTCCTTCCAGGAGATCGTGCGGGTCGCCCATGTCGCCCGGGAGCTGGGCGTACGGCAGCGGGTGCAGATCCGGATCACCGTCGGCGTCGAGGCGCACACCCATGAGTTCATCGCCACCGCCCACGAGGACCAGAAGTTCGGGATTCCGCTGGCGGGCGGGCAGGCCGCGGAGGCGGTACGGAGGGCGCTCCAGCTCGACTCCCTCGACCTGGTCGGGATCCACTCCCACATCGGGTCGCAGATCTTCGACATGTCCGGCTTCGAGGTCGCCGCGCACCGGGTCGTGGGGCTGCTCAAGGACGTACGGGACGAGCACGGGGTGGAGCTGCCCGAGATCGACCTCGGCGGCGGCCTCGGCATCGCCTACACCAGCGGTGACGACCCGCGCGAGCCGCACGAGATCGCCAAGGCGCTGCAAGAGATCGTCGCCCGCGAGTGCGACTCCGCGAAGCTGCGCACCCCCCGGATCTCCGTGGAGCCCGGCCGGGCCATCGTCGGCCCGACCGCCTTCACCCTCTACGAGGTGGGCACGGTCAAGCCGCTGGACGGGCTGCGCACGTACGTCTCCGTCGACGGCGGCATGTCCGACAACATCCGCACCGCGCTCTACGACGCCGAGTACAGCGTCGCTCTCGTCTCCCGGACCTCCGACGCCGAGGCGATGCTGGTCCGGGTCGTGGGGAAGCACTGTGAGAGCGGTGACATTGTCGTCAAGGACGCGTTCCTGCCGGGCGACCTCGCCCCGGGTGACCTGATCGCCGTACCGGCGACCGGCGCGTACTGCCGGTCCATGGCGAGCAACTACAACCATGTGCCCCGGCCGCCGGTGCTGGCCGTGCGGGACGGGGCCGCCCGGGTCATCGTGCGGCGCGAGACCGAGGAGGATCTGCTCCGGCTCGATGTCGGGTGACCTGAGGGCCGCAGGTGCCGGAGAGACCCGAGGGGCCGCGGGGTGCCGGAGGACAGGGGACGGAGAATCTCCTGTTTCCGGTTCCGGGAAAATGAAATAGATGTCTCACGATCCGGACCAGGGGCAGAAAGTCCCGTCCGGTGAGTGAGACTGGTGAGGCCCCGCGCTGGGTGCGAACCCAGACGGTAACCGGTTGGAAGACGAAACGAGGTCGGATGATGCGTACGCGTCCGCTGAAGGTGGCGCTGCTGGGCTGTGGAGTGGTCGGCTCAGAGGTGGCGCGCATCATGACGACGCACGCCGACGATCTCGCCCAGCGGATCGGCGCCCCGGTGGAGCTGGCCGGGGTCGCCGTGCGGCGCCCCGGGAAGGTGCGCGAGGGCATCGACCCCGCGCTGGTCACCACCGACGCCACCGCCCTCGTCAAACGCGGCGACATCGACGTCGTCGTCGAGGTCATCGGGGGCATCGAGCCCGCGCGGACCCTCATCACCACCGCCTTCGCGCACGGCGCCTCCGTGGTCTCCGCCAACAAGGCCCTGCTCGCCCAGGACGGCGCCGCGCTGCACGCCGCCGCCGAGGAGCACGGCAAGGACCTGTACTACGAGGCCGCCGTCGCCGGTGCCATCCCGCTGATCCGGCCGCTGCGCGAGTCCCTCGCCGGGGACAAGGTCAACCGGGTCCTCGGGATCGTGAACGGCACCACCAACTTCATCCTCGACAAGATGGACTCCACCGGCGCCGGGTACCAGGAGGCGCTGGACGAGGCCACCGCCCTCGGCTACGCGGAGGCCGACCCCACCGCCGACGTCGAGGGCTTCGACGCCGCAGCCAAGGCCGCCATCCTCGCCGGGATCGCCTTCCACACCCGGGTCCGGCTGGACGACGTCTACCGCGAGGGCATGACCGAGGTCACCGCCGCCGACTTCGCCTCCGCCAGGGAGATGGGCTGCACCATCAAACTGCTCGCCATCTGCGAGCGGGCCGCCGACGGGGGCTCGGTCACCGCGCGCGTGCACCCGGCCATGATTCCGCTGACCCACCCGCTCGCCTCCGTGCGCGGCGCGTACAACGCGGTCTTCGTGGAGTCGGACGCCTCCGGTCAGCTGATGTTCTACGGGCCCGGTGCCGGTGGCGCGCCCACCGCCTCGGCCGTCCTCGGCGACCTGGTCGCCGTCTGCCGCAACCGGCTCGACGGGTCCACCGGGCCCGGCGAGTCGGCGTATGCCGCGCTGCCCGTCTCGCCCATGGGCGAGGTCGTCACGCGGTACCACATCAGCCTCGACGTGGCCGACAAGCCGGGTGTGCTCGCCCAGGTGGCCACGGTCTTCGCTGAGCACGGGGTGTCCATCGACACCGTTCGCCAGCAGGGCAGAAATCAAATCAGTGGCGACGCAGTCGCCGTCGAACAGGGCGGTGGCGGGAGACGGGAGGGCGGCGAGGCTTCGCTCGTCGTCGTCACCCATCGCGCGTCCGACGCCTCCCTCACCGGGACCGTCGAGGCGTTGCGCCAGCTCGACACCGTGCGGGGTGTCGCCAGCATCATGCGGGTTGAAGGAGAGTAACCAGCAATGACCCACCAGTGGCGCGGAATCATCGAGGAGTACCGGGACCGGCTGCCCGTCTCCGACACCACGCCGGTCGTGACGCTCCGTGAGGGCGGCACGCCCCTCGTGCCCGCGCAGGTGCTCTCCGAGCGCACGGGCTGCGAGGTCCACCTCAAGGTGGAGGGCGCCAATCCGACCGGGTCCTTCAAGGACCGCGGTATGACCATGGCGATCAGCAGGGCGAAGGAGGAGGGCGCCCAGGCCGTCATCTGCGCGTCCACCGGCAACACCTCCGCCTCCGCCGCCGCGTACGCCGTACGGGCCGGGATGGTCTCCGCCGTCCTCGTCCCGCAGGGCAAGATCGCGCTCGGCAAGATGGGCCAGGCCCTGGTCCACGGGGCGAAGATCCTCCAGGTCGACGGCAACTTCGACGACTGTCTGACGCTGGCCCGCGCGCTCAGCGAGAACTACCCGGTCGCGCTGGTCAACTCGGTCAACCCGGTCCGGATCGAGGGCCAGAAGACCGCCGCCTTCGAGATCGTCGACATGCTCGGCGACGCGCCCGACATCCACGTCCTGCCGGTCGGCAACGCGGGCAACATCACCGCGTACTGGAAGGGCTACAAGGAGTACGCGGCCGACGGTGTGTCCTCCCGTACGCCCCGCATGTGGGGGTTCCAGGCGTCCGGCAGCGCGCCGATCGTGCGCGGCGAGGTCGTCAAGGACCCCTCGACCATCGCCACCGCCATCCGGATCGGCAACCCGGCCTCCTGGAGCCTCGCCCTCGCCGCCCGCGACGAGTCCGGCGGGTTCATCGACGAGGTGACGGACCGTGAGATCCTGCGCGCCTACCGGCTGTTGGCCGCCCAGGAGGGCGTCTTCGTGGAGCCCGCCTCGGCCGCGTCCGTCGCCGGACTGCTCAAGGCCGCCGAGCGCGGAGACGTCGACCCCGGCCAGCGGATCGTCTGTACGGTCACCGGCAACGGTCTGAAGGACCCCGACTGGGCCGTCGCCGGTGCCCCGCAGCCGGTCACCGTCCCGGTCGACGCGGCGACGGCGGCGACCCGGCTGGGTCTGGCGTAGGGCACGGGCTCCGGAGCGGCCCCGCCCTGCTTCGGGAGTGCTCGCGGGAGTGCTCCTGAGGCACTCCTGAGGCACTCCTGAAGCACTCCTGAAGCACTCCTGAAGCAGGGGAGCAGCCTCTTCAGGGGCTGCTCGGGGGTCCTCCGGGGGTCTCCCCGGGATCCCTCGGGGGGCTTCCCCGCAGGGGGTGGCACGGGGGGCTTGCGACACGCATCGTGCGCCTCCTGTGCGCCCTATGTCGCCCGAGAACCTTCCTTCGATAGGCTGTACCGAACCCGCCCGCCGCATATGCCGCGGTGCCGCGCCGACTCCGCGTCGTCTCCCCATCGTCTTCCTGGCCCGGCGCCCGGCCGGGCGCACCGCCGAGGGCGGTGCACGGCGGCCGAAAGGTTCGTCGTACGTCATCGAATCTCATAGATGTCATCGAGTGTCCTCGACCATCACGCAGCTCAAGGAGAGTCATCGAGCGATGGCCGGTCCCGCCTTCCGCGCCGCCGCCGTACGGGTGCGCGTCCCCGCCACCAGCGCCAACCTCGGTCCGGGCTTCGACGCCTTCGGCCTCGCGCTGGGGCTCTACGACGACGTGGTCGTCCGGGTGGCCGACTCCGGGCTGCACATCGACATCGCCGGCGAGGGCAGCGAGACCCTCCCGCGTGACGAGGCCCATCTGCTCGTCCGGTCCCTGCGCACCGCCTTCGACGTACTGGGCGGCCAGCCGCGCGGACTGGAGATCGTCTGCGCCAACCGCATCCCGCACGGCCGGGGTCTCGGCTCCTCCTCCGCCGCCATCTGCGCCGGGATCGTCGCCGCCCGCGCGGTGACCATAGGCGGCGAGGCCCGCCTCGACGACACCGCGCTGCTGGAGCTGGCCACCGAGATCGAGGGCCACCCCGACAATGTCGCCGCCTGTCTGCTCGGCGGTTTCACGCTGTCCTGGATGGACGCCGGGGCCGCCCGCGCGATCAGGATGGACCCGGCGGATTCCATCGTTCCGGTGGTTTTCGTACCGGGTCGGCCGGTGCTCACCGAGACCGCCCGTGGCCTGCTGCCGCGTACGGTGCCGCATGTCGACGCCGCCGCCAACGCGGGCCGGGCCGCACTGCTCGTCGAGGCCCTCACCCGGCGCCCCGAGCTGCTGCTGCCCGCCACCGAGGACCGGCTGCACCAGGAGTACCGCGCACCGGCGATGCCGGACAGCGCGGCGCTGGTGGAGCGGTTGCGGGCGGACGGCATCCCGGCCGTCATCTCCGGCGCCGGACCCACCGTCATGGCGCTGGCCGACCAGGGCACCGCCGACAAGGTCGAGGCGCTCGCCGGGGCCGACTGGGCCGCCAACCGGCTGAACCTCGACCTCCAAGGAGCCTGTGTGCTGCCGCTCGCGTCGACCGGGCCCGACCCCGTCGAACCGGTCGATCCCGGCCAGTGACGGGCGGGAGCACGCGATTGCCGGATGTGGAGAGGGGGAATGTTTGTTAGATCCGGTAGTGTTAACCTCAAGTCTGCACCCGACCTCACCATGGCGAGGTGCCTCGTGTCCCCCTCCGGGACAGACATTCTTCCGGGAGCCCCCCAAGCCGCACTGTGTCTCGTACTACGTATGCGGGCAGTACGCCGTACGCCGACACTGAGCGGGTCATCGGTGGGGGTACCCCCTCTGGGGGAGCTTCGGAGCCGGTGCGACCACGCCACGTGACACTGGGTGTCACGGCCACGGGAAGCGCCATCACCAGAAATTTCTTCCGCCGCTTTGGCGGACCACCGCCCCGGCACGGTCCACACGGAACGGACCGAAGCCGGACAGCACAACCGGTCGCCGAGCCAGACAGGCCGACGTCCGCTCCAGGGAAGGACCCTTCGTGAGCGACACCACCGATCTGATGGGCGCACGTGTCGAGGAGACCGCTGCCGCGCCCGCCACGGACGCCTCCGCGCCTGCCACCGGTGCCGGCTCCCGGCGGCGCCGTGGTACCGGCCTCGAGGGCATGGTGCTGGCCGAGCTGCAACAGGTCGCATCGGGCCTCGGCATCAGGGGCACCGCGCGGATGCGCAAGAGCCAGCTGATCGAGGTCATCAAGGAGGCGCAGGCGTCCGGCGGGGCGGCCCCCAAGGCCCCCAAGGCCGACGACACCGCCGAGACCAAGCCCAAGCGCCGCACCACCTCCAGGACCCGCACCGGCGACACCGCCGAAGGGGCGGAGAAGCCGGCCGCGAAGAAGGCGGAGCCGAAGACCGAGGCCCCGGCCGAGCAGGCCGCCGCCCAGCAGCAGATCGAGATCCCCGGCCAGCCCTCCAAGGCCGCCTCCGGCGAGGCCGGCGAGGAGGCCCCGGCCGAGCGTCGGCGCCGCCGGGCCACCGCCGAGGCGGGCAGCCCCGAGACGGTCACCGCCGAGGCCAAGAGCGAGCCCAAGGCCGAGACCCCCGTCCAGCAGCAGCCGCAGGGCGACGCCGGGGACGCCGGCGAGGGCCGCCGCCGCGACCGCCGTGAGCGCGGCCGGGACCGCGACCGCGATCGGGACCGCGACCGTGACCGTGACCGCCGCGGCAACAAGGGCGACGACCAGCAGGGCCAGGGCCAGCAGCGCCAGCAGCAGAGCCAGGGCGGCGGCCAGGGCGGCAACCGCCAGCAGCAGCAGGACGACGACGACTTCGAGGGCGGCCGGCGCGGTCGCCGGGGCCGCTACCGGGACCGCCGCGGACGCCGTGGCCGCGACGAGATCGGCACCCCCGAGCCGCAGCTCGCCGACGACGACGTCCTGATCCCGGTCGCCGGCATCCTGGACATCCTCGACAACTACGCCTTCATCCGTACGTCGGGCTACCTGCCGGGCCCCAACGACGTGTACGTCTCCCTCGCCCAGGTCCGTAAGAACGGGCTGCGCAAGGGCGACCACATCACCGGCGCGGTCCGCCAGCCGAAGGAGGGCGAGCGGCGCGAGAAGTTCAACGCGCTGGTCCGTCTGGACTCGGTGAACGGCATGGCCCCCGAACACGGCCGTGGCCGCCCCGAGTTCACCAAGCTGACCCCGCTCTACCCGCAGGACCGGCTCCGCCTGGAGACCGACCCGGGCGTGCTCACCACCCGGATCATCGATCTCGTCTCGCCGATCGGCAAGGGCCAGCGCGGTCTGATCGTGGCCCCGCCGAAGACCGGCAAGACCATGATCATGCAGGCCATCGCCAACGCGATCACGCACAACAACCCCGAGTGCCACCTGATGGTCGTCCTGGTCGACGAGCGTCCGGAAGAGGTCACCGACATGCAGCGGTCGGTCAAGGGCGAGGTCATCTCCTCGACCTTCGACCGCCCGGCCGAGGACCACACCACGGTCGCCGAGCTGGCCATCGAGCGGGCCAAGCGGCTGGTGGAGCTGGGGCACGACGTGGTGGTCCTGCTGGACTCCATCACCCGTCTGGGCCGTGCGTACAACCTCGCCGCGCCCGCCTCCGGCCGCATCCTGTCCGGTGGTGTCGACTCGACCGCCCTCTACCCCCCGAAGCGCTTCTTCGGCGCTGCGCGCAACATCGAGGACGGCGGTTCGCTGACCATCCTCGCCACCGCGCTCGTCGACACCGGGTCCCGCATGGACGAGGTGATCTTCGAGGAGTTCAAGGGCACCGGCAACATGGAGCTGAAGCTCGACCGCAAGCTCGCGGACAAGCGGATCTTCCCGGCGGTGGACGTCGACGCGTCCGGTACCCGCAAGGAGGAGATCCTGCTCGGCGGCGAGGAGCTGGCGGTCGTCTGGAAGCTGCGCCGGGTGCTGCACGCGCTGGACCAGCAGCAGGCGATCGAGCTGCTGCTGGACAAGATGAAGCAGACGAAGTCGAACATCGAATTCCTGATGCAGATCCAGAAGACGACGCCGACTCCCGGCAACGACTGACAGCACGGCACGCACCTCGCGCGCGCCTGACGGTGGCCGTCCCCTTCCCGGGGGCGGCCACCGTCGTTGCGGTACCATCGGCGACTTCGAACTACTGATCCCTAGGGGGGACTTGAGTGGGTATGTCCATGTCCACAGGGGGTGAGGGGCGGCCGAGACGGCGGATACGTATCGCGGTCTCCGCTGTCGCCGCGGCACTCGCCGCCGCGCTCGGGGCCGCGCTGCTGACCTCGACCGCCGACGCCGCCACTCCACAGCCGCCGACCGGGGTGACCCCGGGTCCCACCACCGTCACCCAGGACGAACTGCTCGACCGCCTGTCCGGGGCGCTCGCCGAGGACGACATCGCCGGGCAGGGGAACCGGGAGTCGCCGCGCACCGGGACCGGCGGCAGCCCCTCCGGCGGCAAGGAGGCGAAGATCATCGGTGGGACGACCACCACGATCACCTCGGCCCCGTGGATGGCCCAGCTCTGGTACTTCGACGACCGGGGCACCACCGGCACCGCCGACGACATCGGCTTCTTCTGCGGCGGCGCGGTCGTGTCGCCCACGAAGATCCTCACCGCCGCGCACTGTGTCAAGGGCTACAACTGGTACCTCAACGGGGTCGTCGTCACCGGCACCGCCAAGATGCCGACCGAGGCCGGCACCGACGGCACGGTGACCCTCCCGCTGCGCCAGTGGCAGCACCCGTCGTACAACGCCGGCACGCTGGACAACGACATCGCCGTCCTCACCCTGGACGTCCCGGTCAAGGCCACTCCGATCCGGATGACCACCGCCGGGGACAGCGCCTCCTACGCCGCCCGGACCAAGGCCAAGGTCTACGGCTGGGGCCGGACCCGCTCGACCAGCGACGCCCTCTCACCGACCCTGAGGACGGCGACCCTGCCGCTCCAGTCGGACTCCACCTGCGCGGGCGCCTGGGGCCGGGAGTTCGTCAAGGGCCACATGGTGTGCGCGGGCGACCCGTCCACCGGCAGCGACAGCACCACCGTCAGTGCCTGCAACGGTGACTCCGGCGGGCCGCTGGTGGTCAACAACCGGATCATCGGGGTCGTGTCCTGGGGCGTCGAGGACTGTGTGTACCGGGGCAAGTACAGCGTGTTCGCCAAGGTCACCTCGTATGTCGGCGCGGTCTATCCGCGGATCGACGACAGCAACATCAGCCGGGACCCCCGGGCCGACATGTGGGTGCGCAAGTCGGCCACCAAGCTCGGCTACAGCAAGGCGTCCAAGGGCACCACGTTCGACGCCCGCGAGGAGTGGGGCAACTGGGACGGGGTGAACAAGGTCCTCCAGACCGACCTGAACCGGGACGGCTTCCAGGACCTGGTCTACCGCCGCAGCAGCGACGGCGACATCTTCTGGAGCCACTTCGTGCTCACCACCGGGAAGTGGGTCACCACCAAGCTCGCCGACAACTGGAAGACCCGGACCCAGCTGATCGTCCCCGGCGATGTCACCGGCGACTATCTGCCGGACCTGCTCTCCGTGGACTCCGCCGGGGTGCTGTGGATCTACCCCGGCAAGGGCAACGGCACCTTCGCCGCCCGGGTCAAGGTCGGCTCCGGCTGGAACCAGTACAACGTGGTCCTCGGCCACGGCGACTTCACCGGCGACGGCCGGACCGACCTGATCGCCCGCGCCAAGACCGGCAGCGCCGTCTACCTCTACAAGGGCACCGGCAAGTCGGGCAGCGCCGCCTTCGCGCCCCGGATCAAGGTCCGCACCTGGGCCGGCTTCGACGCGTTCGCCGCGGTCGGTGACATCACCGGCGACGGCAAGGCCGACCTGCTGGCCCGTACGCCCGCCGGGAAACTGTCCCTGTACCCGGGCACCGGCAAGGCGACCAGCGAGATCTTCGCCACAGCCATCACGATCGGTACGGACTTCAAGCAGTACGACATCTTCGGCTGAACCCCCAGGTGAGCGGGGTCCTCCCCGCCCACCTGGCTACTCCCTGTGCCCATCGCCCCCGGCGGTGGGCACAGCGCGTTGTGCAACCCTGTGCCGAGTTTCCCCGTCTGACCGTACGGAGCACGATGGATACGGGGCGCACCCGGTGTCCTGCCGACATCCGGGCGCACCCCGCCCGCCCTGTCCGTCACCGCTGGGGGTCACCGACCGGACGAGAACCGAGGAGCACATGTCTGCCGAGAGCACGCCGGAACCCGGCATACCGGGCCCCTCCGGCTCCAGCGGTTCCCGTCACCGGGGCAAGGGGCGCCGCCGCAAGCCCCGCACCGGAGCGCGGGTCGCCGCCTGGGCCGCGGCCGGGATCGTCCTGCTCGGCGGCACCGGCGCGGGTTATGTCTACTTCAAGCTCAACGGCAACCTGAAGAGCGTCGACATCGACCACGCCCTCGGCACCGACCGCCCCACCAAGGTCGACGACGGCTCGGAGAACATCCTGGTCCTCGGCTCGGACACCCGCTCGGGCGACAACCAGCAGCTCGGCGGCGGCGCGGACGACGGCAGCGCCCGCTCCGACACCGCGATGATCGTCCATGTCTACGAGGGCCATCAGTCGGCCAGCGTGGTGTCCATCCCCCGCGACACCCTGATCGACCGCCCGGACTGCACCGACACCGACGGCGACACCTACCCGGCGGCCAGCGGCGTGATGTTCAATTCCGCGTACTCCACGGGCGGCGCCGCCTGCGCGGTGAAGACGGTCGAGTCCCTCACCGGCATCCGGATGGACCATTACCTGGAGGTCGACTTCAGCGGCTTCGAGAAGCTGGTCGACGAACTCGGCGGCGTCGAGGTCACCACCACCGAGGCCATCAGCGACCCGGACAGCCACCTCGACCTCCCGGCCGGCACCCACCAGCTCACCGGCGAGCAGGCCCTCGGCCTGGTCCGCACCCGGCACGGCGTGGGCGACGGCTCCGACCTGGGCCGTATCCAGCTCCAGCAGGCGTTCATCAAGGCCCTGGTCGAGCAGGTCAAGAGCGTCGGCCTGTTCACCAACCCGAAGAACCTCTACGACCTCGCCGACACCGCCACCAAGTCCGTCACCACCGACTCCGACCTGGGCTCCGTCGACTCCCTGATGTCCTGGGCCAACGGTCTGAAGTCGATCAGCGCCTCGAAGATGGACATGGTCACCATGCCGGTCCAGTACGACCCCGCCGACCTCAACCGCGTCCTCCTCGACGAGACCAAGGCCGACCAGGTCTGGACGGCCCTGAAGGCGGACAAGCCCATCCCGAAGTCAGCCACGGAAGGCACGGCAACAGGCCAGGCGGACGGCGTCGTAGCCCCGTAAGCGCCGGGCTGGGCGCAGGCTTTTAGGGGCGCGGGGAACTGCGCGACCAGCCCACCACATTCCCGCACCCGCCCATGGCGCCCCAGCGGCACCCCCTTCGGCGCCCCATCCACGCCCCCGGAATAGATCCCGGCAACCCCCGGTTTTGGGGGATGGCCCCAGTCCTGGCAGACTGGACCGTCGGCCCCGGTTCACGCCCCGCACCCCGCGGAGCGACCCGGCGCCCTCCCGAAACTAGGAGACACCTTGAAGCGCGACATCCACCCCGAGTACGTCGAGACGCAGGTCAGCTGTACCTGTGGCGCGTCGTTCACCACCCGCAGCACCATCGCGTCCGGCACCGTCCGGGCCGAGGTCTGCTCCGAGTGCCACCCGTTCTACACGGGCAAGCAGAAGATCCTCGACACCGGTGGCCGTGTGGCCCGCTTCGAGGCCCGCTTCGGCAAGGCCGCCGGCTCCAAGAAGTAGCGAGCCCCCTCGCGCCGGTCCACGGCCACGCTCCCGTCCGGGGTGTGCCGGGACCGGCGTTTTTGGTCGCCCGCCCCTTCTTCACCGTCGTACAACGCAGTCGTACACACAGGAGCCCAAGATGTTCGAGGCCGTCGAGGAGCTGGTCGGTGAGCATGCCGCACTGGAGCAGAAGCTCGCTGACCCCTCGGTCCACGCCGACCAGGCCAACGCGCGCAAGCTGAACAAGCGCTACGCCGAGCTGACCCCGATCGTCGCCACCTACCGTTCCTGGAAGACATCCGGTGACGACATCGACACCGCGCGTGAGCTGGGCGCCGACGACCCCGACTTCGCCGCCGAGGTCAAGGATCTGGAGAAGCAGCGCGAGGAGCTGACCGAGAAGCTGCGCCTGCTGCTGGTCCCGCGCGACCCCAGCGACGACAAGGACGTGATCCTGGAGATCAAGGCGGGCGCCGGCGGCGACGAGTCCGCGCTGTTCGCCGGTGACCTGCTGCGGATGTATCTGCGCTACGCCGAGCGGGTCGGCTGGAAGACCGAGATCATCGACGCCACCGAGTCCGAGCTGGGCGGCTACAAGGACGTCCAGGTCGCCGTGAAGACCCGCGGGCAGATCGAGCCCGGCCACGGGGTGTGGGCCCGGCTGAAGTACGAGGGCGGGGTGCACCGGGTGCAGCGGGTACCGGCCACGGAGTCCCAGGGCCGTATCCACACCTCCGCCGCCGGAGTGCTGGTCACGCCCGAGGCCGAGGAGGTGGACGTGGAGATCAACCCCAACGATCTGCGGATCGACGTCTACCGCTCCTCCGGGCCCGGCGGACAGTCCGTCAACACCACCGACTCCGCCGTCCGCATCACCCATATCCCGACCGGAGTCGTCGCTTCCTGCCAGAACGAGAAGAGCCAGCTCCAGAACAAGGAGCAGGCGATGCGTATCCTGCGCTCCAGGCTCCTCGCCCAGGCGCAGGAGGAGGCGGAGAAGGAGGCCGCCGACGCCCGCCGCAGCCAGGTCCGTACCGTCGACCGCTCCGAGAAGATCCGTACGTACAACTTCCCGGAGAATCGGCTGTCGGACCACCGCGTCGGCTTCAAGGCGTACAACCTGGACCAGGTCCTGGACGGCGACCTCGACGCGGTGATCCAGGCGTGCGTCGACGCGGACTCGGCGGCCAAACTGGCAGCCGCGTAAGGCGGACGGAACGGCGACCGAGCACGGCGACCGAGTACGACACGGAGGACTTTGCGTGAACCTGCTGCTCGCGGAGGTGGCCCAGGCCACCCAGCGGCTGGCCGACGCCGGCGTGCCGTCGCCGCGCACCGACGCGGAGGAACTGGCCGCGTTCGTGCACGGTGTGAAGCGGGGCGCGCTGCACTCCGTGCAGGACGCCGACTTCGACGCCCGGTACTGGGAGGCCATCGCGCGCCGGGAGCAGCGCGAGCCGCTCCAGCACATCACCGGGCTCGCCTACTTCCGCTATTTGGAACTCCAGGTCGGGCCCGGGGTGTTCGTGCCCCGCCCGGAGACCGAATCGGTGGTCGGCTGGGCCATAGACGCCGTACGGGCCATGGATGTGGTCGAGCCCTGCATCGTCGATCTGTGCACCGGCTCGGGCGCCATCGCGCTCGCCCTCGCCCAGGAGGTCCCGCGCTCCCGGGTACACGCCGTGGAGCTGTCCGAGGACGCCCTGGTGTGGACCCGTAAGAACGTCGAGGGGTCCCGGGTGGACCTGCGGCAGGGCAACGCGCTGGACGCCTTCCCCGACCTGGACGGCCAGGTCGACCTGGTGGTCTCCAACCCGCCCTACATCCCGCTCACCGAATGGGAGTACGTCGCTCCCGAGGCCCGGGACTACGATCCGGACCTCGCCCTGTTCTCCGGCGAGGACGGCCTCGACCTGATCCGCGGACTGGAGCGCACCGCGTACCGGCTGCTGCGGCCCGGCGGGGTCGTCGTCATCGAGCACGCCGACACCCAGGGCGGCCAGGTCCCGTGGATCTTCACCGAGGAGCGGGGCTGGGCCGACGCCGCCGACCATCCCGACCTCAACAACCGCCCGCGCTTCGCGACCGCCCGCAAGGCGCTGCCGTGAGCACCCGCCCGACTTCATCCCCGCAGTTCGCGTACCGCGTGTACGTCCGGTTCGAGGAGGCCCGCTAGACATGGCACGGCGATACGACACCAATGACGCGACCGACCGGGTCACCGGTCTGCGCGAGGCCGCGTCCGCTGTCCGCCGTGGCGAGCTGGTGGTCCTCCCCACCGACACCGTGTACGGCATCGGCGCCGACGCCTTCTCCTCCGAGGCCGTCGCCGATCTGCTGGAGGCCAAGGGCCGGGGCCGCAATATGCCCACCCCCGTCCTCATCGGCTCCCCGAACACCCTGCACGGCCTCGTCACCGACTTCTCCGAGCTGGCCTGGGAGCTGGTCGACGCGTTCTGGCCGGGCGCGCTCACCCTGGTCGCCAAGCACCAGCCGTCCCTCCAGTGGGACCTCGGCGACACCCGGGGCACGGTCGCGGTCCGGATGCCGCTGCACCCCGTCGCCATCGAACTGCTCACCGAGGTCGGCCCGATGGCCGTCTCCTCCGCCAACCTCACCGGGCACCCGGCGCCCGAGGACTGCGACGCCGCGCAGCAGATGCTCGGCGACTCGGTCTCGGTCTACCTCGACGGCGGCCGGACCCCCGGCATCGTCCCGTCGTCCATCGTGGACGTCAGCCGCCCGGTGCCGGTGCTGCTGCGCGAGGGCGCGCTCTCGCCCGAGGAGCTGCGCAAGGTCGTACCCGACCTTGAGGTGGCCAATTGACAGCCCCTGACGCGGGGCGTGGCATAGGCAACGGGGAGAGCGCGGCGGAGATCACCACGACATTCGTCGGACTGCCGCGCGACAGTTTCCGCATCCTCCACGTCAGCACCGGCAATGTCTGCCGCTCACCCATCACCGAGCGGCTGACCCGGCATTACGTGAGCCAGCGGCTGGGTGTGCTGGGCGGTGGGCTGATCGTGGAGAGCGCGGGCACCTGGGGCCACGAGGGGGCACCCATGGAGGCCAACGCCGAAGCGGTACTGGCCGACTTCGGCGCGGACGCCTCCGGGTTCACCGGCCGCGAGCTGCTCGACGAGCACGTCATCATGGCCGATCTGGTGCTCACCGCGACCCGTGACCACCGGGCGCAGGTGATCTCCATGGGGCACTCCGCGGGCCTGCGCACCTTCACCCTGAAGGAGTTCACCCGCCTGGTCCGCGCCATCGACCCGGCGACCCTGCCCTCCCTGGAGGAGGGCGTGGTGGTCCGCGCCCGTGCCCTGGTCCGGGCGGCGGCGGCCCTGCGCGGCTGGCTCCTCGCCCCCACCGCGGAGGCGGACGAGGTGTACGACCCGTACGGCGCGCCCCTGCCGTTCTTCCGCTCCATCGGCGACGAGATACACCAGGCGCTGGACCCGGTGGTGACGGCGCTCACGGGGGTGGCGGCGCGCAGGTAGCGGCGCCCCCTCGCCCGCGCGCACCCCTGTGCACCCATGGGGACCCGATCCGCAAGCGGTCCGGTCGGGCCCGGCCTACATTGGACGTACGTCAGTGTCGACGCGCGGAGCGGATCATGACGGTCGTCCATGAGCCAGGGGCGCCGGGGGCGGATGTCCTGCGGCGCCAGGACCCGGAGCTGGCCGAGGTGCTGCTCGCGGAGCTGGCCCGGCAGTCGACGACGCTCCAGCTGAACGCCGCCGAGAACTTCACCTCGCCCGCCGTGCTGGCCGCGCTGGGCTCCCCGCTGGCCAACAAGTACGCGGAGGGCTATCCGGGCGCCCGGTACCACGGCGGCTGTGAGCTGGTGGACGTGGCGGAGCGGATCGCGGTGGACCGGGCGCGGACGCTGTTCGGGGCGGTGCACGCCAATGTGCAGCCGCACTCCGGTTCCGCGGCGGTGCTCGCCGCGTACGCCGCCCTGCTGCGCCCCGGTGACCCGGTGCTCGCCCTCGACCTGGCGCACGGCGGGCATCTCACCCATGGCTCCCCGGCCCATCTGTCCGGACGCTGGTTCGCCTTCACGGGGTACGGGGTCGACCCGGACAGCGGGCTCGTCGACTACGTCGGCGTCCGTGAGCTGGCGCGGGCCCGGCGGCCCCGGGCGATCGTCTGCGGCTCGATCTGCTACCCCCGGCATCTCGACTACGCGCTGTTCCGGGAGATCGCCGACGAGGTGGGCGCCCGGCTGATCGTGGACGCGGCGCATCCGGCCGGGCTGGTGGCCGGGGGAGCGGCGCCGAATCCGGTGCCGTACGCCGATGTGGTGTGTGCCACCACGCACAAGGTGCTGCGCGGGCCGCGCGGCGGGATGGTGCTGTGCGGGGCGGAGCTGGCCGAGCGGGTGGACCGGGCGGTGTTCCCCTGCACCCAGGGCGGGGCGCAGATGCACACCATCGCGGCGAAGGCGGTGGCGTTCGGCGAGGCGGCGGCGCCCGCCTTCACCACCTACGCCCACCAGGTCGTGGCCAACGCTCGGGTGCTGGCCGCCGGGCTGGCCGCGGAGGGCATGACCGTCCTCACCGGCGGCACCGACACCCATCTGATCGCCGTCGACCCGGCGCCGCTGGGCGTCGACGGACGGACCGCGCGGAGCCGGCTGGCCGCCGCCGGGATGGTGCTGGACTGCTGTCCGCTGCCCCGGGGCAACGGCCGCGGGCTGCGGCTGGGCACGGCCGCGGTGACCACGCAGGGGATGGGGGAGCGGGAGATGGCCCGGATCGCCGGGCTGCTGGCCGGCGCGGTGCGGGGCCGCGGCGACGGCGCCCGGACCAGGCAGGACGTACGGGAGCTGGCCGCGGCCTTCCCCCCGTACCCCGGATGCCCGTACCCCGGATGAAGGGGCCGGGGTGCGCCGGGCGGGCGGGAGTCGGATCGGGGGGCGTTCCGGCGGTCGGGTGCACGGGCGGACACCTTCGCGGGGCCTCGTCCGTTATCTCTCTGCACACCGGCACCACCAGACGTGACCACCGTGCACAGCAGAAGGCGACAACTCTGCACAGCGATACGTGCAACCATCGTCGCTACCCGGAAGTCCCCACTCATATGCGTCCCTCGCTAGGGTGTGGGGCTGTGATGGCCAGCGAGACCTGTGGGGAAGCCCGTGCGTGAATACCTGCTGACGCTCTGCATCACGGCCGCGGTGACGTACCTGCTGACAGGGCCGGTACGGAAGTTCGCGATCGTGGCCGGGGCGATGCCGGAGATCCGGGCCCGGGACGTGCACCGGGAACCGACCCCGCGGCTCGGCGGTATCGCCATGTTCTTCGGTCTGTGCGCCGGTCTGCTGGTCGCCGACCACCTCACCAACCTCAACGAGGTCTTCGAGAAGTCCAACGAGCCGCGGGCGCTGCTCAGCGGTGCCGCGCTGATCTGGCTGATCGGTGTCCTGGACGACAAGTTCGAGATCGACGCCCTGATCAAGCTGGGCGGGCAGATGATCGCCGCCGGTGTGATGGTGATGCAGGGTCTGACCATCCTGTGGCTGCCCATCCCGGGCATCGGCACGGTGGCGCTCACCCAGTGGCAGGGCACCCTGCTCACGGTCGCCCTGGTGGTGATCACCATCAACGCGGTGAACTTCGTGGACGGCCTGGACGGCCTCGCGGCGGGCATGGTGTGCATCGCGGCGGCGGCGTTCTTCATGTACGCCTACCGGATCTGGTACTCGTACGGCATCGAGGCGGCGGCCCCGGCGACGCTGTTCGCGGCCGTGCTGATGGGGATGTGCCTGGGCTTCCTGCCGCACAACATGCATCCGGCGCGGATCTTCATGGGCGACTCGGGCTCGATGCTGATCGGTCTGGTGCTGGCGGCCGGCGCGATCTCGGTGACCGGGCAGGTCGACCCGGATGTGATGAACCTGTTCTCCGGCTCGGAGCGCAACACCGTGCACCAGACGGTGCCGGTCTACATCCCGCTGCTGCTGCCGCTCACCATCATCGCCATCCCGGCCGCCGACCTGATCCTGGCGATCGTGCGGCGCACCTGGCGCGGGCAGTCGCCGTTCGCGGCGGACCGGGGGCATCTGCACCACCGGCTGCTGGAGATCGGCCACTCGCACAGCCGGTCCGTGCTGATCATGTACTTCTGGTCGGCGCTGATCGCCTTCGGGGCGCTGACGTACTCCGTGAACTCCGCGTCCATGTGGATCGTGCTCGGTGTGGTGGTACTGAGCGCCCTCGGCCTGGTGCTGCTTCTGCTGCCCCGGTTCACCCCGCGTGCCCCGCGCTGGGCGGAGTCCTTCGTACCGCCGCGCTACCGCCGCCGCGGACCGGTCGACGGGGCCTTGGAGGGGTCCCCTGCGTACGCCGGGGAGGCGGGCGCCGTCCAGGAAGCGGAACCGGACGGGTCGGCCCCGGTACTCGCCCCGGCCGGGGCGGGGACGCCCGGCGGCTCCGGCGTGAACGGCACCAAGGCACGGGTGAACGGGGTCAACGGGGCGACCGCGCTGGGCCCCCGTTCGCGGCTCCTGGATCGGCGCAAAGCCGGGTCGTCGCGCTGACGCCGGAGCTGACGCCGAAGGTAAGAATCTGACTAGAGCATTGCCAATTCATGGGAGAACCGGGCGGTGACGAAGCGCCCTAATACCAGACAAGTCACCGCTCCGCCTGCACAGACGGGCAAGTTCACTCTCATGTGTGACAGTAGGCACAGCGCCAGGTAAAGACCTCATCAAATAGTTTGTGATACCGTTCACGAGAACCCGGGACAGGGCCGAAGGACCGTAGTGCGACGGTCCATTGGCGTGAGTTTCCCGCTCGGCCCGGGGACTACGCTCGTCCATGACGACACCCCAGCCCCCCTGTGAAAAAGCGGAGTTGCCGCCATGCCGTCCAATGACGCCCGGATGCTCATCCACGCCGCCGTTCCCACGGCCGCCGTGGGTGCCGTCGCCGCCGTGGTCAGCGGAGTGATCGCCGGTGGCGAGGGGGCCCTCGGGGCCGGAGTGGCCGCGCTGGTGACGATTCTTTTCATGGGCATCGGACTTCTGGTGCTCCAGCAGACCGCCAGATCGCTTCCGCACCTCTTCCAGGCGATGGGCCTGATGCTCTACGCGGCTCAGATCCTGCTGCTCTTCGTCTTCCTCGCCGCCTTCAAGAACACCACGCTGTTCAATCCGCGCTCCTTCGCGATCACCCTGGTCGCGACCACCCTGGCGTGGATCGGCGCACAGACCTACGCGCACATGAAGTCCAAGATCCTCTATGTCGAACCCGAGTCCTCGACGGCCCCCCGGCCCGAGAAGACGGGCCCCTCGTCGTGAGGGGTAGGGCCGGGATAAGGACGCGTTCGACAAGCTGCTATCGTCCGGTGCCAACTGCGGCACAGCGGGCGCGGGCATTCGAGCTGACGCCTGTACCGACGCGAGGCTCGACGCCGAACCGCCGCCCCCACACCAGAAACACCAGTCCCGTGCCGAACCGCGGCCTCGTGCCGCGCCGACACAACGAGGTTGCCGTACCCATGCGCCACGCTGAAGGAGCCCGCGGTGAGTGCTGACCCGACGCAGGTGCTCGCCTTCGAGACCGACTGCCACATCTTCGCCGACTGTGGTTTCCCGGCTCCCGGCCTGCACTCGTTCCTGTTCGAACCCCTGTGGGGCGACCCGGACAGCAACCTGTACTTCAACAAGCCGATGCTGCTGGCGCTGATCAGCACGATCGTCGTGCTCGGGTTCTTCTGGGCGGCGTTCCGCAAGCCGAAGGTCGTCCCCGGCAAGCTCCAGATGGTCGCCGAGGCGGGCTACGACTTCATCCGCCGCGGCGTGGTCTACGAGACCATCGGAAAGAAGGAGGGCGAGAAGTACGTACCGCTGATCGTCTCGCTCTTCTTCTTCATCTGGATCATGAACCTGTGGTCGATCATCCCGGTCGCCCAGTTCCCGGTCACCTCGATCATCGCCTACCCGGCGGGACTGGCTCTGATCGTCTATGTGCTGTGGGTCTCGCTGACCTTCAAGCGCCACGGTTTCGTGGGGGCGTTCAAGAACTTCACGGGCTACAACAAGGAGCTGGGCGCGGTCCTGCCGCTGGCCATGCTGATCGAGTTCTTCTCGAACCTGCTGGTCCGCCCCTTCACCCACGCGGTCCGACTCTTCGCGAACATGTTCGCCGGGCACACCCTGCTGCTGCTCTTCACCATCGCCACCTGGTACCTGCTCAACGGCATCGGCATCGCCTACGCGGGTGTCTCTTTCATCATGGTCCTGGTGATGACGGTCTTCGAGCTGTTCGTCCAGGCCCTTCAGGCCTATGTGTTCGTCCTCCTGACCTGCACCTTCATCCAGGGCGCGCTCGCCGAGCACCACTGAGCGCGCAGCCCGGCCCCTACCCCCTCCCGAGACGTCCGGTGGCCAACCCCCACCGGTCCGTAAAGAAGAAGGAAGAACTGGCATGTCCCAGACCCTTGCCGCTGTCTCCGGCTCGCTCGGCTCCATCGGTTACGGCCTCGCCGCGATCGGCCCCGGCGTCGGCGTCGGCATCATCTTCGGTAACGGCACCCAGGCCCTGGCCCGTCAGCCCGAGGCGGCCGGCCTGATCCGCGCCAACCAGATCCTCGGCTTCGCCTTCTGTGAGGCGCTCGCGCTGATCGGTCTGGTCATGCCGTTCGTCTACGGCACCTGATCGTTCCGAGACGACCAGCCCACTAGACGAAAGGCACTGACATGAGCCAGCTGCTCATTCTGGCGGCCGAGGGGGAGTTGGAAAACCCGCTCGTTCCGCCGATCCCTGAGCTTGTCATCGGCCTGCTCGCCTTCGTCATCGTCTTCGGCGTCCTCGCCAAGAAGCTCCTCCCGAACATCAACAAGGTTCTGGAGCAGCGCCGCGAGAGCATCGAGGGCGGTATCGAGAAGGCCGAGGCCGCCCAGACCGAGGCCCAGAGCGTCCTGGAGCAGTACAAGGCCCAGCTCGCCGAGGCCCGGCACGAGGCCGCGCGTCTGCGCCAGGAGGCCCAGGAGCAGGGCGCCACACTCATCGCCGAGATGCGGGCCGAGGGCCAGCGTCAGCGCGAGGAGATCGTCGCCGCAGGTCACACGCAGATCGAGGCCGACCGCAAGGCCGCCGCGTCCGCGCTGCGCCAGGACGTCGGCAAGCTCGCCACCGACCTGGCCGGCAAGCTCGTCGGCGAGTCCCTCGAGGACCACGCCCGGCAGAGCCGTGTCATCGACCGCTTCCTCGATGAACTCGAGGAGAAGGCCGAGGCGGCACGATGAACGGGGCGAGCCGCGAGGCCCTGGCCGCCGCACGCGAGCGGCTCGACGCGCTGACGGACGCCACGTCCGTGGACGCCGCCCGGCTCGGCGACGAGCTGGCGGCCGTCACCGCGCTGCTCCACCGCGAGGTCTCGCTGCGTCGGGTCCTGACCGACCCGGCGCAGCCCGGCGACGCCAAGGCCGAGCTGGTCCAGCGCCTGCTCGGCGCCCAGGTCGGCGGCGAGACCGCGGACCTGGTGTCCGGCATGGTCCGCGCCCGCTGGTCGCAGACCCGCGACCTGGTGGACGCGCTGGAGGAACTGGCGGACACCGCCGAGCTGACCGCCGCCCAGCGGCGCGGCACGCTCGACACCGTCGAGGACGAGCTGTTCCGGTTCGGCCGGATCGTCGCCTCCAGCACCGCACTGCGTGCCGCGCTCACCGACCGCAAGGCCACCACCGCCGCCAAGAGCGAGCTGCTGCGCAGCCTCCTCGGCGGCCGGGCGGACACCGTCACCGAGCGACTCGTCACCCGTCTGGTCACCGCGCCGCGTGGACGTAGCCTGGAAGCAGGGCTCGACGCCCTGTCCAAGCTCGCCGCCGACCGCCGCAACCGGATGGTCGCCGTGGTCACCTCGGCGGTTCCGCTGAGCGACCAGCAGAAGCAGCGTCTGGGCCGGGCCCTGGCGGGGCTCTACGGCCGCCAGATGCATCTGAACCTCGACGTCGACCCCGAGGTCGTCGGCGGGATCAGGGTGCAGATCGGTGACGACGTCATCAACGGCTCCCTCGCGGACCGTATCGAGGACGCCGCGCGCCGCCTGGCGGGCTGACCCCCGCCGCAACTGAACAAGCAGAGCAGTACATACGGCCCATGTTGGGCCGTGCAGAGGATTCACCTCTTTCAGGGGGGAGTCCCCATCCCCCCAAGTGAAACTTCGGGCCCAACAAGGAGAGCAGGGAACCCAGATGGCGGAGCTCACGATCCGGCCGGAGGAGATCCGGGACGCACTGGAGAACTTCGTCCAGTCGTACCAGCCGGACGCGGCCTCGCGCGAGGAGGTCGGTACGGTCACCCTTGCCGGCGACGGCATCGCGAAGGTCGAGGGCCTTCCCTCGGCCATGGCCAACGAACTGCTGAAGTTCGAGGACGGCACCCTGGGCCTCGCGCTCAACCTCGAAGAGCGCGAGATCGGTGCCATCGTCCTCGGTGAGTTCAGCGGCATCGAGGAGGGCCAGCCGGTGCAGCGCACCGGTGAGGTGCTGTCCGTCGCCGTCGGCGAGGGCTACCTCGGCCGCGTTGTCGACCCGCTCGGCAACCCGATCGACGGCCTCGGCGAGATCGAGACGTCCGGCCGCCGCGCCCTCGAACTGCAGGCCCCCACGGTCATGCAGCGCAAGTCGGTGCACGAGCCGATGGAGACCGGCTACAAGGCCGTCGACGCGATGACCCCGATCGGCCGCGGCCAGCGCCAGCTGATCATCGGTGACCGTCAGACCGGCAAGACCGCCCTGGCCGTCGACACGATCATCAACCAGCGCGACAACTGGCGCTCCGGCGACCCGAAGAAGCAGGTCCGCTGCGTCTACGTCGCCATCGGCCAGAAGGGCTCCACCATCGCCTCCGTGCGGGGCGCCCTGGAGGACGCCGGCGCGCTGGAGTACACCACCATCGTCGCCGCCCCGGCGTCCGACCCGGCCGGCTTCAAGTACCTGGCGCCCTACACCGGCTCGGCCATCGGCCAGCAGTGGATGTACGAGGGCAAGCACGTCCTCATCATCTTCGACGACCTCTCGAAGCAGGCCGACGCCTACCGCGCCGTCTCCCTGCTGCTGCGCCGCCCGCCGGGCCGTGAGGCGTACCCCGGTGACGTGTTCTACCTGCACTCCCGGCTGCTGGAGCGCTGCGCCAAGCTCTCCGACGACATGGGCGCCGGCTCGATGACCGGTCTGCCGATCGTCGAGACCAAGGCCAACGACGTCTCGGCGTTCATCCCGACCAACGTCATCTCCATCACCGACGGCCAGTGCTTCCTGGAGTCGGACCTGTTCAACGCCGGTCAGCGCCCCGCGCTGAACGTCGGTATCTCCGTCTCCCGCGTCGGTGGTTCCGCCCAGCACAAGGCGATGCGCCAGGTGTCCGGCCGACTGCGCGTGGACCTCGCCCAGTTCCGTGAGCTGGAGGCGTTCGCCGCCTTCGGTTCCGACCTGGACGCCGCGTCCAAGGCGCAGCTGGAGCGGGGGCAGCGGATGGTCGAGCTGCTCAAGCAGCCGCAGTACCAGCCGATGGCCACCGAGGACCAGGTCGTCTCCGTCTGGGCCGGTACCAACGGCAAGATGGACGAGGTGCCGGTCGCCGACATCCGCCGCTTCGAGAAGGAGCTGCTGGAGTACCTGCACCGCTCGGAGCAGGGCCTGATGACCTCCATCAAGGAGGGCGCCAAGATGTCGAACGACACCATCCAGGCGATCGACGACGCCGTCGCCGAGTTCAAGAAGCAGTTCGAGACCTCGGACGGCAGGCTGCTCGGCGAGGACGCCCCGTCCGCCGCCAAGTGACGTAGGGAAGGGACCTGACTCATGGGAGCCCAGCTCCGGGTCTACAAGCGTCGCATCCGTTCCGTCACCGCGACCAAGAAGATCACCAAGGCGATGGAGATGATCGCCGCCTCGCGCGTCGTCAAGGCGCAGCGCAAGGTGGCGGCCTCCACGCCGTACGCGAAGGAACTGACGCGTGCGGTCACGGCGGTGGGCACCGGGTCGAACACCAAGCACCCGCTGACCACTCAGGCCGAGACGGTCACCCGGTCCGCGGTGCTGCTGCTGACCAGCGACCGGGGTCTCGCCGGCGCCTTCAACTCCAACGCCATCAAGGCGGCGGAGCAGCTGACCGCGCGCCTGGAGCGCGAGGGTCGGCAGGTCGACGTCTACATCGTCGGCCGGCGCGGTCTGGCCCACTACCACTTCCGTGAGCGCAAGGTCACGGAGTCGTGGTCGGGCTTCACCGACGAGCCCACGTACGCGGACGCGAAGAAGGTCGCCGTTCCGCTGATCGAGGCCATCGAGCGGGACACGGCGGACGGCGGGGTGGACGAGATCCACATCGTCTTCACCGAGTTCGTCTCGATGATGACGCAGACGGCGGTCGATTCCCGGCTGCTGCCGCTGAGTCTTGAGTCGGCCGCGGAGGAGCCCTCCACCAAGGGCGAGGTCCTTCCGCTGTACGACTTCGAGCCGTCGGCGGAGGACGTCCTCGACGCCCTTCTGCCGCGCTATGTGGAGAGCCGCATCTACAACGCGCTGCTCCAGTCGGCCGCCTCCAAGCACGCCGCCACGCGGCGCGCGATGAAGTCGGCCACCGACAATGCGGGAGACCTCATCACGACGCTCTCCCGACTTGCCAACGCGGCCCGACAGGCCGAAATCACCCAGGAAATCAGCGAGATCGTCGGTGGCACCGCAGCCCTGGCCGACGCGACCGCGGGGAGTGACAGGTAATGACGACGACAGTTGAGACGGCCGTTGCCACGGGCCGCGTCGCCCGGGTCATCGGCCCGGTCGTCGACGTGGAGTTCCCCGTCGACGCCATGCCGGAGATCTACAACGCCCTTCACGTCGAGGTGGCCGACCCGGCCAACGCCGGCGAGCAGAAGACGCTGACCCTGGAGGTCGCCCAGCACCTGGGTGACGGCCTGGTCCGCACCATCTCGATGCAGCCCACCGACGGTCTGGTCCGCCAGGCCCCGGTGACCGACACGGGCACGGGCATCAGCGTCCCCGTCGGCGACTTCACCAAGGGCAAGGTGTTCAACACCCTCGGTGAGGTGCTGAACGTCGACGAGCAGTACGAGGGCGAGCGCTGGTCCATCCACCGCAAGGCCCCCGCGTTCGACCAGCTCGAGTCGAAGACCGAGATGTTCGAGACGGGCCTGAAGGTCGTCGACCTGCTCACCCCGTACGTCAAGGGCGGCAAGATCGGTCTGTTCGGTGGTGCCGGTGTCGGCAAGACCGTGCTGATCCAGGAAATGATCATGCGTGTCGCCAACCTCCACGAGGGCGTCTCCGTCTTCGCGGGCGTCGGTGAGCGCACCCGCGAGGGCAACGACCTCATCGCAGAGATGGAGGAGTCCGGCGTTCTGGACAAGACCGCCCTGGTCTTCGGCCAGATGGACGAGCCCCCGGGCACCCGTCTCCGGGTGGCGCTGGCCGGTCTGACCATGGCGGAGTACTTCCGCGATGTGCAGAAGCAGGACGTGCTGTTCTTCATCGACAACATCTTCCGCTTCACCCAGGCGGGCTCCGAGGTGTCGACCCTGCTCGGCCGGATGCCCTCCGCGGTGGGTTACCAGCCGAACCTGGCCGACGAGATGGGTCAGCTCCAGGAGCGGATCACCTCGACGCGTGGTCACTCGATCACCTCGATGCAGGCGATCTACGTCCCCGCGGACGACCTGACCGACCCGGCCCCGGCCACCACCTTCGCCCACCTCGACGCGACGACGGTGCTCTCCCGTCCGATCTCGGAGAAGGGCATCTACCCGGCCGTGGACCCGCTGGACTCCACGTCCCGGATCCTGGACCCCCGGTACATCGCGCAGGACCACTACGACGCCGCCATGCGCGTCAAGAACATCCTGCAGAAGTACAAGGACCTCCAGGACATCATCGCGATCCTCGGTATCGACGAGCTGGGCGAGGAGGACAAGCTCGTCGTCCACCGTGCCCGTCGCGTGGAGCGCTTCCTGTCCCAGAACACCCACGCCGCCAAGCAGTTCACCGGCGTCGACGGTTCGGACGTCCCGCTGGAGGAGTCGATCTCCGCCTTCAACGCGATCTGCGACGGCGAGTACGACCACTTCCCGGAGCAGGCGTTCTTCATGTGCGGTGGTATCGAGGACCTGAAGAAGAACGCGAAGGAACTGGGCGTCTCCTGACACCGGTTCCCTCGTGAACCCCGCGTGAGCCAAGAGGGGCGGGGCATGCCCGGCCCCTCTTCTCACGCCCCCTAGAATGTGACCTGACACCCGGCACGAAAGGCCGGGTGGTGACCCGAGGAGCCTCCCTTGGCTGAGCTGCATGTCGCGCTGGTCGCGGCCGACCGAGAGGTCTGGTCCGGCGAAGCCACCCTGGTGGTCGCGCGCACCACGTCCGGCGACATCGGCGTCATGCCCGGTCACCAGCCGCTGCTGGGTGTGCTGGAGTCGGGCCCGGTGACCATCCGTACCAGCGAGGGGGGAACGGTCGTCGCCGCGGTGCACGGCGGTTTCATCTCCTTCGCGGACAACAAGCTCTCGCTGCTGGCCGAGATCGCCGAGCTGTCGGACGAGATCGACGTCCAGCGCGCCGAGCGGGCGCTGGACCGGGCGAAGTCGGCGGACGACGCCCTCGCCGGGCGGCGCGCCGCGGTCCGTCTCCAGGCGGCCACCACGCGCTGACCGGGGCACCTCTCGGGCCGACTAAGATCTGGGAGAGCGCCCGCGCCAATGATGTCACTCAGCCGCGGCTGGGACCGGAGCGATCCGGTGCCGGTCGCGGCTGAGGCAGATATGGAAGTTTTTTCCGTTCCGTTACCTGCGAAGGTACCTAGGAGACGAGGAGGTCGGTGCCGATGGTCCTCGCTCTGACTGTGTGCGGAATCGTCGTCGCCCTTGTGGTGATCGGCCTGTTCGTCTTCGGGCTGCGCCGCCGGCTGATCCAGCGGTCCGGAGGCACCTTCGACTGTTCGCTGCGCTGGGGGGTCCCGGAGTCCGGCGACACCAGCGGCAAGGGCTGGGCGTACGGCATCGCCCGCTACAACGGTGACCGGATCGAGTGGTTCAGGGTCTTCTCCTACGCCCCGCGTCCGCGCCGGGTCCTTGAGCGCGCCTCGATCGAGGTCGCCGGGCGCCGGCTGCCGGAGGGCGAGGAGGAACTCGCGCTGCTGTCCGACGCGGTGATCCTCACCTGTCTGCATCAGGGGACGCGTCTGGAGCTGGCCATGAGCGAGGACGCGCTGACCGGGTTTCTCGCCTGGCTCGAGGCGGCCCCACCCGGACAGCGGGTGAACGTGGCGTAGCCGCGTTCACCCGCTGGGTGGGGGTCCCCTCCGGACGAGGCCCGGGGGAGCGCCGATGGTGCTGTGTGGTGCTCAGGTGCTGTTACTTCAGACCGTTGCTGATCGCGGTCACCAGTTCGCCGTCGGCCGTGTCGCCGCTCAGCTCCCAGAAGAACGCGCCGCCTAGGCCCTGGCTCTTGGCCCAGCTCATCTTGCCCGCGATGGTCGCCGGGGTGTCGTAGGACCACCAGTTGTTGCCGCAGTGGGCGTATGCCGTGCCGCCGACCGTGCCGGTGGGCGGACAGGTGGTCTTGAGGATCTTGTAGTCCTGGTTGCCCGGTTCGATGCCGGTCGCCGGTCCGGTGGCGGTGCCGCCGGGGGCGGACTGGCTGACGCCGGTCCAGCCTCGGCCGTAGAAGCCGATGCCGAGCAGGAGCTTGTTCGCCGGGACGCCCTGTGCCTTCAGCTTGGCGATCGCCTCGGAGGAGGAGAAGCCGGCCTGCGGGATACCCGGGTACGGGTGCAGCGGGGAGTGCGGGGCCGTCGGACCCTGCGCCGCCCAGGCGCCGAAGAAGTCGTACGTCATGACGTTGAGCCAGTTGTAGTACGGCGCGGCGCCCGCGTAGTCCGCCTTGTCGATCTTGCCGCCGGGGGAGGCGTCGGCGGTGATGGCGGCGGTGACCAGGTTGTTGGCGCCGAACTTGGCGCGCATGGCCTGCATCATGTTCTTGAAGGCCGCCGGGCCGGAGGTGTCACAGGTCAGGCCGCAGGCGTTCGGGTACTCCCAGTCCAGGTCGATGCCGTCGAAGACATCGGCCCAGCGCGGGTCCTCGACCAGGTTGTAGCAGGACTCGGCGAACGCGGTCGGGTTCTGCACGGCCTGGGTGAAGCCGCCGGACCAGGTCCAGCCGCCGAACGACCACAGGATCTTCAGGTGCGGGTACTTGGCCTTCAGCTGGCGCAGCTGGTTGAAGTTGCCCCGCAGCGGCTGGTCCCAGGTGTCGGCGACACCGGACACGGACTGGTCGGCCGTGTAGGACTTCTCGATGGCCGCGTAGGAGTCGCCCATCGTGCACTTGCCACCCTGGACATTGCCGAAGGAGTAGTTGATGTGCGTCATCTTGGCCGCGGAGCCCGAGGTGACCAGGTTCTTGGCGTGGTAGTTGCGGGCGTAGACGCCCCACTCGGCGAAGTAGCCGAGGTTGGTCTTGCCGGGCGGCGGGGGCGGGTCACCGCCCGTGGTGCGGACCGAGGTCGCGCCGCTGACCGGTCCGGTCTGGTCGGCGGTGTCGCGGGCCTGGATCGTGTACGAGTAGTCCGTCCCGGCGGTGAGCCCGGAGTCGGTGTAGGTGGTGCCGGTGACGGTGCCGACCACCGTGGAGCCGCGCAGGACGTCGTAGTTCTTGACGCCCTTGTCGTCGGTGGCGGCGGCCCAGTCCAGCTTCACCGAGGTGTTGGTGACGTTGGAGGTGGTGGGCGTGCCGGGGGCGGTCGGAGGGTTGTCCCCCGGGACCGTGGTTCCGTCGCAGTTGCCGCCGTTGAGCTTGCAGTTGGACGGGGCGCCGGGGCCGGTGCCGTTGAAGCCGAAGGTGACCGTGGCGCCGGGGGCGAGGGTGCCGTTCCAGCTCAGGTTCTTGGCGGTCCAGTGGTCGCCGGTGTTGGTGATGGTGGCGTCCCAGCCGGAGCTGACCCGGGTGCCGGTGGGGAAGTCCCACTCGACGGTCCAGGAGCTGATGGTGGTGGTGCCGGTGTTCTTGACCGTCCAGCGGCCTTCGAAGCCGTTGCCCCAGTCCGAGGGCTTGGTGAAGGTGGCGGTGGCCGATGTGGCGGCCGAGGCGGGCGAGGCGAGCCCCACCATGGTCGCCAGCGGGAGCAGCAGGGTCGCGAGCCCGGCCACTGCTCTGTGTCTGAAGCGCATTGCGGAGCGCCTCCTATGGGGAGTTGTCAGGGGTGTCACCACGCCTTGCCATGGGCATGGCGTAGTGACGCGAGAATAGAAAGGTCTGGACCACCGGTCAATAGGTCTGGACCATTGCCCAAGGGTGTTCTGTAAGTGACGAGGGGGGTACGCGGCCGGGCTTGAGGCGCCTGCGAGCCGCTCCGGCCCTAGATCCCCAACTCCTGGGCGAGCACCGCCGCTTGCACCCGGTTGCGCAGCTCCAGCTTGCCCAGCAAGCGGCTGACGTGCGTCTTCACCGTCGCCTCCGCCATGTCGAGCCGGGTCGCGATCTCTGCGTTGGACAGCCCCGAGCCGAGACACGACAGCACCTCGCGCTCACGCCGGGTCAGCGTGTCCAGAACGGCCGGATCGGCACCCGGCCGCTTCACCGGCTTCGCCGCGAACTCGGCGATCAGCCGCCGGGTCACGGCCGGTGCGATCAGTCCCTCGCCGCGCGCCACCGTACGGACCGCCTCCAGCAGATCCCGGGCGTCGGTGTTCTTCAGCAGAAACCCCGAGGCGCCCGCGCGCAGCGCGCCGAACACATACTCGTCCAGGTCGAAGGTGGTCAGTACGAGTACGTCCGCGATGCCCTCCGCGACCACCAGCCGGGTCGCCGACACCCCGTCGAGCCGGGGCATCTGAATGTCCATCAGCACCAGATCCGGGCGCAGCTCCCGCGCCAGCGCCACGGCCTGCTCACCGTCGGCGGCCTCACCGACCACCTCGATATCGGGCGCGCTGCGCAGAATGAGCACCAGCCCGGCCCGCACGGCGGACTGGTCCTCGGCGACGAGCACGCGGATCATTCGACTTCTCCTTCGGCGACGGGCAGACAGGCCCGGACGACCCAGACCTTGCCGGGGGGCGGGGCGGTGGGGGGTCGGGGGGTTCCGGGAGTCCGGGGGGCGTGCGGGGAGGGGGTGGGGTGGGGGGCCGTCTCTGAACGTCCGGGGCGTTCGGGGTGGCCGGGGCGGTCAGGGCTGGCGGGGCGTCCGGGGCGGCCAGGGCTGGCGGGGCGTCCGGGATGTCCGGGGCTGGCAGGGTGGCCGGGGCTAGAGGGGCTAGAGGGGCTAGAGGGGCTAGAGGGGCTTCCGGGGCTGGCAGGGCTGGAGGGGCGGCCGGGGTCGGCGGCGTGGCCCGGAGCGCCCGGTCCACCGAGGCTGCCGGGCTCTCCGGACTCCTCGGAGCCCCCGAGGCCCCCCGGCTTCCCGGAACTCCCCGGGCCCGCGGCGCTCTCCGAGCCGGCCGGGCCCGACATCGCCCCCGCCTCCTCAGTCCTTTCCCGACCCCTCACACCCTCCGATCCCTCTGGCCCCTCCGCCCTCTTCCATCCCCCCGACCTCTCCGCCGCCTCCCGCCCTCTCGCCCCCTGCGCATCCTCCGCCCCCTCCCCTCCCCCCGCGTCCTCCGGCCCCGCCTCGAACGTCCCGTGCAGCAGCGTCGCTCGTTCCCGCATCCCCACCAACCCGGCCCCCGAACCCGGCGCCCGCGGGCCGTCCCGGTCGCCGTACGGACTGCTCACGGTGGTGCACAGGCAGCCGCCCCGGCGGAACACGGCGACCGTGACCCGTCCCGGACCCGCGTGCTTGAGCGCGTTGGTCAGCGACTCCTGCACGATCCGGTACGCGGCCATCCCGACCGGCGCCGGGAGCCCCTCCCCGTAGTCCGCGTCCAGGGTGACGTCCAGACCGTTGGCGCGGGCGGTCGCCACCAGCGCGTCGAGCCCGTCCAGGGTGGGCGCGGCGGCGGGCTCCCGGTCACCGCTGTCGTCGCGCAGGATGCCGATCAGCCGGCGCATCTCCGCGAGGCCCGCCACGCTGTTCTCCCGGATCACCGCCATCGCCTCCCGGGAGGTCCGGGCGTCGTCGAGGGAGAGCGCGGCGCTGGAGTGGATGGCGATGGCGGAGAGATGGTTGGCGACCATGTCGTGCAGCTCCCGGGCCATCCGGGCGCGCTCGGCGGTCACCGCCTGCGTCCGGTCGATCTCGGCCAGCAGCGCGGTCTGCTCGGCCCGCAGCCGGGCGGCCTCCGCGGCCTCACGGTGGTTGCGCACGATCAGGCCGGTACTGGCGGGACCAAAGGCGACGATGCCGGTGACCACGCCGATCAGCAGCGCCTCCGGCGTCCGCCACAGCGCGAACGGCACGATGGTGGCCAGCACCGACAGCATGCCGGTGACCCAGGGGATACGCCGGGCGGCGGAGGGTGTGCCGTACAGCACGGCCGCGTACATCACATCCGTGAACATCACGAGGGTGGCCAGGCTGCCCTGGGTGAGCTGGTCCAGGACCAGCGCGACGGTCGCGACCGGCAGCGCCACGGCGGGCGCGGTCCGGCGCAGCAGTTCGCAGCCCGCCATCACGACCAGCGGCACCAGCAGCGGCCAGGGTCCCTCGAAGAGCACGCCCGCACCGCCCCGGGGCCGCAGCCCGAGCCCGAGCGCCGCCAGCACGACCCCGCCGATCAGCCCGCCCAGCGCGATGCGCACATCGAACGGGTGCGGGCGGGGCAGACGGGACGGTCGGGCGGCCATGCCCCCATCCAACACGGCCGGACCGCGGGACGCCTGATGCCGGGGAAGGGTCCCGGACTGCATCTTTCGATGTACCGGCACGTCCTCACCGGCGACGACGTATCGGGCCGGGGCCGACGGGAGCCTGGGAGGGTGGACGAAGGGAGCACTCCGTGATCGTCGCCCTGATCATCGCCTGCGAGGTGGGGTTCTGGGTCCTGCTGGCCCTGGGGCTGGCCGCCCGCTATCTGCTGAAGTGGCAGCGCACCAGCGTGGTCCTGCTGCTGTGCGAGCCACTGCTGGAGGTCGTGCTGTTCGTGGTGACGGCGATCGATCTACGCAGCGGCGCCGAGCCGAGCTGGACACACGGCCTCGCGGCGATCTACATCGGCTTCACCGTCGCGTACGGCCACTACACGATCACGTGGCTCGACGGTCACGCCGCCCACCGCTTCGGCGGTGCCCCGCGCCCACCGGGCCCCCCGCGCTACGGCCTGGCCCGCGCCGCCCACGAGGGCCGCCTGTGGCTCCGTACGGTCGTCGCGGCGGCGGTCGCCTGCGCCCTGCTCCAGGCCGCGATCTGGTACGTGGGCGACGGCGGCGACACGTCATCCCTGACCAGCACCCAGGGCGCCGCCCTGAGGGCGGTAGCCATCCACGGCCTCATAGCCCTCACCTACGCCATCTGGCCCAAGAAGGCCCCCGTGGAAGAGAAACAGCTAGAGCAACGCCCTTGAGGGGCGCTGGGGGTACCCCCTCTGGGGGAGGAACTGCGCGATCAACCACACACAACCCGCACTCGCCCCCGACCGGAGGGGATCGTCACCGCTCCCCACCCGGCACCCACAACACATCCCCATGCCCCCGATTCGCCACCCGAGCCAGAATGAACAGCAGGTCGGACAACCGGTTCAGATAGGTCGCCGTCAGCGGATTCATAGAAGACCCGTGCACCTCAAGCGCCGCCCACGTAGCCCGCTCACCCCGCCGCACGACCGTACAAGCCTGGTGCAGCAGCGCAGCGCCCCCCGTGCCGCCGGGCAGGATGAACGACCGCAGCTTCTCCACCCGCTCGTTGAAGCGGTCGCAGTCCGCCTCCAGCCGGTCGATGTAGAACTGCTCGACCCGCAGCGGCGGGAACTCCGGCTTCTCCACCACCGGCGTCGACAGATCCGCGCCCACGTCGAACAGGTCGTTCTGGACCCGGGTGAGGACCGCGGCGATGTCCTCGTCGAGCCCGCCGAGCGCCAGCGCCGTACCGATCGCCGCGTTCGCCTCGTTGGCGTCGGCGTAGGCGGCGATCCGCAGATCGGTCTTCGGGACCCGGCTCATGTCGCCCAGGTTCGTGGTGCCCTTGTCCCCGGTCCTGGTATAGATACGCGTCAGATTGACCATGGGTCCAGCGTAGTTACTCCCCCCGGTGTGATGTCCGTCATGTGAGACGTGACGCGCGTTACTAAGCGGTCACACAGCGCCCCGGGCCCGCTAAGGTCCGGCCAGGGACACAACGACAGCGCGTATCAGGGGAGTCGCACAGTGGCACGCAAGCTCGCCGTCATCGGGGCCGGCCTCATGGGTTCCGGCATCGCCCAGGTCTCCGCGCGGGCGGGCTGGGACGTCGTTCTGCGCGATGTCACCGACGAGGCGCTGCGCCACGGCACCGACGCGATCGAGGCGTCGTTCGCGAAGTCCGTGTCCAAGGGCAGGCTGGCGGCGTCCGACGTCGACGCCGCGCTCGCCCGGATCACCACGACCACCGACCTCGACGCCGCCGCGGATGCGGATGTCGTCGTGGAGGCCGTGTTCGAGCAGCTCGATGTGAAGCACGAGATCTTCCAGGCCCTGGACAAACTGGTGAAGGACGACGCGATCCTCGCGTCCAACACCTCCGCCATCCCGATCACCAAGATCGCGGCGGTCACCCGGCGCCCCGAGCGGGTGGTCGGCGTCCACTTCTTCTCGCCGGTGCCGGTGATGCAGCTGTGCGAGCTGGTGCGCGGCTACAAGACCAGCGACGAAACCCTTGCCCGCGCGCGGGAGTTCGCCGAGTCCACCGGCAAGACCTGCATCGTCGTCAACCGGGACGTGGCCGGGTTCGTCACCACCCGGCTGATCTCGGCCCTGGTGGTCGAGGCCACCAAGCTCTACGAGTCCGGGGTCGCCTCCGCCGAGGACATCGACCTGGCCTGCCGGCTGGGCTTCGGCCACGCCATGGGTCCGCTCGCCACGGCCGACCTGACCGGCGTCGACATCCTGCTGCACGCCACCGGCAACATCTACACCGAGACCCAGGACGAGAAGTTCGCCCCGCCGGAGCTGATGCGCCGGATGGTGGACGCCGGTGACATCGGGCGCAAGAGCGGGCAGGGCTTCTACAGCCACTGAGCCCGTACATGCGGCCGATCAGCCGCACACACCCCGTGGGCATCACACCTCGGGGTGAATTCGGTATCGGTTCGCTTACAGACGGCAACCTGGGGGCGCTCGACGCCGTCAGACGTTGCGTCGACGGACATGTCCACCCGGAGCACCACGAACGCAGTACGGGGAGCGCATATGTACATCAGGGGCGACCACGTCGAGCTGGTCGTCGGGGGCCGCCTCGACGTCCGCAGCGCGGCGGACGCCCGTACGGCCCTGCACACGGCGGTCGACGACGGCGTCGGCGATCTGATCCTGGACCTGTCCGAGCTGGACTCCTGGGACGCCACCGGACTGGGCGTGATCATGGGTGCGCATCGGCGGGCCGGCCGCTGCGGTCGCCGGCTGGTGCTGCGCGGGGTGCCGCCGCAGATGCAGCGCCTGCTGGTCGCCACCCGGCTGCACCGCATCCTGGCCATCGAGGGCGGCATCGGCGTGGAGTCCCTGCCCCGGGTGTGACCCTGGTCGCGCCGCGCCGCGCCGCGAACCGTGGCCGACCCGGGAGTGAACGGGGTCCCGACGGGGCGTGCGCGAGCTGGGGAAATCCCCCCGACGCACGCAATTCTCACGAGACCGTGACCTCTCGGACGGCCCGGCACCCCGGGCTGTCGTAGATACTGCGCCAAGGTTTACGGTTCGGATGCCCGCCGTCCGACACCCTGAAGCGGGCACCGGACCAGAGGCGACAGCGCAGTGCGCGGCAGGCCGGGAGGGGCCCACGCCACACGACGCTTTTGGGGGGCTTGCAACCGATGGACCCGATCGACCCGGGACCCGAGGAGTACGGCCACGAAGGCGACGGCGGTCCGTCGCGTCCGCGTCCGTCCCGGGAATCCCTCACCCAGGACTTCGGCCAGCAGGCACCCGCGCCGGCCCGCACCGCCCGGCTCGTCACCGGCGAACTGCTGCTCACCGTCAATCCGGTCGACGGCAGCGAGATCGAGATCTGCCCGCCCGGCGAGGCCCCGCCCCGGCCGGTGAAACTCGGCCCCGCCGCCCGCGCCGAGGCCGCCCGCGCCGCCGCCCCGCCCGTACCCCCCGGCCCCGCCCCGCAGCCGCTGCCGCTGCTCGGCCGCCAGGAGGAGCGCGAGCGTCTGGTCCGGCTGCTGGCCCGGGGCCGCTCGGTACGGCTCACCGGACCCGCCGGTTCCGGCCGCACCCGGCTGCTCGGGCTGGTCGCCGAGGACTGCGCCGACCTCGCCCCCGACGGCGTGGTCCGGCTCAGCGGGGTCGGCCGCGGCGCCCACGACCTGCTCCACGACCTCTTCCAGGCCGTCCACGGAACGTCCCGGTACCGCCCCGACGGCACGGAACTGCGCGCGCTGCTCGGCGAGGTCGGCGCGGTGGTGGTCGTCGACGACATCGAGTTCGGCGGTGCCCCCCTCGAAGAACTCCTCGCCGCCACCCCCGAGTGCGCCTTCGTGCTCGGCGCGACCCCCGAGGTCCCGGCGCCCGCCGCCGACTCGGCCGTCGAGGAGGTCGTCCTCGGCGGCCTCGACCGGGCCCAGGGCCTCGATCTGCTGACCCGCGCCACCGGCCGTTCGCTCACCGAGGAGGAGGCCAACTGGGCGGGGGACCTGTGGTTCGAGTCCGAGGGACTGCCACTGCGGTTCGTCCAGGCCGGGGCCCTGCTGCGGCAGCGCGACCGGCTGCGGTCCGACGCCGAGGCCCTCGACGAGGCCGATGTCTTCACCGAACGAACCGAACGAACCGAACGAACTGAACGAACCGAACGGACCGACCCGCCCGCACGGCCCCAACTCCCGGTCGACGCCCCCTTCGACGCCGTACCCGGCGCCCCGGTCCATGACGACGTGCCGCTGCCCTCGCTCGCCGAGGGCGCCGCGCCCGCCGCGCTGCTCGCCTCCCGGCTGAGCCCCTCGGCCCGCGCGACCCTGCGGTTCGCCGTCGCGCTCGGCGGTGAGGTGCCCCATCAGGCGCACCTCCCGGCGTTGGTCGGCGACACCCACGCCGACGCCGCCCTCGGTGAGCTGCTCGGCTGCGCCCTGATCTCCCCGGCGGGCCCGCGCTACCGGCTCGCCGCCGGGGTGCTGACCCAACTGGAGGCCGCCGGGTACGGCGACGACCTCGACGCCCACGCCCTCTCGGCCGCCCAGCACTACTCCTGGTGGGCCGGGCATCCCTCGGTGACCCCGGAGCGGGTGTGCGCGGAGGCCGACGCGGTGCTCGCCGCGCTGGCCGTGCTGGTGCCGCTCGCCGCGACGCCGCCCGAGGACGAGCGGAGCCCGGCCGTACGGCTGGCCCGCACGGCGGCGCCCGCGTTCGCGGCGGGACTGCACTGGGGCGCCTGGGACCGGGCGCTGCGGGCCGGTGGCGAGGCCGCCCGGCTCTCCGGCGAGGTCGCGGAACAGGCGTACTTCCACCATGAGTTGGGGGTGCTCGCGCTCTGCGTCGACCGGCTGGAGCGGGCCCGTACGGAGCTGGAGACGTCCATCGGGCTGCGTGCGGCCCTCGCCGACAAGCGGGGCACGGTCGCCGGACGCCGGGCGCTGGCCCTGGTCGACGACCGCTCGGGCACCATGCCCGCGCTCGGCGCCACCGCGGCCGAGCAGACGCCCGGTGCCCGCCCCGAGGGGGCGGCGGCCGTCCCGCTCGGATCGGTCCCGCCGCTCCAGCGGCTGGACGACGGCACACTGGTGACCCATCGCGTCGGCCCCGCCGCCCCGTCCCGCAAGGCGCGCGGCGGACTGCGCGGCTTCGCCCGCCGCAATCTCGTCGCCGCGGGCGCGGGCGCCCTGCTGGCCGCCGTGCTCGGTACGGTCGTGACGCTCGGCGCCACCTCCAACAGCGAGGGCGAGCCGCCCGCCGGTGAGGTCGGCGTCAACCCGTCGGTGAGCCAGGGCGTCGGCGACGACAGCGTGGGCGCGGACCGCCCGGACGACGGCGCCACCGGCTCCACCACCCGCCCCGGCACCACCCCGGGTACGGCGGACGGTCCGGGGCCGACCGCCACGGGTGGCGCGGGCGCGGGGGAGCCGTCGGACGAGCCGAGCGGGACGCGGGGCAGCGGGGGTTCGTCGCCGTCGCCGACCCGGACGTCCCCGAAGCCGACCTCGCCGCGTCCGTCGACCTCCCCGAGGCCGTCGACGTCCCCCTCGCCCAGTACGACGCCCACCGGCTCGTCGTCGCCGTCCCCGACCACCTCGCCGCCGCCGAGCGGGTCGTCGTCCCCGACGGGCTCCGTCTCGGCGACGGCCTCGGCGAGCGGCCCGGCGCCGAGCGGGTCGGCGGCGTCCCCGGTCGCGTCGGACCCGGTGGCGTCGGACCCGGCCACCCCGGACGGCTCTTCGGTCGGCGGCATCTGACGAACGCCGTCCGTGCGACTTCGGCGCGACGGCACCGTACAGGGACAGCACGAGGGCGGGGCGCCGTGGAAAGGGCGCCCCGCCCTCGTGTCGTACGCGAGACCCGGGTCAGGACACCGGCGTCACGGCATCCGCCTCAGAACAGCCGGAGCTTGTCGTCCTCGATGCCCCGCAGCGCGTCGTAGTCCAGCACCTGGCAGCCGATGCCCCGGTCCGTCGCCAGGACCCGGGCCTGCGGCTTGATCTCCTGGGCGGCGAAGACACCGCGGACCGGGGCGAGATGCGGATCGCGGTTGAGGAGTTCGAGATAGCGGGTCAGCTGCTCGACACCGTCGATCTCGCCCCGCCGCTTGATCTCCACGGCGACCGTCTGTCCGTCGGCGTCCCGGCACAGGATGTCCACGGGGCCGATCGCGGTCATGTATTCACGCCGGATCAACGTGTAACCGTCACCGAGGGTCTCGATCCGGTCGGCGAGCAGTTCCTGGAGGTGTGCTTCCACGCCATCCTTGATCAGGCCGGGATCGACGCCCAGTTCGTGCGACGAGTCGTGGAGGACCTCCTCCATCGTGATGATCAACTTCTCGCCGGCCTTGTTGACGACCGTCCAGACGCCGTCCTCGTCGCCGCTGCCCTCCTTGAGCGTGCAGGGCGGTGACATCCAGTTGAGGGGCTTGTAGGCGCGGTCGTCCGCGTGGATCGAGACGCTGCCGTCCGCCTTCACCAGGATCAGACGGGGTGCGGTGGGCAGATGGGCGGTGAGCCGGCCGGCGTAGTCCACCGAGCAGCGGGCGATGACGAGACGCATGGTCGGCAACGCTACTCGACCCGTGCGGGTCCGCGCGATTCGCCTGCGCCGCACCCGTCCCGGCCGTCCCGGGGTGCTCGGGACGCTGCCCGAGTTCTGTCAGATCACTCCTGTTCGTCCGTGGCCGATTGTGCGCGTAAAGCGTCCACCAGGTGTGCCTGTTTTCCTGGTGTCACCCTCCACAGTTGCCTACGGTATGAACGGGAGGTCGCGACCCGTGTACGCACCGTGTTCGAAGGCGCGCGCTCCCTTTTCTGTCCGGCAACCCCTGTTGTTCGGGGTGCGAGAGGAGAACCCATGTCGCTCGACGTCTCACCGGCCCTACTCGAACAGGCCGAGCGAGGCGAGGTCGACGAAGCAGCCTTCGTCGACTGCGTCCGGACCTCCCTGCCCTACGCGTGGGAGATGGTCAGCTCCCTGGTGGCCCAGCTGAAGGTGGACGGCGGTCCCTTCGCCGACAACCAGACGCCCCCGCCGGACGAGCAGGCACGCGGTCAGTTGCTGCGTGCGCTCGCGAGTGACGCGATCCGCGGTGCGCTTCAGCGGCACTTCGGGGTGCGGCTGGCCTTCCAGAACTGCCACCGGCTGGCGGTGTTCCCGCTGGACGCCTCGGTGGACGAGCGGCTGGCCCGTTTCACGTCGATCCGTGGTCAGCTGCTCAACCAGTCCCCGGAGCTCCGGGACTGCTGAGGCGGCCTGCCGCCCTGCTTGCCGCTCCGTACGCGGGAGGTGCGATACGTACCGGAGCGGCAGGCCCCCATGGCGGATGCCCCGCGGGGCGACCGGAGGGTCGCCCCGCGCGGCATGTCCGCCGGGCGCCCGGCGCCCGCTCACCGCAGCTGTGCCAGCACCTCCGTGCCCAGCCGCCGTACGTTCTCCTCGGTGGCCGCCAGGTCGCCCGAGCCCTCGATCAGCAGGGCGAACCGGGAGATCCCCGTGCGCTCCCCGGTCGCCGCGAGCCGGTCGGCGCACAGCCGCGGGGTGCCCACCGGGTGCAGCCCGCACAGCAGTTCGGTGTAGGCCAGCGGATCGCGCATCCGGCGCTCCCGACCGTCCACCGTCATATGGGCGTCGAGCCCCTGCTTCAGCCAGCCCGGCATCGTCTTGAGGAGGGTCTCCTCCGCGTCCGTGCGCCGGTCGGCGATCTGGCAGACGCCCGCCGAGACATGACCGGCGTCCAGGACCTCCCGCTCGTCCCGCCCGGCGGCCCGTGCGCAGCCGCGCCAGTGGCTCACCATCTCGGCCTTCTCCTCGTCGCCGATGTGCATCCCGAGCAGCATCGGCAGCCCCCGCTCGGCGGCCATCCGCACACTCCCCGGCGAGGTGCACGCCACCAGCAGCTCCGGCCCGGGGGCGCCCGACAGCGCCTCCGACGGTCTGGGCACGACGGGCACCTCACGGAAGCCGTACCGCTCGCCCGCCGCGCCGACGGACGGCTCGCGCAGCCACCGGGACAGCAGATCGAGTGATTCCGGGTACCCCTTCTCGTAGGCGTCGAGACCGCCGCCGAACACCTCCAGATCGACCCAGGGTCCGCCGCGGCCGACGCCCAGCGAGAACCGGCCGCCGCTCGTCATGTGCAGCAGCGCGGCCTGTTCGCCGAGGGTCACGGGGTGGGTGGTGGGCAGCACGCTGACCGCCGTACCCACCCGGATACGGCGGGTGCGGCCGAGCAGCAGGGCGGCCAGGGTGATCGCCGACGGGCAGACGCCGTACGGCACGAAGTGGTGTTCGGCCAGCCAGACGGAGTCCAGCCCGGCCTCCTCGGCGACCTCGGCCGAGCGGACCGCGCGGTGCAGCGCCTCCCCCTGGCCCTGACCCGGGAACTGGGCCGCCAACACGAATGTTCCAACGCGCATCGTTTTTCCTGCTTCCTCGGCTCCGACACGGAGCTCCCCCACCCGGCATAACCGTCTGACACGTGCCGAGGTCACGCCCCGGCGAAGGGATTTGCGGATAGTCGGGAGAATGCGCGGACCGGGCGGGGGACGTACGGGCCCTTCGTGCTCCGCGTACCCGGGTCCGTGCCGCGTACGCTGGACACGGACCGTGCTTCCTGTATAGCCCCGAGAGGTGTTCCGTGTCCCCGCGTCGCAACCGGCCCAAGGGCCCGAAGGGTGCCGACTCCGACGGCCGCAGCCCCGAGGACGACGGCCCCGGGCGCTACGGGGGCTGGCAGTCGTCGGCCCACTGGCAGGGCGAGGAGTGGAACATCCGGCATGTGGCCGGGTCGAGCGCGCAGGGCAAGGCGTACCGCTGCCCGGGGTGCGACCAGGCGATCCCCGACGGTGTCCCGCATGTGGTGGCCTGGCCGCAGCACGCGGGGGTGGACGACCGCCGCCACTGGCACACGGCGTGCTGGAACGCGCGGGACCGCCGCACCACGCGGGTGCAGCGGTCCCGAAACGCGCCGAAGTTCTGACCGTCCGCCAGGTCCGTCCGCCCCGGCCGGGGCCGGGCTCACACGTCCCGCTTCTCCAGCAGCGCGTACGCCCCGGCGAAGGCGGCGGCCGTGAGGCCGAGGATGATCCACAGCGGGTCCCAGCCGGACGGCCCGGACTCGCTGAGCGAGTTGGCGTAGAAGATCGACATCTGGTTCGGGATCGAGTACTCGAACAGCGCGTCCCGCACCGGCTGGAGCGACTCGGCGAACATGAACAGCGCGATCACCAGCGGGGCCAGCACGGCCCCGATCATGATGGTGATGGCGCCGGCCGAGTGCCGGATGATCGAGCCGACGACCAGCGAGAGCAGCCCGAGCAGCGACACGTAGAGCGAGACGCCGACGGTCGCCTTCAGCCACTCCGAGCCGGTCGGCTGCCGGGCGCCGTCCAGCAGCGCGGTCTGCACGACGGCCACGAGACCGGACGACACCAGCGTCACCACGAAGGCCAGCGTGAAGAACACGATCGACTTCGCCGCCAGTACCCGGCCCCGGGTCGGACAGGCGGTCATCGTGGTGCGGACCATGCCCGTGCCGTACTCGGAGGCCGTGGTCAGCACGCCCAGGGTCATCAGGCACATCGAGCCGAGCAGCAGCCCGAAGAAGCCCAGCGGCAGCGGGCTCTCCCCGCTCATCGACTCGCTGGAGGTGTTGCTGCTGACCACGATGCCGGCCAGCAGACCGATGCCGATGACCAGCACCACGAAGACACCGAGCGTCCACACCGTGGAGCGGACCGACTTGATCTTCGTCCACTCCGAGGCGAGCGCGTGTCCCAGATGGGTGCGGACCACCGGGATCGGCGAGGTGTAGCCGGGGTGCGCGGACGGTCCGGGCGCCTGCGGCTGCCACGGGGGCGCGGCCTGCGGCGCGGGGGGCTGGGGCGTGCTCATCGGGCGTCCTCGGGCTTGGTGGGGTCGGCGGCGGCGGGGGCCGCGGCGGGCGCGGCCGGGGTGCCCTGCTGCTGGAGGTACGGGTTGGCGGCGCCGGGGGGCTGGGGCGGGGCGAACGGCCGCCCGCCTTGCTGCGGCGGCGGGGGCGCGTACCAGCCCGGCTGGCCCTGGCCCGGGACCGGGGGCGGCGGCTGGACGCCCGGCGGCAGCTGCTGCTGGAGACCGGACTTCTGGTCGGTGGTGGAGCGGTAGTCGACGGCATGCGCCGTCATCCGCATGTACGCCTCCTCCAGCGACGCCTGGTGCGGCGACAGCTCCCACAGCCGTACGTCGCTGCCGTGGGCGATGTCACTGATCCGGGGCAGCGCGAGCCCCATCACGCGCAGCGCCCCGTCCTGCTCGGGCAGTACCTGGCCGCCCGCCTCGGCGAGCGCGGACGCCAGCTTCTCCCGCAGCTGCGGCTCGGTGTCGGGGGTGCGGACCCGGGCGAACCCGGCCGAGTTCGCGGCGATGAAGTCCCGCACGCTCATGTCGGAGAGCAACTGGCCGCGGCCGATCACGATGAGATGGTCGGCGGTCAGCGCCATCTCGCTCATCAGATGCGAGGAGACGAAGACCGTACGGCCCTCGGCGGCGAGCGACTTCATCAGATTGCGCACCCAGAGGATGCCCTCGGGGTCGAGACCGTTGACCGGCTCGTCGAACAGCAGCACCTGGGGGTCGCCGAGCAGGGCCGCCGCGATGCCGAGCCGCTGGCCCATGCCGAGGGAGAAGCCCTTGGAGCGCCGCTTCGCCACATCCTGGAGGCCGACCACGCCGAGCACCTCGTCGACCCGGCGGGCCGGGATGCCGGAGAGCTGGGCGAGGCTCAGCAGGTGGTTGCGCGCCGACCGGCCGCCGTGCACGGCCTTGGCGTCCAGCAGGGCGCCGACCTGCCGGGGCGCGTTCGGCAGCCGACGGTAGGGGTGGCCACCGATGGTCACCTGGCCCGCGGTGGGGTTGTCCAGGCCGAGGATCATCCGCATGGTCGTGGACTTGCCCGAGCCGTTGGGCCCGAGGAAGCCGGTGACCAGGCCGGGACGGACCTGGAAGGACAGGTTGTACACAGCGGTCTTGTCGCCGTAGCGCTTGGTCAGGCCGACTGCTTCGATCATGCTCCGCACCCATCGAAAGGATCAGGACAGCAGGGCAGACGCCCCCGCAAGGGTTAGGAGGATATCGAGGTGCTGACGGTTCCGGCCAAGGCACTGCAAAAAGTAACGGCTCGGCGTCGATCCTCGATCATGGGACCCCGTGGGCCCGGACCCGGCCGTCACCGGGTCCGCCCTCCCTGGCCGCGGGGCCGCTCCGTCGGGTCAGGCGTCCCGCCGCTTGAGCAGGACGTAGCCGCCCAGCAGCGCCGCCGCCACCCACGCCACCATGATCGCCAGACCGCCCCAGGGACCGTAGGGAGTGTCGTCGTTCACCGGTGTCACCACCTGCATGATCTTGCTGCCCGCCTGGTCGGGGAGGTACTGGCCGACCGTCTTGGTGGCGCTGACCGCCCCCAGGATGTTGGAGATCAGGAAGAAGAACGGCATCAGGATGCCCAGCGAGAGCATCGGGGAGCGCAGCATCGTGGCGATGCCCATGGAGAACATCGCGATCAGCGTCATATACAGACCGCCGCCGATCACCGCCCGCAGCACGCCCGGGTCGCCGATCGACGCGCTCAGATCGCCGAGCATCGCCTGACCGAGGAAGAAGGTGATGAAGCTGGTCACCATCCCGACCACCAGGGCCAGCGCGGCGGCCACCGCGACCTTGCTGGACAGCAGGGTGCCGCGCTGCGGCACGGCGGCCAGCGAGGTGCGGATCATGCCGGTCGAGTACTCGTTGGAGACGACGAGCACCCCGAACACGATCATCGCGAGCTGACCGAGGCTCATCCCGGCGAAGCTGGTGTAGGTGGGATCGAAGGAGACCTGGCTCTCCTGGCTGAGATTGTCGTACTCGCTCTTGGAGAGCGCGGAGATCAGGATGCCGAGGCCGATGGTGACCACCACGGCGAGGGACAGTGTCCACACCGTGGACGCCACCGACCTGATCTTGGTCCACTCGGACCGGATGACCTGTGTCGCCGCCATGATCAGGCGCCCCTCTTCCCGCCGCTGCCGCCGTTCCAGCCCTCGCCCCACTGCTGCTGCTGATGCGGGACCGGCGCCGCCGGTGCCGCCCCGCCCAACGCCGCACCGTCGTGCGCGTGGTACTCGACCGACTCCGCGGTCAGCTGCATGAACGCTTCTTCCAGGGACGCCTGCTGCGGGCTCAGCTCATGCAGCACGATCTGGTGCTGTGCGGCCAGCTCACCGATCCGCTCCGCCTTGCCGCCCTCGACCTCCAGCGCCCCGCTGCCCGTCTCCACCACCGTGATCCCCGCCCCGTGCAGCACATCGAGCAGCCGCTCGCGGTGCGGGGAGCGGATACGGACGTAGGAACGCGAGTTCTGCGCGATGAAGTCCGCCATCGAGGTGTCCGCCAGCAGCCGGCCCTGTCCGATCACCACCAGATGATCGGCGGTCAGCGCCATCTCGCTCATCAGATGGGACGAGACGAACACCGTACGGCCCTGCGCGGCCAGCGATTTCATCAGATTGCGGATCCAGTGGATGCCCTCGGGGTCCAGCCCGTTCACCGGCTCGTCGAACATCAGGATGCGCGGATCGCCGAGCAGCGCGCCCGCGATGCCCAGCCGCTGGCCCATGCCCAGCGAGAACCCCTTCGCCTTCTTCTTCGCCACCGCGGTCAGCCCCACCGTGTCCAGCACCTCGGAGACCCGGGTCTGCGGGATGCCGTTGCTCTGCGCCAGACAGAGCAGATGGTTGTACGCGCTGCGCCCGCCGTGCATCGCCTTGGCGTCCAGCAGCGCGCCGATCGCCTTCAACGGGTCCTTCAGCGCGTCGTAGTGCTGTCCGTCGATCCGTACGTCGCCGGCCGTGGGCCGGTCCAGGCCGAGCATCATCCGCATCGTGGTCGACTTGCCCGCACCGTTCGGACCGAGGAACCCCGTGACGATGCCCGGCCGTACCTGGAAGGTCAGGTCATCGACCGCGACCTTGTCGCCGTACCGTTTCGTCAGCCCCTCAAGCTCGATCATGGGCCAACGCTAGACCGTGACAAAGCCCTCTGCCACCCGGGCGGCAGAGGGCTTTGCACATATTCAGATGTTGTACCCGGGCCGTTATCCGGCCAGCGGGTCAGCGGGACTGCTGGGCCGGCACCCCACGGGAGATCGGCTCGTCCTCGACCGGGTTCCCGGCCGCGGCCACCGCGGCGCCGGTGAGCGTCGCCAGCATCTCACGCACGTTGGTGAGCTGCGCGTTGATCGAGTCACGCCGGTTGGTGAGAGCGGCCAGCTCGCGCTCGGACTCCGAACGGATCCGGTCGGCCTTGGCGTTGGCGTCGGCCACGATGTCCTCCGCCTGGCGCTGCGCGGTCTCCACCGTCTGGCGCGCCCGGCGCTCGGCGTCGGTCCGCAGCTTCTCCGCCTCAAGCCGCAGCTGCTCCGCGCGGTGCTCGATCTCCGCGAGACGCTTCTCGGCCTTCTGCTGACGGGACGCCAGGTCCCGCTCGGACTGCTCGCGGCGCTTGGCGAGGTTGGTCTCGAAGTCCGCGGCGGCCTGGGCGGCCTTGGCGCGGGTCTCCTCGAAGAGCGCGTCGGCCTCCTCCCGCTTGGACTGCGCGTCCTTCTGCGCCTCGGCGCGCAGCTGAGAGGCGTCGCTCTTGGCCTTCTCGACGATCCGGACGCCCTCGTCCTCGGCCTTCGCCTTGCGCTCGGCGGAGAACGACTCGGCGTCGTTGCGCACCTGCTGGGCCGCGGACTCGGCCAGCTCGCGGTGCTGCTCCGCCGCGCGCCGGGCCTCCTCGCGCAGGTCCTTGGCCTCCTCCTCGGCCAGCCTAAGGATCTTCTCGACGCGCGCGCCGAGCCCGGCGTACGACGGCTCCGCGTCGCTGACCTGGGCCTGGGCGTTCTGCGTCTCAAGGTGGAGTTCCTCGATGCGCTTTTCCAGAGCGGTGATGCGGGCGAGAGCGCTGTCACGGTCGGAGACGAGCTTGGAGATACGTTCGTCCACCTGAGCGCGGTCGTACCCACGCCGCACTAGCTCGAAGCCGTAGGGGGAAGTGTCGCTCATGGGGTTCCTGTCGAATGAGACCGGTGAGGTGATAGGGGGAATCCTAGGGGCCGAAGCGGTGTGTCATCGAGCGGATGCGTGTTTGATCTGGAGAATGACACCCCTTTTGGGTGGCTAACCGTCAGACAACTTGCCAGAGACAGGGTCAAAGGCCCCAGCAGACACGGAAGTCGCCGCACAACGCAAGCGCCGATATGACGGTCCGCGGTACACGCGCGGACCGCGCGCCCGTCGCGGACACTCTCCCATGCCCGCCCCGGGACCGCGCCACCGCCCCCATCCACCTGCGCCGATCACCCACCGCTGGATCATGGTCACCGGCGCCGCCCACCCGGGGCGGACACGCGCTACCCGTCCGGGGACTTGCCACCCGATCGAGGCGCGCCGACCGTCGCCCCCGCCTTGACGGAGTCCTTGCCCGCACCCGGAGCTTCGAACGACTCCAGAGCCTCCAGCACATCCTGCACCCGGGAGATCTCCGCGTTGATGTCCTCGCGGCGGCGGACCAGCACCTCCAGCTCGCGCCGGCCCTCCTCGACCGTGCGCCGGGCCTCGCGGATCGCCTCGGCCTTCAGCTCCTCGGCCTCCTTGATCAGCGTGGCCTTCTTCTGCTCGGCCTCCTTCAGCAGGCCCTCCGCCTTCTTCACCGCGGCGATCCGGACCTTGCCCGCCTCCGAGTTGGCCTCCGTGACCAGCTCCTTGGCCTTCGCCTGCGCCTTGCCGAGCTGCTCCTCCGCCGCCTTGATCAGGGCGTCGCAGCGGTCGCCGGTCGACTTCATCGTCTCGGCCGCCTCCCGGCGGGCCCGCTCGTGCAACTGCTCGATCTCCGAGGTGATCCGGTCGCGCAGCTCCTCCGCCCGCTCCCTTATCGCGGTCGCGTCCCGGCGCGCCCCGACGAGGAGTTCGTCCGCGTCCGTACGGGCCTTCTCCACCGTGCTGTTGCCCTCGACCGTGGCCTCCGCGACCAGCCGGTCGGCCTCGCTGCGGGCCGCGCCGACCATCGAGTCGGCCTGCGCCTCCGCCTCGGCCGTCGTCTTCTGCGCCTGCTGCTGAGCCTCCGTCAGCAGCTTGTCGGCCTCCGCCGCGGTCTCCGTGATGAGCGTGTCCACCTGCTCGGCCGCCTCGGAGCGCCGCTTGTTGGCGTCCTTGCGGGCCGCGTCCAGCGTCCGGTCCGCCTCCTCGCGCGCCGCCGACGTCAGCCGCTCCGCCTCCGCGGCGGCCCGCGCCCCGACCCGCTCCGACTCCGCCCGGACCCGCTCGGCGTGCTGCTGGGCACTGCCCACCGTCTCGGCGGCCTCGGCCCGCAGCCGCTCCGCCTCGCCGGTCGCGTCCGACAGCAGCTTCTCCGCCGCCCGGGTCGTCTCTGCGCGCACCCGCTCGGTCTCGGCGGCGGTGTCCGTGGTGAGCCGCTCGGCCTCCTTGCGGGCCTCCGTGATCAGCGTGTCCGCCTGGTTCGCCGCGTCGGAACGGATGCGGTTGGCGTCCTCCCGGGCGTCCGCCCGGGTCCGCGAGGCGTCCTGGTCGGCCTGCGCGATGGTGTCCGACGCCTGTGTCCGCGCCCGCTGGGCGTGCTCGGCGCTCTCCGAACGCAGCCGCTCCGCCTCCGCGATGGCGTCCGTGACCGTACGCTCCGCGAGGGCCTTCGCGGCCTCCGACTCCTCGCTCGCCTCCCGGCGCACCCGGGTCGCGTCCTGTGACGCCCGCTCGCGCTCCGCGTAGGCGTCCTGGCGGACCCGGTCCGACTCCTCGCCCGCCTCCCGCCGGGTACGGTCCGCGGCGTGCTCGGCGGCCGACCGCAGCCCGGCGATCTCCTCCTGCGCCTGCTCGTGCAACCCCGCGACCGAGTCCCGCACCTGCTGGGCGTGCTGATCCGCCGCCGCCACCATCTCGGTGGCCCGCCGGTCCGCCTCCTCGACCAGCCGGACCGCCTCGGCCTGCGCCTCCTCGACCCGCTTGCGCGCCGCCGCGAGCAGCTCCTCGCTCTGCTCCCGGGCCCGCTCGCGCTCCTGGTCCGCGTCCTGCCGGGCCGCGCCCAGATGCTCATCGGCCTCGCGGCGGCGGCGGGCGGCCTCCTCCTGCGCGGCGGCCAGCGTCTCCGACGCCTCCGTGCCCAGCCGCTCCGCGGCGGCCTGCGCCTCGGCCCGCACCCGGTCCGCGGTGTCCTGCGCCTCCGCCTTCAGCCGCTCCGCCTCGGTGGCCGCGTCCGACCGCAGCCGTACGGCGACGGCCTCGCCCTCGGCCCGGGACGCGGACGCGTCCGCCGCGGCCTCGTCGCGCAGCCGGGCCGCCTCGGTCTCCGCCTGCTGCTGGAGCGCGCGGATACGGTCCGCCGCCTCCGCGCGCAGCCGCTCGGACTCCTCGGCACTCTCCCGGCGGATACGGGACGCCTCCTCGCGGGCCTCGGCGAGCGCCTGCTCGGCCGCCGCGAGCCGGTTCTCCACCTCGGCGTGCAGCCGGGACAGCTCCTCGGCGGCCTCGGCACGGCGGGCCTGTGTCGCCCGCTCGGTCTCCTCGTGCAGCTCGCGCGCGGCCCGCTCGGCGTCCGCCTTGACGCCCTCGGCCTGCTCCACCACCTCCGCGCGATGCCGCTCGGCCTCGCCACGGGTGCGCTCCAGCGTCTCCTCCGCCTGCCGGCGCAGGGTGGTGGCCCGCTCGATGGCCTCCGTACGGACCTTCTCGCTGTCCGTCGTCGCGCTCTGGCGCAGCTCGTCCGCGTCCGCCTTCGCCTTGGCGAGCAACTCCTCGGCGGTACGCGCCGCTTCCTCGATCTGGGCGACCGCCTCGCGCCGCGCCTCCGCCCGGATGCGCTCGCCCTCGGCGACCCCGTCGGCCCGCAGCTGCTCGGCCTCGCCGCGCAGCCGCCGCGCCTCCTCCTGGAGCTCGACCGTCTTGGCCCGGTACTCCTTGGTGTCGTCCTTCGCGGCGCCCTTGAGCTGCTCGGCCAGGTCGTGCGCCTCGGCGCGCAGCCGGTCCGCCTCCGCCTCGGCCTCGCCGCGGATGCGCTCGGCCTCCTCGGCGGCGGCCCCGGTGGTCTGCCGCGCTTCCTCGGACGCCTTGTTCAGGACGTCCTCGGCGGTCTTGGCCGCCTTGGACAGCTGGGTCGCGCTCTCCTCGGCGGTGATCGTCCGGGCCTTCTCGGACGCCTCCGCGACGATCTTCTCGGCCTGCGCGCGGGCGTCCTCGACCGACTGCTCGGCCTCCGCGCGGACCGCCTCGGCCTCCTTGGTGGCCTCGCTGACCAGCCGGGCGACCTGCTCCTTGGCCGTACGGGTGCGCTGCTCATTGGTGGACTCGGCGCCGGAGAGCGCCTTCGCGGCGGCCTCCTTGGCCTCGCCGAGCACCTTCTCGGCCTCGGACTGCGCCTTGCGCAGCGCCTCGTCCGCCTCCGTGATCCGCTGCTCGGCGGTCCGGCTCAGCTCCTGCGCCTGACGGCGGGCGGTGTCCGACTCGGTGGCCGTGGACGACCGCAGCTGCTCGGCGTGGTCGGTGGCCTCCTGGGCCTGCGTCGACGCCGCGTTCAGCAGCCGCTCCGCGTCCGCGCGGGCCCGGCGCAGCAACTGCTCCGCCTCGCTGCGGGTGGCCTCCGCGTCCTCGCGCAGCCGGTGCCGGGCCTCGCCGGTCAGCCGCTCGGCCTCCGCGCGGGCCGCGGCCAGCGCCTTGTCGGCCTCCGCGCGGGACTCGTCCATCAGCCGGCGGGCCTGCGACTCGCTGCGAGCCCGCAGCTGCTCGGCCCACGCCACGTTCTCATTGACGTGCGACTCGACGTTCTGCCGGCGCTCGGCCAGCTCCTGGTCGAGCTGCTGGCGCCGGGTGACGGCCTCCTGGTGCAGCTCCGCCTGGAGCCGGGCCGAGTGCTCGGCGTGCTCCTGGAGGATCCGCTGGGTCTGGGCCCGCGCCTGGCTCAGCTCGCGCTCGGCGTCCGCGCGCAGCTGCTCGGCCTGGAGCTGCGCGGTGCGCAGCATCTGCTCGGCCTGGTAGCCGAGGTCGGCCCCGTCGTAGGCCGGCCGGGACATGATGGTGCGCCGCGCCTCGTGCAGCTTGGCGCGCAGCACCTCGACCTGGTAGCCGAGGTCCTCGGCGTGCTGGATCGCCTTTTCCCGCTCGGTCTTCAGCCGCTTCATCTCGGCTTCGAACCGAGAGAGGTGGTCGACGTCAGCCGCCGCCTCTCGCTCCTGGCTCTCGTAGCCCCGCACTGCGCGGTCCCATCCGTCCCCTGGTCGCAAGTCACTCCGTACGGGCACAGTCCGGCCTGCGGACGGTGCCCCCGGGGAATGGTGTCAGATCAACGGTGGAGCATGGGCTGCTGCCCCGGCGCTCGACCCCCGAAACCCGGACCCCGGCACGAATCCCGCCGTCCCAGGCGGGCGGCAGGACTCGGATCGCCCATCAAGCGGTGGCGACCGCACCCAACCCTACCGGCCCCTATGTACGAGGGTCAGTGCTCAGGTGACTCAACAGGCGCCGAAGTGACCAGTTCTGTCAGAACGCCATGGCAGTCCTTGGGATGCAGGAACGTGATCCGGGACCCCATGGAGCCGCGCCGGGGCTCGTCGTAGAGGACCCGGACGCCCTTCTGGCGGATGTCCGCCGCGTCGGCGTCGACGTCCGCGGTGCCGAAAGCGATGTGATGTACGCCCTCCCCGTTCTTCGCGAGCCACTTGCCGACCGGGGAGTCCTCGCGGACCGGCTCCAGGAGCTGGAGGTAGGAGGCGCCGCCGTCCGAGGTCTCGTTGATCTTGAGCATGGCCTCGCGGACGCCCTGTTCCTCGTTGACCTCGGTGTGGAACACCTCGAAGCCGTAGGTGGCCCGGTAGAACTCGACCGTTGCGTCAAGGTCATGACAGGCGATTCCGATGTGGTCGATACGCGTCAGCATGGTTTCAGTGGAGCGGCACCGCGGTGGTTACGCAACGTGCGCGCGATCACACCGACGGCCCGATGACGCCGTGGAGTACCGCTCAGTACGCTCGAAGTAAACCCTCGTTCACTCCTCGGCTGTGCAGGCCGGTAAGGGGATCGCAGCTCATGTCTTCTGGAACTTCCGGTACGACCGGCTCGGTGATCGTCGCGGGCGCGCGCACGCCCATGGGGCGGCTGCTGGGCTCGCTGAAGTCCTTCTCCGGAGCCGACCTCGGCGGCTTCGCGATCAAGGCCGCCCTGGACCGCGCGGGGATCGGCGGCGACCAGGTGCAGTACGTGATCATGGGCCAGGTGCTCCAGGCCGGTGCCGGGCAGATCCCGGCCCGGCAGGCCGCCGTCAAGGCCGGTATCCCGATGTCCGTCCCGGCGCTCACCCTCAACAAGGTCTGCCTCTCCGGGCTCGACGCCATCGCCCTCGCCGACCAGCTGATCCGGGCGGGCGAGTTCGAGGTGATCGTCGCCGGTGGGCAGGAGTCCATGACCAACGCCCCGCATCTGCTCCCCAAGTCCCGCGAGGGCTACAAGTACGGGGCGATCGAGATGCTCGACGCCATGGCGTACGACGGGCTGACCGACCCCTGGGAGAACATCCCCATGGGCGAGTCCACCGAGAAGCACAACACCCGCCTCGGCCTCGGCCGCGCCGAGCAGGACCAGATCGCCGCCCTCAGCCACCAGCGGGCCGCCGCCGCCCAGAAGAACGGCATCTTCGAGGCGGAGATCACGCCCGTGGAGATCCCGCAGCGCAAGGGCGACCCGGTGCTCTTCAGCAAGGACGAGGGCATCCGCGCCGACACCACCGTCGAGACCCTCGCCAAGCTGCGGCCCGCCTTCACCAAGGACGGCACGATCACCGCGGGCACCGCCTCGCAGATCTCCGACGGTGCCGCCGCCGTCGTCGTGATGAGCAAGGCGAAGGCGCTGGAGCTGGGTCTGGACTGGATCGCCGAGATCGGCGCCCACGGCAATGTGGCCGGACCCGACAACTCGCTCCAGTCCCAGCCGTCCAACGCCATCGCGCACGCCCTGAAGAAGGAGGGCATCGGCGTGGAGGACCTCGACCTCATCGAGATCAACGAGGCGTTCGCCGCGGTCGCCGTCCAGTCAATGAACGACCTCGGGGTGTCCTCGGAAAAGGTGAATGTCAACGGTGGTGCCATCGCGCTGGGCCACCCCATCGGCATGTCCGGCGCCCGGCTGGTGCTGCATCTCGCGCTGGAGCTGAAGCGGCGCGGCGGCGGGATCGGCGCGGCGGCGCTGTGCGGCGGCGGCGGTCAGGGGGACGCGCTGATCGTGCGGGTGGCCAAGCCCTGACGACCGGGTACGTCTCGACCGGGTCGTCTCAACCGGGTACGTCTCGACCGGGTACGTCTCGACCGGGTCGTCTCAACCGGGTACGTCTCATACGGCGTACTGCGTACAGTGCGTACATTCCTCTGGCGGACGGAGCCGTGATGCAGGACGTCGCCACCCTGGTGGCCCAGGCGCGGGAAGGGCGGCCCCGTGCCGTCGCCCGGCTGATCTCCCTGGTGGAGGGGGCGTCCCCGCAGCTCCGCGAGGTCATGGCGGCGCTCGCCCCGCTCACCGGCGGGGCGTACGTCGTCGGGATCACCGGATCGCCCGGGGTCGGCAAGTCGACCTCCACGTCGGCGCTGGTCACGGTGTTCCGGAAGCAGGGCAGACGGGTCGGGGTGCTCGCCGTCGACCCGTCCTCGCCGTTCTCCGGCGGGGCGCTGCTCGGCGACCGCATCCGGATGTCCGACCACGTCTCCGACCCGGGCGTCTACATCCGCTCCATGGCCACCCGCGGTCACCTCGGGGGGCTCGCCTGGGCCGCGCCGCAGGCCATCCGGGTGCTCGACGCGGCGGGCTGCGACGTGATCCTGGTCGAGACCGTCGGGGTCGGGCAGTCGGAGGTGGAGATCGCCGCGCAGGCCGACACCTCGGTGGTGCTGCTGGCGCCCGGGATGGGGGACGGCATCCAGGCGGCCAAGGCCGGAATCCTGGAGATCGGCGATGTGTACGTGGTGAACAAGGCCGACCGGGACGGGGCGGACGCGACCGCGCGCGAGCTGAACCACATGCTGGGGCTCGGGGAGGCCCGGGGGCCGGGCGACTGGCGTCCGCCGATCGTGAAGACGGTCGCCGCGCGGGCCGAGGGCGTCGAGGAGGTCGTCGAGGCGCTGGAGAAGCACCGGGCCTGGATGGAGGAGCGGGGGGTTCTGGTGGCTCGGCGGCGGGCTCGCGCGGCTCGGGAGGTCGAGACGATCGCCGTCACGGCGTTGCGTGAGCGGATGGCCGATCTTCGGGGGGATCGGCGGTTGGGGGCGTTGGCGGAGCGGGTCGTCGCGGGGGAGGTGGATGTGTACGGGGCGGCGGATGAGTTGGTGCGGGGGGTTTCGGGGGGGTGAGGTTTGCCCACCCACCCGCCCGTGCGGGCCTGCTGCCGAGGCGCCCTCTCCTCGTGGCGCAGCGTGTTGCCGGGTATCCGGCGTTGCCCTTGTGTTTTCCCGCCCACCCGCCCGTGCGGCCCCTCTGGTGAGGGTTCCCTCGCCGCGTCGGTGCCGCCGCCCCTGTCCGGTCCCCGGCGTCAGTCCTGCTTTCCCACCCACCCGCCCGTGCGGGGTTGTCGGAGGGGTGGGGGTGGAGGGGGGTCAGTCGTCGTTGTCTCCCGCCTTGTCGTCGTCCTTCGCGTCGTCGTCGTTCTTGTCGTCGGCCGTCCTGCCGTCGTCGTCGGCCTCAGCGGTGTCGTCGCTGGCGTCGTCACCCGCCTCGTCCCTGGTGTCGTCCCCGGCCTTGTCCCCCGTGTCGTCACCCGACTCGTTCCCGGCGGCGTCCCGAGTCTCGTCCCGGGTGTCGTCACCGGTCTGGGTCAGCGCTGCCGTCGTCGGGTTCACGTGCCAGTCGGATTCCTTGGTGCCGGTCTTGTCGGTCACCTCGACCTCCCAGCCCGTCGCGCGGTCGTCGTCGTCCGCCAGGTCGACGGAGGTGACGAAGCCCTTGGCCGACGCCGCGGTGGCCGCTTCCGCCGCGGTCACCTTCAGGTCGCCGGGCGCGTCATCGTCGTCGTCCGTGTCCTCGCGGGAGTCCGTGACCTTCGCCGTCGCCGGGTCGATGTGGACCGTGTAGGACTTGCCGCCCGTCCCGAGGATGTCGACCTCCCAGTGCAGGCCCGCCGGGGCGTCGTCGTCGTCCGAGTCGAGGTCGGCCGAGACCGCCGTCCCCGGGTGCTCCTTCAGCGCCGCCTCGATCGCCTGGGCCGCCGTGACCTTTGCGGCGGCGATCGCCTTGGCGTCGTCGTCGCCGTTGTCGTCGCGGTCGTCTCGGTCGTCGCGGTCGTCCTGCTCCGCCGGGGGCAGCGTCACCGTCGAGGCCGCCGACGTCGAGGAGGTCGGGGGCGGTGAGGTGGCGCCGGACGAGGCGAACGCCAGTGTCGTTCCGCCGCCCACGACCGCCGTCGCGGTGATCGCGGCGATGAGGATGTTGCGCTTCATGGGTTCCTCCCCGTAGCTGGTGTCGGTGCGGTCCGTCGCTGTCCGACGTCCACCAAGGTGCCTGGAACCACCTGAAGCCACGCTGAAGGCACCTGAAGATCACTTCAGCTTCGGTTTGGGACCCTGTGACGTATGCGGCTGCTGATCGTGGAGGACGAGAAACGCCTCGCGCTGTCCCTGGCCAAGGGCCTGACGGCGGAGGGCTACGCCGTGGACGTGGTCCACGACGGTCTGGAGGGCCTGCACCGGGCCACGGAGACCCCGTACGACCTGATCGTGCTGGACATCATGCTGCCGGGGATGAACGGCTACCGGGTGTGCGCCACCCTGCGGGCCGCCGGTCATGACGTACCGATCCTGATGCTGACCGCGAAGGACGGGGAGTACGACGAGGCGGAAGGGCTGGACACCGGGGCCGACGACTATCTGACCAAGCCGTTCTCGTATGTCGTGCTCGTCGCGCGGGTGCGGGCGCTGCTGCGGCGGCACGGGCAGGGGAAGGGGTCCTCGCCGGTGCATGTCGTCGGGGGGCTGACCATCGACCTCGGGGCGCGGCGGGTGGTGCGCGGGGAGGGCGAGGACGAGATCGCGCTCACCGCCAAGGAGTTCGCCGTGCTGGAGCAGCTCGTGCTGCGCCGGGGCGAGGTGGTGTCCAAGGCGGAGATCCTGGAGCACGTGTGGGACTTCGCCTACGAGGGCGATCCCAACATCGTGGAGGTCTACGTCAGCGCGCTGCGCCGCAAGCTCGGCGCCCGGCTGATCCGGACCGTGCGCGGCGCCGGGTACCGGTTGGAGGCGCCGCGGTGAGCCGGCTGTTCGCCTCCGTACGGGCCCGTGCCACGCTCGGCGCCACCCTGGTGGTCGCGGTCGCGCTGGCCGCCGCCGGGGCCGCCGTCCTGTTCTCGCTGTACGCCAATCTGACCAACCAGGCGGGTGCGGACGCCGAGCGCGCCGCCCGCGAGGTCGCCGCCGAGCTGTCGGGCGGCGTGCCCTACCAGGACCTCACCCTCGACGACACCGACCGGCCCACCCAGGTGCTGGCCGAGGACGGGACGCTGGTCGTGGCGAGCGAGGGGCTGGAGCGGATCAGCGGGACGGCCAGCGATCAGGTGCGGCCCGCGCCGTCCGGTACGCCCGCCCCGCCGCCCCCAGGCGACGACGACGATGACGAAGCCGACGACACCGCGGGGGACGCCTCGGGGGACGACGACGGCTCCGGTGGCGTTCTCGGGCCGGGGGACATCGGTGACGACGCCCCGCTGAGCAACGGGTCCGCGACCATCGACGGGCAGGAGGGGGACTACCGGTTCGCCGAGGTCGAGGTGGCCGTGCCCGGCCAGGGCACCTACACCGTCTTCGCGGGCGCCCCGCTGGCCGCCGAGCAGAACGCCGTGGACACCGCGCTGAAGGTGATGCTGATCGGCTTCCCGCTGCTGCTGGGCATCGTCGCCGGGGTGACCTGGCTGGTGACCCGGCGGGCGCTCCGGCCGGTCGAGGGCATCCGGCGGGAGATGGCCGAGATCACCGCCTCGGAGGATCTGACCCGGCGGGTGCCGGAGCCGGGGACCCATGACGAGATCGCCCGGCTGGCCCGCACCACCAATGAGACGCTGGCCGCGCTGGAGGCGTCCGTGGAGCGTCAGCGGCGGTTCGTCGCCGACGCCTCGCACGAGCTGCGCAGCCCGATCGCCTCGCTCCGCACCCAGCTGGAGGTGGGCGCCGCCCATCCGGAGCTGCTGGATGTGCCGGGCGCGGTCGAGGACACCGTACGGCTCCAGCATCTGGCCGCCGATCTGCTGCTGCTCGCCCGGCTGGACGCGGGGGAGCGGCCGATGGACGCGCGGGTGGAGCTGGCGGCGCTGGCCGAGGAGGTCGCGGCGGGGCGGGACGGTGTGCGGGTGACGGCCGAGGGGCCGGTGGAGGTCGCCGGGTCGCGGGGGCAGCTGGAGCGGGTCCTCGCCAATCTGCTGGACAACGCGCGGCGGCACGCGCGCAGCGAGGTGACCGTCTCGGTGCGCCAGGAGGGCGGCCGGGCGGTGGTGGAGGTCGCCGACGACGGCGACGGGGTGCCGGAGGCCGACCGGGAACGGATCTTCGAACGGTTCGTACGGCTCGACGACGCCCGCAGCCGGGACGACGGCGGGGCCGGGCTCGGGCTGGCCATCGCCCGTGATGTCGCCGTGCGCCATGGCGGCACGCTCACGGTGGGGACGGGTCCGGCGGGCGGAGCGCTGTTCGCACTCCGCCTGCCGCTCGGCGGGGAGCGGTAGTGGCCGGGCCGGTGCCCTGGGAGGGCCCGGCCACCTTCCGCCGAGGTCGCGCTGGTCGGTTACTTCGCGCTGGTTGTGCTGGTCATGCTGGTCGCTCAGGCGATGCTGGTCGCTCGGGTCATGCGGGTCGTGCGGGTCGTGCAGGTCATGCAGGTCGCGTGGGTCACGGGCGTCCGCGCTGGCCGCGCAGGTGCTCCGCGATCGGCTTGAGGGCCTTGTCCAGCTCGGTCAGTGCCTCGGGGGCCAGCAGATCGATGAAGTGCTTGCGCACGGAGGAGACATGGTGCGGTGCGACCTTCCGCATCGTCTCCAGGCCGTGCTCGGTGAGGACCGCGTACAGGCCGCGGCGGTCGGACTCGCAGTTCTCCCGGCGCACCAGCTGGGCGTTCTCCATCCGCGTGATCTGGTGCGAGAGGCGGCTCTTGGACTGGAGCGTGGCGGAGGCGAGATCGCTCATCCGCATCCGCAGGTCCTCGGATTCGGAGAGATTCACCAGGATCTCGTAGTCGTTCATCGTCAGGCCGAACGGGTGCAGGTCCTTCTCCAGCTGGTACGCCAACAGCTTGTTGACCTCCAGATGGGTGCGCCAGGCGCACTGCTCCGTATCGGTCAGCCAGCGCGTGGCCGTCTCGGTCTCCATGAATGAAGTCTACCTAAAAGGTTGAAAGGCGAACTAGTGAGGGTGGTGTGACAGTGCGCACGCGTTCGAAGTCACACTCCGCAGACTACCGCTCACAGCCCGAAGCGACGCTGGAGGTCTCCCAGCTGTCCGGGAAGGCGCGGTGTGCCGCCTTGCGGTCCATGCCCGCCGGGCACTCCGCCGCCGGGCACCCCCGCCTGATGCGGCACCGTCCCGGTGGTCTGCTCGGCCATCAGCGCCTCGGAGGACTGGAGCAGGACCGTCCCGGCGCCGACGAACTCGAACTGGTGCTCCTCTCCGGAGGCCCCGCCGAGGCCCGTCATCGCCCGTAGGCCGCCCATCAGGCCCGTCATGTACCCATGGTCGTAGTGGTGGCAGGGCGAGGGGCAGTCGGCCCAGCCGACGAGGGCCTGCGGGTCGACCCGGATCGGGGGCTCCATGAAGACCACCGGCCCGTTCGAGGCCGCCACGAACTTTCCGGTTCCGATGAGGGTGAGGAAGCCCGGCACGATCGACTGCTTGAGCGCGAGAGTTGGCTGAAAAGCGAGCAGGTTGCCGGAGCGAATGGTCAGGTTGCCTTGATCGAGATCGAATGAATTGACGTCGAAGGCCCGGTCGGCGAGGAGCATCTTCCCATTTCCCTCCGCCACCACCCAGTCCGAGGCGTGCAGAGGCGAATGGAACGAGGTCCGGACAAGTCGGTCGAGTCGGCCGTGCCCGATCCCGTTGAACTCGATCGAGCCGTAGTACGAGATCATCTTCCCCTTCTGCAGAAACCACTGGGAGCCCTTCAGCTCCACGCAGAAGGTGTACGCGTTCACGTTGTCGTCGGTCGGCAGGGTCATCGGGTCGTGCACGACGGGACCCGCAGCCGGGTAGGCGGTCACAGCTTCTCCTCCGATGCCTGCACATACACCGCGCCGTTGCCGCTCAGCTCCAGCTGGAACCCCTCGCCGGAGCCACGGCCCACCATGTCCCGCCAGCCGAGGGCGGTGGACAGCTTGTTGCGCACGTCCCCGTGGTGGGCGACGTACGCCTGGGGGTCCACATGCACCGGGCGCTGGGGGGTGATCGGGATCTCGAACACCCCGCCGTGCGCCATCACGGCGACCGCGCCATGACCGGTCAGGGTCGTGGTGAACAGGCCCTGGCCGCTGATCTGGCCGCGCACCATGCCCATCACCCCGCCCTGCGAGCCCAGGAACAGCGTGCCCTGCTGGAGCGTGCCCTCGAAGGCGAGCAGCCGGTCGGCCTCCACGCACAGGGTGTCGCCCGCCAGGTTGATCACCTGGATGTGATGGCCGCCGTGCCCGAACAGGACCGTGCCACTGCCCTCCACGGTCATCAGCGGGGTGTCCTCGTTGGCCACCCGGCGGCCGATCATCGACATCACCCCGCCCTGGCCGCCCGCCATGTTGGGCGTGAAGCTCACCTCGCCCCGGTAGGCGAGCATCGCGCCGCGCTGGCTGAACAGCCGCTGCCCCGGCGCGACCGTCGCCTCGACCATCTTGGAGTTGATCTCCCGGAAGCCCATCACACATCCCCCGCGATCGTGTTCCGCTCGCTGGGCTGGACGTAGACCACGCCGTCGCCCTCGAAGCGGATCTGGAACGCCTCGCCGCCGCCTTCGCCGAGCAGGGTGCGGAATGTCACACCGGACTGGAAGGACTGCCGGAGATTCCCCTGGTGCGCCACATAGGCGCCCGGGTCGACGGTCAGCGGATACTGCGGGGTCACCCGCAGCAGCACCGCCGGACCGTCCGACATGATCGCCGCCTGGCCGGTGCCCTCCACGGTCGTGGTGAACAGTCCGTTGCCCTGGGTCGCGCCGCGCAGGCCGGTGAACTGCGTGCCCGTGCGCAGCCCGCCGTCGGTCGCCAGCAGATTGCTGGACTCCACATACAGTGTCTCCCCCCGCAGACCGACGAGACTGATCTCGGAGGCGCGGTCCGCGAACCAGCACATGCCCTGGCCGCGCACCTCCATCACGGTCATCTGCTCACCGGTGAGCCGGCGGGTGACCATCCCACGGATGCCCTCACCGCCACCGCTGAGCTTCTTGAAGGCCATCTGGCCGTCGTACGCGACCATCGAACCGTTCTTCGCCTTCACGGCGTCCCCGGTCATCTCGACGGCCAGCACCTTGCTGCCTTGAAGTCGAAACATCGCCACGCACCGGAAGGTACGCCCAGCGGAGCCCCCGCGAACAGGGCCCCAGGGTGGAGAAGCACCCTGAAACCCTCCCCTAGGGAGTGCCAGGCCCCCCGGCCGCCTCCGGACCACCGCTCACGTTCGCCGTCAGCCGCCGCAGCAACTGCTTCGCCGCCGCGTCCTGTTCCGGGGTCAGCGCCATCGCCGCGCCCATGTCCAGCGGGACGGTCCGGGCCTTCTCGCGCAGCTCCCGGCCCGCGGATGTGAGACGGATCTCCACCGAGCGCTCATCGTCCGCGCGGCGCTCCCGGCGGACCAGACCGTGCGCCTCCAGCCGCTTCAGCAGCGGGGAGAGCGTGCTCGACTCCAGCTGGAGGGCGGCGCCCAGGTCCCGGACCGCCACCGCGTCGCGCTCCCAGAGGACGAGCATCGTTAGGTACTGGGGGTACGTCAGCCCGAGCGCCTCCAGCAGCGGGCGGTACCGCGCGGTCACCGCGCGCTGGGCGGCGTAGAGGGCGAAGCAGAGCTGGTCGTCGAGGAGGAGGGAGGGGGGCTGGGGGGAGGGCTGGGGCCGGGCAGGGGTGGGGGCGGGGGGCTGCGGGGGTCGTACGGCCTCGGGCGCGGTCTCGCCGGTCATGGTGCCCCCCTCGTGCTTCTCGCCGGTCATGGCGCTCCCCTCGTGCTTCTCGCCGGTCATGGTGTCCCCCTCGTGCTTCTCGCTGGTCACGGCGTCCTCCTCGGCGGCCTGCGGCCCTTGAGTCTCCGTCGATCTCGATTTTATCGTGCTCGAATAAGTTGCGCACGATTTAGTTGCGCGATACCTTCATGAGGTGCCGCCCCCACCCGGGCGACGGACAGCAGGTCCGGCCCACGGCACCGATCCGAGGAGTTCGTCATGACCGACACCACCGCGCCCCGTCCGGTCGTCCTGGAGCCCGCCGCCAAGGCGCTCGCGGAGGCCACCGGCGCCTCGCCGTTCCTCTTCCAGCTTCCGCCGGCCGACGGCCGCAAGGCGGTCGACGAGATCCAGTCGGGTGACATCGCCAAGCCCGAGGTGGACGAGGAGTGGGTCACGGTCCAGGGCGGCCCCACCGGCAGCGTCCAGGCACGGATCGTCAAGCCGAAGGGCGCCACGGGCCCGCTGCCCGTGATCCTCTACATCCACGGCGCCGGCTGGGTCTTCGGCAATGCCCACACCCATGACCGGCTGGTCCGTGAACTGGCGGTCGGCGCCCGCGCGGCCGTGGTCTTCCCCGAGTACGACCGCTCGCCCGAGGTCCGCTACCCGGTCGCCATCGAGCAGAACTGGACGGTCGCCCGCTGGGTCGTCACCGACGGCGCCACCAAAGGCCTGGACGGCGGGCGGATCGCGGTCGCCGGGGACTCCGTCGGCGGCAACATGAGCGCCGCGCTCACCCTGATGGCCAAGGAGCGGGGCGGGCTCGACCTGGTCCAGCAGGTGCTGTTCTACCCGGTGACCGACGCGAGCTTCGACACGCCGTCCTACCACCAGTTCGCCGAGGGCTACTACCTGCGCCGGGACGGTATGCGGTGGTTCTGGGACCAGTACACGACCGACGAGTCCCAGCGCGCCGAGATCACCGCCTCCCCGCTGCGGGCCTCCCTCGAACAACTCGCCGGACTGCCGCCGGCCCTCGTCATCACCGCCGACTCCGACGTCCTGCGCGACGAGGGCGAGGCGTACGCCGACAAGCTCCGCGCGGCCGGGGTTCCGGTGACCGCGGTCCGCTACCAGGGGGTCATCCATGACTTCGTGATGCTCGACGCGCTGCGGGGGACGCAGGCCGCGGAGGCGGCGATCACGCAGGCGGTGGGGGTGCTGCGGAGGGCGCTCGGTACGGAGTGAACTGACCCGGCCGACCGTGGCGCCCCGCGCCCGCGCACCGACGGCGCCCCCGATGTCGGCGTCCCGCGCGGACCGCGATTCGACCCCGTGACCCGGCCGCCTGCCCATGCCGCCCCGAGTGCCCTGTGCCCGGGGCGGCATCATGGGCGGGGCGCGGCACGGCACGGCACCATGGCCCCGCCCCGATGTGCCCGAGTCCGCCCCTGATCCGCCCGGCACCGGTCCGCCCGAGTCTGCCCCAGTCCGCCCCTATTCCGTCCGGCGCGGATCCGCCCCGCCCCGAACCCCCCGGCCCCGATCCACCCCGCACCCACCCGCCCCGCCCCGACAGGAGCCCCGCCCGATGTCCCACCGTCCCCGCCCCGCCCTGCCCCGCGCGCTGACGGTGCTGACGCTGTGCGGGGCACTGGCCCTCGGCGGCTGTTCCGGCTCCGGCGGTAATCCGGACACGGCGGACGGCGACGGTCCCGCCCCGACCGGCGAGGTCGTCCTGCCCACCCCCGGCATGTCCTTCGACTACCAGATCGGCGGCGCCTACCCGCCCCCCGAGGGCGTCCGCGCGGTCTCCCGCGACCGGGGCGCCAAGCCCGCCCCCGGCCTCTACAACCTCTGTTACGTCAACGCCTTCCAGGCCCAGCCCGACGCCACCGGCTGGTGGGAGGAGCACCACCCCGACCTCCTGCTGCGCGACGGGGGCCGGGACGGCGGCCTCGTCGTCGACCAGGACTGGGACGAGGCCCTCCTCGACATCTCCACCCCCGCCAAGCGCGAACGCCTCGCGGAGGTCGTCGGGGCGTGGATCGACGGCTGCGCCGACGCCGGTTTCCAGGCCGTGGAGGCGGACAACCTCGACTCCCACCTCCGCTCCGCGGGACTGCTCACCGCCGCCGACGACCTGGCCTTCGCCGCGCTGCTGGTCGAGCGGGCGCACACGGCCGGTCTTGCCATCGGTCAGAAGAACGCCGCCGACCTGGCGGGCAAGGGCCGCGCCCTCGGCTTCGACTTCGCCGTCGCCGAGGAGTGCGGCCAGTACGACGAGTGCGGCTCCTATGCGACGGCGTACGACGACCGGGTCTTCGACATCGAGTACGAGCGGGCCGGTCTCGCCGCGGCCTGCCGGGACTGGGGCGACCGGCTCTCCGTGGTCCTCCGGGACGTGGACGTGACGCCCGAAGGCGCCCCCGGCCATGAGCGGCGCACCTGCTGAGCGGCCCGGGGCGGGCCCGGACCACCGCCCCCCGTCCGGACCCCGCGCGGGCGCCTGCCACAATGGTGACCGTTTGTGCTTCCGTTCACAAAGCTGCGTGAAGCCGCCGGTCCGCAGGGGACCGGCACCGGATACCCCCGACACACCGAAGGTGACCCGTGGACATCAAGACCGCCGGCGCGCTGCGCCGCCTCCGCCTGGTCTCGGCCCCCGAGGCCATCTCGTTCCTCGTCCTGCTGGTCTGCTCCGTGCTCAAGCGGACCACCGACTTCGACGCGGTGCCCGTGATGGGCCCGGTCCACGGCGTCCTGTTCATCCTGTACGTGATCTTCTGGGCCGACGCCTGGAACAAGACCAAGTGGCCGCTCGGCCGGGCCGCCCTGTACTTCGCCCTCTCCGTGCTGCCGGCCGGTGGCTTCTTCGCCGAGCGGATGCTCAAGCGGGAGGCCGAGGACGCGGTGATCGCCTCGCGCGCCCGTAAGGAAGGGGTCGTGAACGCGTGATCGTCGCCTTCTCCGTGACACCGCTGGGTGTCGGCGAGGACGTGGGGGAGTACGTCGCCGACGCCGTGCGGGTGGTGCGTGCATCCGGGCTGCCGAACCGTACCGACGCCATGTTCACCTCGGTCGAGGGGGAGTGGGACGAGGTCATGGATGTGGTCAAGCGGGCCGTGGCCGCCGTCGAGGAGCGTGCGCCCCGGGTCTCCCTGGTCCTCAAGGCGGACATCCGGCCCGGTGTGACCGACGGTCTCACCTCCAAGGTGGAGACGGTCGAACGGCACCTCTCGGAGGGGCGGTCCCCTTAGTCCGGTCTCCGCGTTCCGTTCGTTCGCTGAAAAGAAGCCCCGGCCCCAAGGGTCGGGGTTTTCTCGTCCCCGTACTTTGAGCGGTCGCTCAAATCGCGCTATCGTGCCCGTCACAAGGTTTGAGCGGTCGCTCAATTTGGCTGCTCGGCACGGTCGCTCGATACGACGTGGGGGACACACACCATGGGTGACACCGCGCTCTACATAGAGACCCGCATCCGTGCCGACCTCGACACCCTCTGGTCGGCCACCCAGGAACCCGCCCGGCATCAGCGCTGGGACCTGCGCTTCACCGAGATCGACTACCTCCCGCGCGGCGACGGCGAGCCGCAGCGCTTCCGGTACGCCACCCGCGTGTTGCCGTTCCTCACCGTCGCCGGGACCGGCGTGTCGGCGGGCGAGAAGGAGCGCCCCGACGGCACCCGCACCTCCGCCCTGCGCTTCTCCTCCCCGCACCCGCTCTCACTGCTCGCCGAGGGCAGCGGCTACTGGCGGTACGTGCCCGACGGCGACGGCGTGCGGTTCCTCACCGGCTACGACTACCGCCCCCGCTGGGGCCGCCCCGGCGTCTGTCTCGACCGGTGGCTGTTCCGGCGGCTGATGGGCTGGGCCACCGCCTGGTCCTTCGACCGGCTGCGGCTCTGGCTGGAGCGCGGGATCAGCCCCGCGCGGGCGCTGGCCCACTGGCTCGCGGAGATCGCCGTACGGGCGCTGGTCATCGGGTGCGCGGTGACCGGGCTCGGGATGGAGGCGCTGCTGCGGCTGTTCGGGCCGCTCGCCCCCGCCATGGCGTACCTGTGGCCGCTGCTGCTGCTCTGGGTCGTGGCACTGGCGCTGTTCCTGCCGCCGCTGCCCACCACTCCGGCCGCCCGCCGCTGTCTGCGCGCCCCGGCCACCCGGGTGCGGGCGCCCCGGCTGCCGCGCACCCTGGAGAACCCGCGATGAGCGGCGGACCCGTCCCGGTCCACCGGTCGATCTTCCGGACGGCCATGGGCGCCGACTTCGAGCGGCTCCACCCCGAGCTGCGGCGCCGTTTCTCGGTCGGCCTGGACAGCGGTGAGATGTGCACCGGGTACGGGGTGATGGACCGGATCTGGCACGGCGGGGCCCTCGTCCGGCCGTTCCTGGCGCTCGGCGCCACCCGGAACATCCTGGTCCCGCGCGCGGGCCGCCGGGTGCCGTTCGTCATCGAGAACGTGCCGTACGCCGACACCTTCGGGCGTGAGACGGTGACCTTCGTGCGTACCTTCGACCTGCCGGGCCGTCCCCGCCGCTTCGACGCCCAGATGGTGCTGGACCCGCGCGGCGACCGGGTCGTGGACTACCTCGGCACCCATCAGCATCTCGCCACCGACCTCCACTTCCATGCCGAACCGGACGGCTCGCTGCTGATCCGGTCCGGCGCGCACCGCTTCCGGGAGGGGCCGGTGGACGTCCGGGTGCCCGCGCTGATCGGCGGGGACGCCGAGGTCAGGGAGGCGTTCGACGAGCGCACCGGGCGGTTCCGGGTACGGGTGCGGGTGGTCAATGAACGGTTCGGGCCGCTGTTCGGGTACGAGGGCAGCTTCGGGGTGGTGTACGGGGACGTCCGGCGTCATGGGGTGCGGCGTGGGCTGCGGCCCGTGCGTGAGGAGGCGCGGGCGTGAGTGTCGAGGGCGCGAAGCCGGTGACCGCGAAGTCGCTGGAGACCAGGGAGAAGTTGCTGGAGGGGGCGCTGCGGACGCTCACCGAGCAGGGGATCGCCAAGGTGTCGGCCCGGACGGTGGCCGGTGCCGCCGGGGTCAATCAGGCGCTGGTCTTCTATCACTTCGGGTCGGTGGACGAGCTGCTCGCGGCGGCCTGCCGGCACGGCGCCGAGCGGGCCGTCTCGCGGTACCGGGAGCGGTTCGCGGCGGTCGGGTCGCTGAGCGAACTGCTGGCGCTCGGGTGGGAGATCCATCAGGAGGAGCGGGACGCGGGGCATGTGGCGCGGCTCGGGCAGTTGCTCGCGGGGGCGCAGACGCATCCGAGCCTCGGGCCCGCGACGGCGGCAGGTCTTGAGCTGTGGATCGTGGAGATCGAGTCGGTGCTGGTGCGGGTGCTCGCGGATACGCCGTTCGGGGAGTTCGCCGATCCCTCCGGGCTGGCGCGGGCGGTTGCGGCGTCGTTCGTGGGGATCGAGTTGTACGAGGGGGTTGATGCGGAGGGGGCTGCGGCGGGGATGGTGGCGTTGGAGCGGTTGGGGGTGTTGGTGGCGGCGTTGGAGGGGCTTGGGCCGGTTGCTCAGCGGGCTGTTCGGCATCAGTTGCGGCGGGTTGTTCGGGAGAGGGGTGGGGTGTCGTAGGGGGTCGGTGCGGGTCGGTGGGGGCTGGTCGCGCAGTTCCTCCCCCAGAGGGGGTACCCCCAGTGCCCCTTTGGGGGGGTTGCCGGGCTCGGCGTCTCAAAGAGGACCCGCGCCCCTGAGGGGATGTGGCCCACTCGGCGTCAGATGTGGTCCCCACCCACCTGGACGTCTCCCGTTCGACAGGGGGCGGAAACTGCTCTTTCGTGTGGATATCGAACTCGTTCGATCATTCAACTTCACGGGAGGGCGCTGTGCGGCCCGAGGGCTATGACGGCTATGACGGCTATGACTACGACACCCACAGCAGACTCGCCGGGCCGCTCACCGAGCCGTCCGGTGGTGCGTATCAGGTGGAGTACACCTCGCTGCTGGCGCGTGAGCCGCATCGAATACGTGCCGTCCTGCTGATGACCCTCGCGCCGGTGCTCACCGGTGTGCTGCTGGTCTACCTCGTCTGGCCCACCCACTGGGTGGAGCGCGAGGGCGGTGACCGGTGGCTGGTCTGGCTGGATCTCACGATGCTGATATCCATCGGCCTGGTCGAGCTGTTCATGGTCGTCAACGTGGCCTCTGTGGCGCACGCCACGATGGTCGCCCGTGACCCCGTCCCGGTCCGCCCCGAGCCCGGTGTCCGGGTCGCCTTCCTGACGACGTACGTCCCCGGCAAAGAGCCGCTCTCCATGGTCCGCGCCACCCTCGAAGGCGCCCGCCGGATCACCCATCCCGGTCCGCTCGACGTCTGGCTGCTGGACGAGGGCGACGACCCGGGGGCCAGGGCGCTCTGCGCGGAACTCGGGGTCCGGCACTTCACCCGGCACGGCGTCCCCGAGTGGAACCGCCCCGCCGGTGTCCACAAGGCCCGGACCAAGCACGGCAACTACAACGCCTGGATCGCCCGGCACGGCGACGCCTACGACCTCTTCGCCTCCGTCGACACCGACCATGTCCCGCTGCCGGAGTTCCTGGAGCGGATGACCGGCTACTTCCGGGACCCGGACATCGCCTTCGTCGTCGGTCCCCAGGTGTACGGGAACTACACCTCCCCGGTCACCAAGGCCGCCGAGTCGCAGCAGTTTCTGTTCCACGCGCTGATCCAGCGGGCCGGGAACCGGTACCGGGCGCCCATGTTCGTCGGCACCAACAACGTCGTACGGATCGCCGCCGTCCGGCAGATCGGCGGGCTGTACGACTCCATCACCGAGGACATGGCCACGGGCTTCGAACTGCACCGGCGGCGCAATCCGGGCACCGGGCGGCACTGGCGGTCCGTCTACACGCCGGACGTGCTGGCGGTGGGGGAGGGACCGGCCTCCTGGACCGACTTCTTCACCCAGCAGCTGCGCTGGTCGCGCGGGACGTACGAGACGCTGTTCACGCAGTACTGGAAGGCGCCGTTCACCATGCCGCCGGGGCGGCTGTTCTCGTACTCGCTGATGCTCGTGTACTACCCGATGACGGCGGTGAACTGGTTCCTCGGGATTCTCAGCTGTGTGCTGTTCCTGTGGTTCGGGGCGTCCGGGACGCAGGTCGCCGCCTCGGTCTGGCTGATGCTCTACAGCGACGCCGCCGCCCTCCAGATCGGGCTGTATCTGTGGAACCGGCGCCACAACGTCTCCCCGCACGAGCCGCGCGGCTCCGGCGGGCTGGCCGGGATGGCGATGTCGGCGCTGTCCGCGCCCATCTATCTGAAGTCGTTCACCGAGGCGCTGACCCGCCGTCCGAGCCGGTTCGTGGTCACTCCCAAGGGCGACGGCGCCAGCCCCGACCGGCTGATGACCTTCCGCGTCCATCTGGGCTGGGCGGCCGTGCTCGTCACCTCCCTGGCCGCGTCCGTGGTCCTCGGTCACACCCATGCCGCCATGCGCACCTGGGCGGTCCTCGCCACGGCCGTCTCGCTGGCCCCGGTCGCCGTCTGGGCCGTGACCCGGTGGCGGGAGCGGCGCGAACGCCGGGCCCTGCTGGACCACGTACCCGAGCCCGCGCTCGCCGTCGCCCGCACCACCACCCCGACCGGAGGGAGCTAGGTCATGGCCTACCAGCCCTCGCAGCGGACCAGGAAGACCGTGCTCGGCATCGGCGGGGTCGCCCTGCTGCTCGGTCTGAACGCCCCGGCGGCCCTCGACTTCGCCGGGGAGAAGTACCACGCCTACCGGATCTCCCGGCCCGAGTACCAGGCCGCGTACGGGTCCTGGGAGCAGATATCCATCCCCGAGCAGTACCGCACCAACGCCATCCACGCGGCCCTGCTGCACACCGGCAAGGTGCTGATCGTGGCCGGGTCGGGCAACGAGCAGCGCAAGTTCGACGAGGGGTCCTTCGACACCGTGCTGTGGGACCCCCGGACCAACGCCTTCCGGAAGATCCCGACACCGGACGACTTCTTCTGCTCGGGCCACGCCCAACTGCCCGACGGGCGGCTCCTGGTGGCCGGGGGCACCGCCCGCTACGAACTCCTCGACGGCGAGGTCGAGCGGGCCGGCGGCGGGATGCGGGTGAAGAACGAGAACCCCGACAAAACGGTCTTCCTGAAGAAGGGCACCCGCTTCCGCTCACCCGCCGGGGTCGAGTACGCGACCCGCTTCGACGTGACCGTGCCCCGGGCGGCGAAGACCACCGGCGGCGCCCGGGGCATCACCGTCACCGCCAGCGAGGCCCGGGTCTTCGTCGAGGCCGTCGAGTCCGGCCCCCTGTCGGTCACCGAGAAGCAGGCGCAGTACGAGGTCGTCGGGCTGAGGGGCAAGGACGCCGCCAACACCTATGGGCTCAGCGAGCGGATCACCCTCGACAAGCAGGACTTCCAGGGCATCCGCGCGGCCTACGAGTTCGACCCGGTCGCCGAGAAGTACGTCCCGGTCGACCCGATGGACAAGGCCCGCTGGTACCCGACCCTGGTGGGCCTGGACGACGGGCGGGTGCTCGCGGTCTCCGGGCTGGACGACGTCGGGATGATCGACCCCGGCGACAACGAGATCTACGACCCGCGCAGCAAGCGGTGGACACCGGGGCCGAAGCGGTACTTCCCGACCTATCCCGCGCTCTTCCTCACCCAGGGCGGCAAGCTGTTCTACTCGGCGGCCAACGCCGGGTACGGGCCCGCCGACCAGGGGCGCGAGCCCGGCATCTGGGACCTGGAGAAGAACACCTTCACCAAGGTGCCCGGCCTCAGCGACGCCGACCAGACCGAGACGGCCGCCTCACTGCTGCTGCCGCCCGCACAGGACCAGAAGGTGATGATCCTCGGCGGCGGAGGCGTCGGCGAGTCCTCCCGGGCGACCCCGCGCACGGCCGTCGTCGACCTCAAGGCGGACAACCCGGTCTTCGAGGACGGCCCCCGGCTCCCGCAGGGCACGCGCTATCTGAACAGCGTGATCATGCCGGACGACACCGTCTTCACCTCCAACGGCTCCTCCGACTACCGAGGCCGCAGCGCCAGCAACATCCTCAAGGCGCAGATCTACGACCCCCGGGCCAACGCCTTCCGGGAGGCCGCCGCGCCCCAGGTCGGCCGCAACTACCACTCCGAGGGGCTGCTGCTGCCCGACGGCCGGGTCGCCACCTTCGGCTCCGACCCGCTCTTCGACGACCAGCAGAACACCAAGCTGGGCCACTTCGAGCAGCGCATGGAGGTGTTCACGCCGCCCGCCCTGCACCGCGCGGGTGGCGACCGCCCGGCCTTGGCGGACGGCCCGGAGAAGCCCGCCGCCGACGGCACGCTCACCTACCGTACGGACGACGCCGCACGGATCACGGCCGCCCGGCTGATGCGGCCCAGCGCGGTCACCCACACCACGGACGTCGAACAGCGCTCGATCCAGCTCACGGTGACCAGGAAGGGCGGGTCGGTGACGCTCGGCGTACCGGACGACCCGGCGCTGGTGCCGCCCGGCTGGTACATGCTCTTTGTCACCGACGCGGCCGGTACGCCGTCCGAGGCGAAGTGGGTGCATGTGGAGCGGTAGTCCGCCGCCGCGAGCGAGCGGGCGTGCGTGCGTGCGGGGCGTCGCGCCGCAGGCGGGAAGGGTCGGACACACCCTAGGTCCGCCCTAGGTCCGCCCCAGGTCCGCCCCAGGTCCGCCCTGGGTCATCCCTGCGCCCCGGAGTTGCGGGCCAGCTCCAAGGCGTACTCCGGCCACCAGCGCCCGGCCTGCGGGCCGCCCTCGCAGTCGCCGTCCGACTCGCCGGGCCGCTTGATCCAGAGGTAGGCGTCGAGACCGGGCACCCCGGTGTCGGTGGTGGGCCGGGTGCCCAGGGCCCGGCCGGGCGGGTTGCACCAGACGCCGTCCAGTGGTCCCCGGCCGTTGCGGCTGGTGTCGATGACGAAGTGGCGCCCGCCGAGCGCCTTCGACAGCTCCCGGGCGTAGGCGGTGGCCACCGCGTCGGTCTGGAAGTTGGCCACGTTCAGCGCGAACCCGTCGGCGTCCGCGACCCCGGCCCGGCGCAGCGGGTCGGCCAGTTTCCAGGGCTCCTTGATCCAGGCGGGGTTGCCCGCGTCGAGGTACACCCGGGTGTGCGGCTGCCGGGTGAGCCGGGCGACCGCCTCGCGGAGCAGTGCCTCCCGCTCCGGTTCCAGCTCGACGGGGGTACAGCCGGAGATGACGTGGGCGATGGCGTCCGGCTCCAGGACGACCAGCGCCTCGGTGTCGCCGATCGCCGCGGCGAACCGCTCGATCCAGTCCCGGTAGGCGTCCGCGTCGGCGGCACCGCCCGCGGAGTGCTGGCCGCAGTCGCGGTGCGGGATGTTGTACGCGGTGAGCAGCAGGGTCCGGTCAGCCCGGCGGGCGGCGCCGGCCGCGGCCCGGATCTGCGGGCCCGGGTCGGTCTCCCCGGCGGGCCAGAGCGCGACGGGCTGCCCGGCGATCCGCTCCAGCGTCTCGGCGTCCGCGGTCCGCCCCTGCTGCCGCCAGCCGTGGACCTGCCGGGCGGCCGGGCTGTCCGGGTCGACCCAGAAGGGGGAGGCGGCCCGCGCCCGCTGCGAGGCGGGCCCGGCGACGGACGCCTGCCCGACCTCGGGCGCGGCGGCGCACCCCGAGGCGAGCCCCAGCGCCACGAGGCCCGCGAGGAGGTGGATCGGCCGGAACGTACGGCGGGACATACGGCTCGCTCCCTGCGGGGTCGTACCCCATCCATGATGGAACGTCAGTATCGCCGACATAATCGCATAACGGGATAAAAAGGTCGCACAGGGACATGAGGTGGCCGCGGGTCACGGGGCGAGCAGGGCGGTGCCGAGCGGGGTGCGCTCGTAGTGGACCTGGTGGCCGTAGCGGCGGGAGAGCAGCAGACCGGCGTCGCGCAGGGTGGTGAGATGCGCGGAGACGGAGGACGGGGCGAGACCGAGCCGGTGGGCGAGGGCGCTGGTGGTGGCGGGTTCGTCGAGCGCGGTCAGTACGGTGGCCCGGCCGCGCCCCAGCAGCCGGACCAGCGCCTCGGGGGCGTGGTCGCCGGGGCCGTTCCACAGCCCGGCGAGGCCGCGGGCCGGGTAGACGAGGGTCGGCTGCCAGGGCGGTTCGAAGCCGCTGACCACATCCGGCCAGGAGAACACGCTCGGCATCAGCACCAGCCCCCGCCCGTCCAGGTCCCGCCCGTGATCGGGCTTGCCGCGCACGGTCAGCAGCCGCCCGGAGAAGGAGATACGGCGGTCAAGCTCCGGCAGCAGCGCGCCCAGCCCGACCGCGGCGAGACGACGGGAGTGGAAGGTGACGTCGGCCTCCAGCAGGGCGCGCAGCCGGGGCCAGTCGGGGGCGATCAGGGTGTGCCAGGCGGCCTCCAGCAGATCGGCGAGATGCCGGATGGTGCGGGCGGGGTCGGCGAGCAGGGCCCGGCCCTGCGGGGAGCGCAGGGCGCCCGGGGTGTCGGCGAGCGCCATCGCGAGGTCGGCGCGGGCGGCGTCGGGGTCGGCGGCACGGACCCGGGCGATCTCCTCCTCGAAGGTGGCGGCGGGACCGATCGGGGGCGGGCCCATGAAGTCGGGGCTGTGTCCGCGGCGGGGCATCAGCAGCCGGAAGGGCGCGAGGTCCAGTTCCCGCGCGGCCCGCTGGATACGGCGCAGCCAGGGCGCGTGATAGCCGTGCCGGTCGGGCCGCCCGAGGGTACGGACGGCTTCCTGCGTCTCCCACAGCGGCGACACGGCGAACCGGCAGTGCAGCAGATCGTCGTCGGTGAAGCGCAGGTGATAGGGCACGGGCGGACTCACTCCGACGGACGCTGGGGGACGGGGCGATGGAAGGGGCGATGGAAGGCCGTTGGTGTCCGGAACATCCGACGGACGGTAGGGAGAGTCTCGAGATTGGCCGGAGTCGGTCGACGTTGGCCGGAACATTCGGCAGTGGCCGAAACTCTAACGCCGCCCCGTCCCCCCTCCCCACCCTCTCCCCATGACCGAAGCCCCACCCCGGCCCTCGTCCGCGCCCCAGCCCCCGCCGCCCTCCGCGCCCCCCTCCACCCCCGGCTACCGGGCCGTCTTCGCGGTCCGTGAGTTCCGCGCGGTGTTCGCCGCGCACGCGCTCTCCCTGCTCGGTGTCGTCGTCGCCGAGATCGCGCTGACCGTCCTGGTGTACGAGATGACCGGCTCGCCGCTGCTGAGCGCACTGGTCTTCGCGCTGGGCTTTCTGCCGTACCTGGTGGGCGGCACGCTGCTGGCCGGGGTCGCGGACCGCTTCCCGGCCCGCCGGGTGCTGGTGGTGTGCGATCTGGTGTGCGCGGTGTGCGCGCTGCTGATGTCCCTGCCGATGACACCGGTGGCGGCGCTGCTGGCGCTGCGGTGTGTGATCGCCGCGGTGTCGCCGGTGTTCACCGGGACGCGGACGGCGACGCTGGCGGACATCCTCGGGACGGGCGACCTGTTCGTGCTGGGCCGTTCGCTGCTGCGGATGGTGTCGCAGAGTTCGGTCCTGCTGGGCTTCGGGCTGGGCGGGCTGCTGCTGACGGTCGTCTCGCCGAGGGGCGCGCTGACGATCACGGTCGGTACGTTCCTGGTCTCGGCGGTACTGCTGCGCCTGGGCACCCGCCGCCGTCCGGCACGGGCGACGAAGGACGCCGGTCTCCTCTCCTACTCCCTGGCCGGGGTGCGGGAGGTGTGGGCGGACCGCCGGGTGCGCTCGTTGCTGCTGCTCCTGTGGGTGCCGCCGATGTTCGTGGTCGCGCCGGAGGCGCTGGCGGCGGCGTACGCGGACCAGATCGGGGTCGGTACGGCGGGGGTCGGGCTGCTGATGTGCGCGATGCCGATCGGCACGATCACGGGGGAGCTGTACGCGGGCTCAGCCCTGTCACCGGGAACCCGAGCCCGTATCGTCCTGCCCCTCCTCTCCCTCGGCCTGCTCCCCCTCCTCGCGTACGCCTTCGCCCCCGGCCTGCCGGTGATCCTGGCGGCGCTGGTGGTCACCGGCCTGTCGGGGGCGTACACCCTGGGGGCGGACCGCTGGTTCGTGGACGCGGTGCCGGAGGAACTGCGGGGCCGCGCGATGACCGTGCAGACGGCGGGGCTGATGACGATCCAGGGCGTGGGCATGGCCGGGGCGGGCGCGGCGGCGGAGTTCTGGCCGGTGGGGACGGTGGTCGCCGGGGTCGCGGTGGTCGGGACGGTGTGCTGCGCGGCGCTGGCGTGGGAGGTGCGGGCGGCCCGGCGGGCGGGGAGCGGGACACTGACCGAGGAACGAGACAGGGCTGACCGCCAAATGACCGACCGGTAGGGTCTGATGCCGTGCCGAAGCCGCTCAGTCTCCCGTTCGACCCCATCGCGCGCGCCGATGAACTCTGGAAGCAGCGCTGGGGCAATGTGCCCTCCATGGCCGCGATCACCTCGATCATGCGGGCGCAACAGATCCTGCTCGCCGAGGTCGACGCGGTGGTCAAGCCGTACGGTCTGACCTTCGCCCGGTACGAGGCGCTGGTGCTGCTCACCTTCTCCAAGGCGGGCGAGCTGCCGATGTCGAAGATCGGCGAACGGCTGATGGTCCATCCGACCTCGGTCACCAACACCGTCGACCGCCTGGTGAAGTCCGGCCTGGTCGCCAAGCGCCCCAACCCCAACGACGGCCGCGGCACCCTCGCCGTGATCACGGAGAAGGGCCGCGAGGTGGTGGAGTCCGCGACCCGCGACCTGATGACCATGGACTTCGGCCTGGGCGTCTACGACGCGGAGGAATGCACAGAGATCTTCGCGATGCTCCGCCCCCTGAGGGTGGCGGCGGAGGACTTCGAGGAGCAGTGAGCGGGGGCCGGGACGGGGCTGAAGGGCACCTTCCGGGTGGGTCGACCCGCCGGAAGATCGCCCGGAACGGGCGGATACGCTCGTCGGCATGAAAAAGAGCGTGCTGACCCGCTACCGCGTCATGGCCTATGTCACCGGCGTGCTTCTGGTCCTGCTGTGCTTCTGCATGATCGGCAAGTACCTGTTGAAGCTCGACGGCGCCGACGGCGCGACCCAGGTCGTCTCCATCGCGCACGGCTGGCTGTATGTGCTCTACCTGGTCTTCGCCTTCGATCTGGGCTCCAAGGCGAAGTGGCCGGTCGGCAAGCAGCTGTGGGTGCTGCTCGCGGGCACGGTCCCGACCGCCGCGTTCTTCGTCGAACGCAGGATCTCGCGTGAGCTGGACGCCAAGGTCCAGCGGGACGCCCCGGCCACCGTGAAGGTCTGAGAGCCGGCTCCTCCTCCCCTGCCCGCCGTACGCCGACCCGGGTTCCCTGTCTCGCGTACGGCGGATTCTCCGGGCTATTTACTAGGACGTCCTAGCATCCGGTCGACATTTACTTGGACGTCCTAGTAAATTCGATGGTATGGACGCTGACGCCATAGAGGAGGGCCGCCGTCGTTGGCAGGCCCGGTTTGACGCCGCTCGTACTCGGGAGGCGGACTTCACCACGTTGTCCGGGGACGCCGTGGAGCCGGTGTACGGGCCCAGGGACGGGGACCGGTACGCGGGGTTCGAGCGGATCGGGTGGCCGGGGGAGTATCCGTTCACCCGGGGGCTGCACGCCACCGGGTACCGGGGGCGGACCTGGACGATCCGGCAGTTCGCCGGGTTCGGGAACGCCGAGCAGACCAATGAGCGGTACAAGATGATCCTCGCCGCCGGTGGTGGGGGGCTGTCCGTGGCCTTCGACATGCCGACGCTCATGGGGCGGGACTCCGACGATCCGCGGTCGCTCGGCGAGGTCGGGCACTGCGGGGTCGCCATCGACTCCGCCGACGACATGGACGTGCTGTTCCGGGACATCCCCCTCGGGGACGTCACCACCTCCATGACGATCAGCGGCCCGGCCGTCCCCGTCTTCTGCATGTACCTGGTCGCCGCCGAGCGGCAGGGCGTCGACCCCGGGGTCCTCAACGGCACCCTCCAGACCGACATCTTCAAGGAGTACATCGCCCAGAAGGAGTGGCTCTTCCAGCCCGAGCCGCATCTGCGCCTCATCGGCGACCTCATGGAGTACTGCGCCGAGCGCATCCCCGCCTACAAGCCGCTCTCCGTCTCCGGCTACCACATCCGCGAGGCCGGGGCGACGGCCGCGCAGGAGCTGGCGTACACCCTCGCCGACGGGTTCGGGTACGTGGAGCTGGGGCTCAGCCGGGGTCTGGACGTCGATGTGTTCGCCCCCGGGCTGTCCTTCTTCTTCGACGCCCATGTCGATTTCTTCGAGGAGATCGCCAAGTTCCGCGCCGCCCGCCGCATCTGGGCCCGCTGGATGCGGGACGTGTACGGGGCGAGGACCGACAAGGCCCAGTGGCTGCGCTTCCACACCCAGACCGCCGGTGTCTCCCTCACCGCCCAGCAGCCGTACAACAACGTCGTACGGACCGCGGTCGAGGCGCTCGCCGCCGTGCTCGGCGGCACCAACTCGCTGCACACCAACGCCCTGGACGAGACCCTCGCCCTGCCCTCCGCGCAGGCCGCCGAGATCGCCCTGCGCACCCAGCAGGTCCTGATGGAGGAGACCGGCGTCGCCAACGTCGCCGACCCGCTGGGCGGTTCCTGGTACGTCGAGCAGCTCACCGACCGGATCGAGGCCGACGCCGAGAAGATCTTCGAGCAGATCAAGGAGCGGGGCCTGCGGGCGCACCCCGACGGACGGCACCCCATCGGGCCGGTCACGTCCGGCATCCTGCGCGGTATCGAGGACGGCTGGTTCACCGGCGAGATCGCCGAGTCCGCGTTCCAGTACCAGCGCGCCCTGGAGAAGGGCGAGAAGCGGGTCGTCGGCGTCAATGTCCACACCGGCTCCGTCACCGGCGATCTGGAGATCCTCCGGGTCAGCCACGAGGTGGAGCGCGAGCAGGTGCGGGCCCTCGGGGACCGCAAGGCACGCCGGGACGAGACCGCCGTACGCTCCGCCCTGGCCGCCATGCTGGCCGCCGCCCGCGACGGTTCCAACATGATCGGCCCGATGGTGGACGCCGTACGGGCGGAAGCCACGCTCGGCGAGATCTGCGGGGTGCTGCGGGAGGAATGGGGGATCTACGTCGAACCGCCCGGGTTCTAGCCCCTCCCGGGGGGGGCTAGCCGGGGCCGGGGCTGGCGGACGCGCCCGGGAGGCCCAGGAGCAGGATCCGGGTCAGCGAGCGGACCCAGCGTTCGTCCGCCGGTTCCGCGCTGACCAGGGCCCGGTGGACCACCGCGCCCGCCACCATGTCGAAGATCAGGTCGGCGGTGCGGGCCGCCTCCTCCGGGTCCTCCTCCGGGGTGAGTTCACCGCGCTCCTGGGCGCGCGCCCGGCCCTCCAGGACCAGCCGCTTCTGCCGGTCCACGATGGACGCCCGGATGCGCGCGCGCAGCGCCTCGTCCCGGGTTGCCTCCGCGACCACCGCCATCAGCCCGCTCTTGGCCTCCGGCCGGGACAGAATCGCCGCGAACTGGAGCACCACGCCCTCGATGTCGGCGGCCAGCGAACCCCGGTCCGGCAGCCGCAGTTCGTCGAAGAGTTCCGCGACCGCGTCCACCACCAGCTCGTTCTTGCCCGACCAGCGCCGGTAGAGGGTGGTCTTCGCGACGCCCGCGCGGGCCGCCACGTCCGACAGGGTCAGCCCCGACCAGCCGAGGTCCACCAGCGCCTCCCGCGTGGCGCTCAGGATCGCGGCGTCCGCCGCCGAACTGCGCGGGCGGCCACGGGCGGCGGGAGGGCGGCTCTGCATTCCCGCACCCTATCCGCCCGCTGTCCAGGGGGATTCGGCCCGCGACGGCCCCACCGCACGGGGTCCGTGAGGGAGGTCACCCCGAGGTCGCCCCCGCACGGTTCCGTTTCCGGTGCCGAAGCCATTACGCTACGGCTCGTAGCGAAAGCGCTGGTCCACTGCCGGTGCTGTGCCCCGCGAGCGGACGTACGCGGTGGGGCGAACTGAGCGATCGGCCGCGCGGCGTGGGTGGGGACCCGGTGCCGTACGGCATACCCGGTCCGGGCCGGACGGCACACCGGTCAGGGGCGGGATCCCACGGCGTTTTTCACACGGGCACGGGACGGGGGAGGATAGACGTATGCAGCCACGGAACATGTCCATGAGCGGCGTCGTCGACCTCGCCGCGGTGAAGGCGGCCCAGGAGGCCAAGGCGAAGGCGGAGCAGACGCGCGCCGAGACCGCCCGGCACGGTGGGGGCGGTGCCGTCTCCCCGGCCGATCTCGTCATCGACGTCGACGAGGCCGGCTTCGAGCGCGATGTCATCCAGCGCTCCGCCGAGGTACCCGTCGTCCTCGACTTCTGGGCGGAGTGGTGTGAGCCCTGCAAGCAGCTCAGCCCCGTCCTCGAACGGCTGGCCGTCGAGTACGACGGCCGCTTCCTGCTCGCCAAGATCGATGTCGACGCCAATGAACTGCTGATGCAGCAGTTCGGGATCCAGGGGATTCCCGCGGTGTTCGCCGTCGTCGCGGGGCAGGCGTTGCCGCTCTTCCAGGGGGCCGCCGCCGAGCCCCAGATCCGGGGGACCCTCGATCAGCTGGTGCAGGTCGCCGAGCAGCGGTTCGGGCTGACCGGCCTCACCGTCGACCCCGACGCCACACCCGGCGGCGCAGCCCCGCAGGCCGCCGCCGAGATCCCGGCCGGACCCCACGACGCCCTGCTCAACGCCGCCGCCGACGCGCTGGACGCCGGTGACCTCGCCGGTGCCGTCCAGGCGTACCGCGAGGTGCTGGCCGACGACCCCGGGCATCCGGAGGCGAAACTCGGGCTCTCCCAGGCCGAGTTGCTCCAGCGGGTGCAGGGGCTCGACCCGCAGCGGGTGCGCAAGGACGCCGCCGACCGCCCGGCCGACGTCCCGGCGCAGATCGCCGCCGCCGACCTCGATCTGGTCGGCGGACATGTGGAGGACGCCTTCGGACGGCTCATCGACACCGTGCGGCGCACGGCGGGCGACGACCGGGACGCCGTACGGCTGCGGCTGCTGGAGCTGTTCGAGGTCGTCGGGGGCGAGGATCCGCGGGTGGCCGCGGCCCGGCGTGCGCTGGCGCGCGCTCTGTTCTGAGGAGATCTCCGAACGGATCTCCGCACGGCTCCGCATGACTCTGAACGGGCTCTGAACGGGCTCTGAAACGGCTCTGGATTGTTCGCAGCAGAGGTGAACGGAGCGGAACGGAGCTGAGCGGACACCCGGTGCCCGTGGGGCGGGTACGGGAGTGACACCGGGTGTCACAGGGGACCTGAAGCGGCCGTGCTTTGCCAAAACTTGGCAATCACGGCCGCTGTTACTGCAAGTAAGTTGACCCCGCCGTTGTGTCGGATTGTGTCCAGCGTTCAGCGGATTGTCCTACCCATGGGTACCACCCAGCGTCGCCGATTCGAACCCCTGTGTCGTTGTGCGGTTATCCGCCCGTTACTAGCCAGTAACGAACCCCCTTGTGCGGGCGGCCAGAATGCACCACGATCGGCGACGCTCGGTCCATTCCCGTTCCCCGACAGCCGGTCGGGCCGCGGGACTTACTGGGTCCCCACCGAGCAGGGCGGGCGGCACCGCTGCCGGTCCTTGGACAGGGGGGTCTTCGCCGGACGGCGAAGCCTGTCCAGCAAGGTTGTGCGTGATGCGTGTCAGGCGCGACCAGTGGTTGTCGCTCGGGGGTGATCGCCGGCGATCGGGGCGCGGTTCGCGCCCCCGGGCGCGGGCGTTCTCCTTCCCGAGGACGTAGCACTTCTCCCATCCCTGCCGCGGCCGAGCCGCTCCCTGGCGGGCCGGGGTCAGGAGATGTACGTCCGAGAAGGAGGAAATATGGAGTCCCAGGTGCGTGGCGGGACCAGATGGAAGCGGTTCGCCGTCGTCATGGTGCCCAGCGTGGCCGCCACGGCCGCGATAGGTGTCGCCCTCGCTCAGGGTGCTCTCGCCGCGTCGTTCAGCGTGTCCGGCCAGTCGTTCAAGGTCACGACCAAGCAACTCGACGGTGTGGGCTTCTCCCAGTACGGGGCCCTCGACGAGGGGTACACGCTCAAGGGCGAGAAGACGGTCCACCCGGTCGCCGTCTCCGCGTTCAAGAGCGCGACCATCAAGAGCCTGTGCCAGTCGGTCGTCACCCCGAACATCCCGGTGCTCGGGAGCGTCAGCCTCATCCTGCGCGCCGGTGACGGTGCCACGCCGGTCGAGGCCGAGAACCTGTACATCGACGTCGCTCAGCTCGAAGCCGATGCCACGTTCACCAACATCGACATCGGTGTGGCCGCCAAGGACGCCACCAAGGGTCCCGGCATGAAGGGCGGGAAGGAGCAGTCCAACCCGTACGGGTTCGCCCAGCAGGCCGATCTGGTCACCCTGAAGGACGTGAAGCAGACGGCGTGGGCCACCACCGCCGGAACCTTCAAGCTCAGCGGGCTGAAGATGTCGCTGTCGACGGGTGTCAAGGAGTGCTACTAAGCACTCGCTGACGGGCGGGGGCGCCCCGGTGCCCCCGCCCGCTCACTCAGCGCCCCGCGCACGGGCGTTCCTTTCCTCGCGCTCATCCGCTGCGAAGGGCGCCCGCACCGAACGCGCGACCGCGCGCGGTACAACAACTCTCCACCACAGCAACGCCGTTCCAGGGAGACGTTTTCCATGAGCGCCGAGACCTCTGTCGTAGCCGGCCAGTTCACCCGCCGGAAGCGGCAGTTCCGTGCCTGGCGGAGCACCCGGCCGTTCTGGGCCGGTCTGTTCGTCATGCTCGGCGGACTCCCCATCGCCTACTTCCCGTACGCAAACCTCCAGATCGGTCATCTGACCCTGGCGATGGCCACCACCGCGGGCGCTGGATCGCTGATCATCGGCGTACTGCTGGTCGTCCTCGGCTTCAGCCTCTGGTTCCAGAAGCACGTCCGGACCTTCGCGGGGGTCGCGGCGATCCTGCTGGCCCTGGTGTCCATCCCGGTGTCCAACCTCGGCGGATTCCTGATCGGCTTCCTGCTCGCCCTGATCGGCGGCGCGATGGCGGTGGCCTGGGCCGAGGACAGCCCGCCCCGCGACAAGGCGGCGGCCCAGCCCGCGTCCGCCGCGGAGCCGGTCGCGCCCGGTGCGGACCCGGCGACGGCGGCCATGGACCCGTTCGTCAAGGACGCCGGAGTCCCGGGCCAGGCGGTGGGGGAGCGTGACGACCTGTCGGGAACGACCCCGGCCAACGAGGCGAACGGGAGGCACAGTGCCGGCTGACGAGGCGGCCCGCGGGACCCATGTCGAGGGGCCCCGGGTCAGAACCGGGCCGCGCCACGCGGCGCCCAGGAAGCCGCTGCTCACCAGAATCCAGCTGCCGGCCGGCAAGGCGATAGCCCTCGCGGCGATGCCCACCGCGGTCCTCATGGGGATGGGCTTCACCCCGAAGCTCGCGCTCGCCGAGGACCAGCCCGCCTCACGCAGCCTGGCGGCGGACGACCTGACGGCACAGGAGTACGAGGACTGCGTCACCGCTCTGGAGGACGCGGAGAAGGACGGGAAAGAGGAGAAGGAGGACGCCGGGGAGCCGTCGCCCTCCGCGACGGAGGAGACGGAGTCTCCGGAGCCGACGCCCACCGGGGACACCGAGCCCCAGTCCGGCGGCGGTGACGGTGACGCCGGGGAGCCCTCGAAGGACGCCTCCGCGCCGGATTCAGGTTCCGGCGACGAGACGGACGACGGGACGGACGACGAGGCGGACGAGGCCGAGGCGGGCGGGGGCGGGTCCACTCCGGCCCCGACGCCCTCGGGTTCCACCGGGGGCACGACCCCCGAGTCCCCCGCCCCGTCGCCCTCGCAGTCCGGCGGCGGACTGCTGGACAAGATCGGCGACGCCATCGAAGGGGTCGTGGACGGCATCACCGACGGTCTGACCGGCGGCGGCCAGGACGACACCGCGAGCCCGAGCCCGACGCCCTCGCCCTCCCAGGGCGGCACCACCACCGAGCCCGAGCCCGGCCCCGATCCCGTGGACCCGGCGCCCGACCCCGCGGACCCCACCGGGGAGCCCTCGGACGGGGCCACCGCCTCGCCGAGCCCGAGCCCCAGCACGTCCGCGACCGCGACCCCGACGCCGACCCCCACCCCGAGCGCGTCCGAGACCACGGACCTGGACGGCTGCCCGGTCGCCACCGACGACGAGGGCGGGGTCGACAACAAGGTCCCGGTGCCGGACGACCCCTGGTACCTGGGCGCCAGTTCGCTGCTGCTCAAGGGCGCCGACTACCAGGGCATCGTGGAGGTGAAGACGGCCAGCGGGGTCCGCAAGAAGGTCCTCAAGTACGTCGTCTCCAACGGCACGGACATCGGCGATCTGCACCAGACGGTGATCGACCCGCAGGCCGGTGCCACGTACCACGTGCAGGCGGCGGAGGGCTCGACGTCCACCATCCGCAAGGGCCAGACCGTGATGTACACGGAGAAGATCTCCGGCAAGCTGCTGGGGCTGGTCCCGGTGGAGTTCAGCCCGGAGCACCCGCCGCCGCTGAACATCCCGCTGATCTACTTCACCGATGTCACGGTGGTCCAGGCCGCCCAGTTCGGCGGGGAACTGCACATCCCGGGTATGCGGGTGTACACCACCGACTGACGCCCGCCCGTACGGCCGAGGGCGCCCCTGGTGACGTACCAGGGGCGCCCTCGTCGCTGTCCGCCGGACCGTGCCGGACGGTGCCGGGTCTCAGGTTCAGGTGTGGTCGCCCTCGCCCAGGTGGTGCACATGGACCATGTTGGTGGTGCCGGGGACACCGGGCGGGGAGCCCGCCGTGATGATCAGGATGTCGCCGGTCTCGAACCGCTTCAGCTTCACGACCTCCTGGTCGACCAGGTCGACCATCTCGTCGGTGCTGTTCACGAACGGCACCACATGCGGCTCCACGCCCCAGCTCAGGGTGAGCTGGTTGCGGGTGGACTCGTCCGTGGTGAACGCGATGATCTCCGGCTCCGCGCGGTAGCGGCTGAGCCGCCGGGCGGTGTCACCGGACTTGGTGAAGGCCACCAGGCCCTTGCCGCCGAGGAAGTCGGCGATCTCGCAGGCGGCGCGGGCCACCGAACCGCCCTGGGTGCGCGGCTTCTTGCCCGGCACCAGCGGCTGGAGCCCCTTGGAGAGCAGCTCCTCCTCGGCCGCCTGGACGATCTTCGACATCGTCTTGACGGTCTCGATCGGATACGCGCCCACGCTGGACTCGGCGGACAGCATCACCGCGTCGGCGCCGTCCAGGATCGCGTTGGCCACGTCGGACGCCTCGGCGCGGGTGGGCCGGGAGTTGGTGATCATCGACTCCATCATCTGGGTCGCCACGATCACCGGCTTGGCGTTGCGCCGGCACAGCTCGATCAGGCGCTTCTGCACCATGGGGACCTTTTCGAGCGGGTATTCGACGGCGAGATCGCCCCGGGCGACCATCACGGCGTCGAACGCCATCACGACGTCCTCCATGTTCTGCACCGCCTGCGGCTTCTCCACCTTGGCGATGACGGGGACGCGCCGGCCCTCCTCGTCCATCACCCGGTGCACGTCCGCCACGTCCTTGGCGTCCCGGACGAAGGACAGCGCGACCATGTCGCAGCCCATCCGCAGCGCGAACCGCAGATCGTCGATGTCCTTCTCGCTGAGCGCGGGGACGTTGACGGCGGCGCCGGGCAGGTTGATGCCCTTGTGGTCGGAGACGACCCCGCCCTCGATCACGATCGAGGTGACCCGGGGGCCCTCGACGTCCAGGACCTTCAGTTCGACATTGCCGTCGTTGATCAGGATCTGGTCGCCGCGGGCGACATCGCCGGGCAGACCCTTGTAGGTGGTGCCGCAGATCGTCTTGTCACCGGGGACGTCCTCGGTGGTGATGGTGAACTCGTCACCCCGCACCAGCTCCACCGGACCCTCGGCGAAGGTGGCGAGCCGGATCTTGGGGCCCTGGAGGTCGGCGAGCACACCGATGGCGCGGCCGGTCTCCTTGGCGGCGGCCCGGACCCGGTCGTAGCGGCCCTGGTGCTCGGCGTGGGTGCCGTGGCTGAAATTGAAGCGGGCCACGTTCATCCCGGCCTCGATCAGCGCGACCAGTTGTTCATGGGAGTCGACCGCGGGGCCGAGAGTACAGACGATTTTCGAACGGCGCATAGCGCGATCCTATCGGTTTGTTTCGCTGCGGAATATTCCGTCTGGTGGAAGTGCGTCTGGCGGAAGTGCGTCTGGCGAAGTGCGTCTGGTGGAAGTGCGTCTGAGGGAAGTGCAAGGGGCGATGCAAGGAACGTGCATATGGGCGGCCCGGTGCTCAGCCGAGTATTTCGCTACTTCTTTTCGGAATCCCCCGGTGCGACCAGCGCGTAGGTCTGTGTCGCGATCTCCAGCTCCTCGTCGGTCGGCACCACGGCCACCGCCACCCGCGCCGACGCGGGCGAGATCAGCCGCGGCCCGTTGGCCCGTACGGTGTTCAGCCCGGCGTCCACCGCGATGCCGAGACCGTCCAGGCCCGCCGTGGCCGCCGCCCGCACCGGCGCCGCGTTCTCCCCGACCCCGGCCGTGAACACCAGGGCGTCCACCCGGCCCAGCACCGCGTAATAGGCGCCGATGTACTTCTTCAATCGGTGAATGTAGATGTCGAAGGCGAGCTGCGCCCGTGTGTCGCCCTCGTCGACCCGGCGGCGGATCTCCCGCATGTCGTTGTCCCCGCACAAGCCGATCAGCCCGCTCCTCTTGTTGAGAAGAGTGTCGATCTCGTCGGCGGACATTTCCCCAACACGCATCAAATGGAAGATGACGGCCGGGTCCAGGTCGCCGGAGCGGGTCCCCATCACCAGCCCCTCCAGCGGGGTCAGCCCCATCGAGGTGTCCACGCACCGCCCGCCGCGCACCGCCGAGGCGGACGCCCCGTTGCCCAGATGCAGCACGATCACGTTCACCTCCTCCGGGGCCCGGCCCAGCAGCTCCGCCGTCGCCCGTGACACATAGGCGTGCGAGGTGCCGTGGAAGCCGTAGCGGCGGACCCGGTACGCGTCGGCGGTCTCCACGTCGATCGCGTAGCGGGCCGCCGACTCCGGCATGGTGGTGTGGAACGCGGTGTCGAACACGGCGACCTGCGGCAGGTCCGGACGCAGCGCCATGGCCGTGCGGATACCGGTGAGATTGGCCGGGTTGTGCAGCGGGGCCACCGGGATCAGCCGTTCGATCTCGGCGAGCACCGCCGCGTCGATCACCGTCGGCTCGGTGAACGTCTTTCCGCCGTGCACCACCCGGTGCCCGATCGCGGCCAGCTCCGGCGAGTCCAGCCCGAGACCGTCCCGCTCCAGTTCGGCGGCGACCGCCTTCAGTGCCGCGTCGTGGTCGGCGATGGGGGCGGTCAGCTCCCGGCTCGGCGCGCCCGCCGGGGTGTGCTTCAGCCGGGAGACCCGCTCACCGATCCGCTCCACCAGGCCCTGCGCGAGCCGTGAGCTGTCCCGCGCGTCGAGGAGCTGGTACTTCAGCGACGACGAGCCGGAGTTGAGGACGAGGACACGGGTCGCGGTCACAGCCGGGAAACCTTCTGGTCGGAGGAGCCCCGGACGTCGGATTCGGGGGACTGGGGGGTCTGTGCCTGGATCGCCGTGATGGCGACGGTGTTCACGATGTCCTGCACCAGCGCGCCCCGGGACAGGTCGTTGACCGGCTTGCGCAGCCCCTGGAGGACCGGGCCGACCGCGATCGCCCCGGCCGAGCGCTGCACGGCCTTGTAGGTGTTGTTGCCGGTGTTCAGGTCGGGGAAGATCAGCACGCTCGCCTGTCCGGCCACCTCGGAGCCGGGCAGCTTGGTCGCGGCGACCGTCGGCTCCACCGCCGCGTCGTACTGGATCGGGCCCTCCACGCTCAGGTCCGGGCGCCGCTCGCGGACCAGCGCGGTCGCCTCCCGCACCTTGTCGACGTCGGCGCCCGACCCGGACGTACCGGTCGAGTACGAGAGCATCGCGATCCGGGGTGTCACCCCGAACCGGGCGGCCGTCGCCGCCGACTGGATGGCGATGTCGGCGAGCTGCTCGGCGTCCGGGTCCGGGTTGACCGCGCAGTCCCCGTACACCAGCACCTTGTCGGCCAGGCACATGAAGAAGACGGAGGAGACGATGGACGCCTGCGGGGTGGTCTTGATGATCTCGAAGGCGGGCCGGATGGTGGCCGCCGTGGAGTGCACCGAGCCGGAGACCATCCCGTCGGCGAAGCCCTCCTCGACCATCAGGGTGCCGAAGTAGTTCACATCGGAGACGACGTCGTAGGCCAGCTCCACGTTCATCCCGCGGTGGGCGCGCAGGCCCGCGTACCGCTCGGCGAAGGCGTCGCGCAGCGCGCTGGTGGCCGGGTCGATCAGCCGGGCGTCACCGAGGTCGATCCCTAGGTCGGCGGCGCGCTTGCGGATCTGGTCGACCGGACCGAGCAGGGTCAGATCGCACACCCCGCGGCGCAGCAGCACCTCCGCCGCGTGCAGCACCCGCGGTTCGGTGCCCTCGGGCAGCACCACCCGGCGCCGGTCCGAGCGGGCCTGCTCCAGCAGCTGGTGCTCGAACATCATCGGGGTCACCCGGCCGCTGCTCGGGGCGCTGACCCGGTCCAGCAGATCCGCGGTGTCGACATACCGCTCGAAAAGACCGAGCGCGGTCTCCGCCTTGCGCGGGGTCGCCGCGTTCAGCTTGCCCTCCAGGGCGAAGAGATGCTCGGCGGTGGGGAAGCTGGTGCCCGGCACGGAGAGCACCGGAGTGCCGGGGGCGAGCCGGGCGGCCAGGGTGAGGATCTCCTCGCGGGGCACCTCGTCCAGGGTGAGCAGCACGCCCGCTATCGGCGGGGTCCCGGCGCTGTGCGCGGCCAGCGCCCCGATCACCAGGTCGGCCCGGTCGCCGGGGGTGACCACCAGGGAGCCCGGGGTGAGGGCGGCCAGGAAGTTCGGCAGCATGGCCCCGCCGAACACGAAGTTCAGGGCGTCCCGGGCCAGCCCCGAGTGGTCGCCCAGCAGCACCCGGGCGCCCAGCGCGTGGGCGATCTGGGAGACGGTGGGCGCGGCGAGCGCGGGCTCGTCGGGCAGCACATGGCAGGGCACCGGGAGCCGGCCGGTGAGCCGCTCGGCGATCTCGTCGCGGTCCTCGCGGGCCACCCGGTTGGTGACCATGGCCAGTACGTCGCAGCCCAGGCCGTCATAGGCGCGGTAGGCGTTGCGGGTCTCGGCGAGCACCGACTCGGTGCTCTGGCCGCGTCCGCCGACCACCGGGATCACCGACGCGCCGAACTCGTTGGCGAGCCGGGCGTTGAGGGACAGCTCGTCCGGGAGCTGGGTGGCCGCGTAGTCGGAGCCGAGGACGAGGACGACGTCGTAGTCCCGGGCGACCAGGTGGAAGCGGTCGACCAGGGCCGACACCAGTTCGTCGGTGCCGCGCTCGGCCTGGAGGGCGGACGCCTCGTGGTAGTCGAGGCCGTAGACCGTGGCCGGGTCCTGGGCCAGCCGGTAGCGGGCGCGCAGCAGCTCGAAGAGCCGGTCGGGGCCGTCGTGCACCAGCGGACGGAACACCCCCACCCGGTCGACCTGCCGGGTCAGCAGCTCCATGACCCCCAGCTCGACGACCTGGCGGCCGTCGCCGCGGTCGATTCCGGTCACGTACACGCTGCGCGTCACGTGCGCTGTTCCTCTCTGTCGGCCGACCGGGGCGGGGCCTGGGCGGGTGCGGTCTCGGCGGGTCTGGGCCGGTACTGATTCACTCATCAGGGTGAAGCGGGCACTCTTGACAATACTGTCGCAGATGGATAAGGCGCCCGCTTGCGGCGCTGTTCACCGGGTGCCCGGGTGACGTGAAACAATCGAAGGCGGCTCACCGGCATCCACGCGAGCAGGAGACACAGCACGATGCGTATCGGAGTTCTCACCGCAGGTGGCGACTGCCCCGGCCTGAACGCAGTGATCCGGTCGGTCGTGCACCGGGCCGTCACCCAGTACGACGACGAGGTGATCGGCTTCGAGGACGGGTACGCCGGACTGCTGGACGGCCGCTACCGGGCGCTTGACCTCAACGCGGTCAGCGGCATCCTGGCCCGCGGCGGCACCATCCTCGGCTCCTCCCGGCTGGAGCGCGACCGGCTCCGCGAAGCCTGTGAGAACGCCTCCGACATGATCCGTGACTTCGGGATCGACGCCCTCATCCCGATCGGCGGCGAGGGCACGCTCACCGCCGCCCGGATGCTCTCCGACGCGGGACTGCCGGTCGTCGGCGTCCCCAAGACCATCGACAACGACATCTCCTCCACCGACCGCACCTTCGGCTTCGACACCGCCGTCGGGGTCGCCACCGAGGCCATGGACCGGCTCAAGACCACCGCCGAGTCCCACCAGCGGGTGATGGTCGTCGAGGTCATGGGACGGCACGCCGGATGGATCGCCCTGGAGTCCGGGATGGCCGCCGGTGCCCACGGCATCTGTCTGCCCGAGCGGCCCTTCCACCCCGCCGACCTGGTCACGATGGTCGAGGAGCGGTTCTCGCGCGGCAAGAAGTTCGCCGTCGTCTGTGTCGCCGAGGGCGCCCACCCCGTCGAGGGCTCCATGGACTACGGCAAGGGCGAGATCGACCAGTTCGGCCATGAGCGGTTCCAGGGCATCGGCACCGCCCTCGCCTTCGAGCTGGAGCGCCGCCTCGGCAAGGAGGCCAAGCCGGTCATCCTCGGCCATGTCCAGCGCGGCGGCACCCCCACCCCCTACGACCGGGTCCTCGCCACGCGGTTCGGGTGGCACGCCGTGGAGGCCGCCCACCGCGGCGAGTTCGGCCGGATGACCGCGCTGCGCGGCACGGACGTCGTGATGGTCCCGCTGGCGGAGGCCGTCACCGAGCTGAAGACGGTCCCCAAGGACCGGATGGACGAGGCGGAGTCGGTCTTCTAGCGCCCTCCCGCCGGCCCCCTCCCTGTCGGAAAGGTCCCTGCCGTGTACCGCGTCGGAGATGTCCTCGACACCCTTGTGCGTGACCGCCTGCGGGCGGCCACCTTCTGGCATCTGGCCACCGTCGGCCCCGACGGGGCGCCCCAGGTCTCCCCGATGTGGGCGGACCTGGAGGGCGACCTCGTCATGGTCAACACCTCGGTCGGCCGGGTGAAGGAGGAGAACCTGCGGCGCGACCCGCGGGTCTCGCTCTCCCATATCGACCCCGCGAACCCCTACGACCGGATCGAGATCCGCGGCCGGGTGAGCGCGTTCGTCGAGGGCGAGCGCGCCGAGCGGGCCATGGACCGGCTGACCCGCAAGTACCTCGGCGAGGACCGCTATCCCTGGCTGCTGCCGGGCGAGCGGCGGCTGATGCTGCTGATCGAGCCGGTACGGGTGCGGCATGTGGTGGGCGTGGAGCCGTTCCGGCCGGGCGTACTGCCGGACGGCCCCGCCGCGTAGTCGGTGGACCCGGTCAGCCCTTCACCGCGCCGCCCAGCGCGAACCCGCCGCCCAGTCGCCGGGCCACCAGCACATACAGCAGGATCACCGGCGTCGAGTAGATGATCGAGAACGCGGCGAGCTGCCCGTACGCCACCATCCCCCGGTTGCCGAAGAACTCGTTGATGCTGACCGCGGCGGGCATCTGGTCCGGGGTGAGCAGCAGCATGAAGGGGACGAAGAAGTTGCCCCACATCATCACGAAGGCGAACACGGTCACCACCGCCACGCCCGGCCCCATCAGCGGCAGCACGATCCGCACCAGCGACTGGAGCGAGGACGCCCCGTCCGTCCAGGCCGCCTCCTCCAGTTCCTTCGGCACCCCGTCCATGAAGTTCTTCATCAGCCAGATCGCGAACGGCAGCTGGGACGCGGCGAAGAAGAACACCGTGCCCTGCATCGTGTCGATCAGATCGACCTGCACGAACAGTGCGTAGACCGGCACCATGATCGCGGTGATCGGCAGACTCGTCGCGAACAGGATGGTCAGCAGGAACGGCCGGTTGAGCCGGGAGCGGAACCGGGACAGCGGGTAGGCGGCCAGCGCCGCGCAGACCACCGTCAGCAGGGTCGCGCCACCGCACAGGATCAGACTGTTCAGCAGCGGCCGGAAGGTGACGTCCTCGGTCAGTACGGCGTCGAAGTGCGCGGACGTCAGCCCGTCCGGGATCTTCACCCGCAGATCGGCGCCCGGGTCCACCGCCGACAGCAGCACCCACGCCAGCGGCAGCACGAACGCCGCCGCCACCACCAGCAGCCCCGTGTCGGCGGCCAGCCGCCGGGACGTGTGCCGTCGTGCCATGCCCCTCACACCTCCGTCCGCAGCAGCCGCATGTACACCACCGAGAAGAGCGAGCCCACCACCAGCAGCAGCAGCGCCACCGCCGTGCCGTAGCCGATCATGCTGTTCTGGAACGCCTGCTCGTACATGAACAGCGGGAGCGTCTGGCTCTTGTCGCCCGGACCGCCGCGGGTCATCACCCAGATCAGTCCGAACACGGAGAGCGTCTGGAGGGTGTTGAGCATCAGATTGGTGCCGATGGAGCGGCGGATCATCGGCAGGGTGATGTGCCACATCCGGCGCCAGCCGCCCGCGCCGTCCATCTCGGCGGCCTCGGTGATCTCCCGGGGGATCTCGTTCAGCGCCGCAGAGTAGACCAGCATCGAGAACGCCGTGCCGCGCCACACATTGGCGAACGACACGGCGAGGATCGGCAGCGTGAACAGCCAGTTCTGCGACGGGAGATGCAGGAGGTCGAGGATCGCGTTGAGGGTGCCCTCGCGGCGGAAGAACGCGTACAGCAGGAAACCGGCGACCACCTCCGGCACCACCCACGCCGTGATCACGATCGCCCCGGTGAGCGTACGGACCGGCTTCGACGCCCGCTGCATCAGCGCGGCGAGCGCCAGCCCCAGGGTGTTCTGCCCGATCAGCGACGACAGCACGGTGAAGACGAGGGTCAGCCATACGGCGTTGAGGAACGCCTCGTCGGTGAACGCCGTACGGAAGTTCTCGAACCCGACGAACGACGACTCGGCCTGTCCGGTGAGCTGGAGGTCGGTGAAGGCGAGGTAGCCGCAGTAGGCGATCGGCCCGGCGAGGAAGAGGACCAGCAGGACCAGGGCGGGGGAGAGGGGCAGGAACCGGGAGACGGTACGGGCGGCGCGGTGGGGCGCGGCGGGTCCTGGGGGCGGTACCGGGGTCTTGAGGGGCGGGCCGTCCAGGGTGGACGACCCGTCCACGGGCGTGCTCGTCACGTCACTTCTCGATCACTTGGTTGTCGGTGACGTCCTTGAGGGTGTCGTCGTAGCCGCTCGCCGCCTCGTCCACGGAGAGATCGCTGGTGGTCACGCCCTCCATCGCCTCCTGGATCGCCACGGACACCTTCGGGTAGGCGGGGTAGGCGGGGCGGTAGTGGGTGGCGGAGACCAGATCGGTGAAGAATTCGATGCCGGGCTGGGCGGCGGTGTACGCGGGGTCGGCGGCGACGTCCTCGCGGACCGCGATCCCGGAGTTGGCGATGTACCACTTCTGGGCGTTCGCCTTGGTCTGCATGGTGGTGATGAAGTCGAAGGCGAGGTCCTTGTTGGCCGCCTTGTCGGGGATGGACCAGGTCCAGCCGCCGGACATGCTCACCTTGCCGGGCGCCTGGCCGTGCTGGGTGGGCATCGCGGCGAGCCCCAGTTTGTCCGACCACTCGGGCCACTCGTGTCCGCTGCCCGGCAGCCAGTCCTGGGGCAGCCACGAGCCGTCCAGGTCGATGCCGAGTCTGCCCTCGGGCAGCAGTTCACCGCGGACCCGGGTACCGAAGTTGGGGTCGAGGGCGTCGGCCACGTCCGGTCCGAGCTTCTCCTGGTACACGGTCTCGACGAAGGCCAGCGCGTCCTTGAAGCCCTGGCTTCCGGCGATCCACTTCTTGCCGTCCTTGTCGTACAGGGGGTCCTCGCCCGGCTCGCCCGTGCCGTACAGCAGCATCTCGAAGCCCTGCATGCTGGCGGCCTCGCCCATGGGTTTGCCGGTGTAGACGTTCAGGGGGGTGACGCCGGGCACCTTCTCCTTGATCGTGCGGGCCGCGGCCAGCACGTCGTCCCAGGTCTTCGGCTGCCACTCGGCCGGGAGCCCCGCCTTGGCGAAGATCGCCTTGTCGTACCAGAGCCCTCGGGTGTCGGTGCCGTCCGGGACGCCGTACGTCTTGCCGTCCTCCCCGCGCGCCGCCGCCTTCGCGGTGTCGATGAACTGGTCCCAGTCCGCCCACTTCTCCAGATAGGGATCGAGCGGGGTGAGATAGCCGCTGGTGATGTCAGAGTTGATGAGGAAGGTGTCCTCATAGACCAGATCCGGGGCGGTCTTCGGGGAGCGGAGCATCTGCTGGAGCTTGGTGTAGTACTCCGAGTCCGCGGCCTTGATCGGCACGAACTCGACCTTCTTCCCGGGATTCGCCTTCTCGAACTGCGTCTTGATGTCCGCGAGGTAGGTGTCCATCACCTTCACGGAGTTGTCGGTGGACTGCTTGAAGGAGACCTTCAGCGTGTCGGGATCACTGCCGGACCCGCCTCCGCACGCGGAGAGCGAGGCGGCGGTGAGCGTCAGAACGGCGGCGAACAGTACGGCGGTGGGGCGCACGGACATGACCTCCAGCGGGCGCACGGTGGGGGTGGGGGTGGCCGGAAGACAACTGCCCGGCGAACGTAAGAGGGCGGGTCTCGTCCGGTCAATGAGTGTGCGTCGACTGATGGATACCCAGGGGGCGGGGGGTACGCGCGGGGCGGCTCCGCCGGGGGCGGGAGGGGGGACGGGGAGGGTGCGGTCTGCCCCGCCGGCCGAGTGGATCGGCGGGCGGGGCAGAGCGCGGGGAACATCCCCGCGTGCGCGGGGCTCAGGCTTCTTGAGCTGGTTGTTTGTTTGTGTCAGGTCAAGGGCGGGGGTAGCGGGGTCGAGTGGAGGAGGCCCAGGCGTTGGGTCGCTCGGGTCAGGGCGACGTACAGGTCGCTTGTCTCGTACGTGGAGGGTTCGATCACCAGGACCGCGTCGAATTCCAGGCCCTTGGAGTCCCGGGGGTCCAGGAGGACGATCCGGTGGGTCAGGTCCGGGGGGTCGGTCGGGTGGGTGTCGGGAAGGTGGGGGGCCAGGCGGCGGTGGAGGGCGCGGGGGGCGATCACCGCCAGGCGGCCTTCGGACGGGGTCAGTTCGGTGAGGGCCTCGGGGAGGGCCGATGGGATGTCGGGGACCTCGCGGATCCAGGGGCGTACGCCCGTCGAGCGGACCGAGCGCGGGGGTTCGAAGGTCGGGTTCTCGGCGCGGACGACCCTCGCCGCCAGGTCCATGATCTCGGCCGGGGTGCGGTAGTTGACGCCCAGGCGGGTGTGGGTCCAGCGGTCGCCTACGTACGGGGTGAGGATGTCCGACCAGGAGCCGACGCCCGCGGGGTCGGCGGTCTGGGCCGGGTCGCCGACCAGGGTCATGGAGCGGGTGGGGCTGCGGCGCATCAACAGGCGCCAGGCCATCGGGGAGAGTTCCTGCGCCTCGTCCACGATGATGTGGCCGAACGCCCAGGTCCGGTCCGCCGCGGCGCGCTCGGCGGCGCTGCGGTGGTCGGCCTCCTCATGGCGTTCGGCGAAGCGTTCGGCGTCGATGATGTCGTGCGCCGAGAGGACCTCGGAGGACTCCGGGTCGCTGTCCTCCTTGTCCTCGAACTCATAGGTACGGGACGCGAAGGACACGTCCAGCACGCCCTGCGCGTACGAGATCTGCCGCTCGCGTTCGCGGTCCGCGCGGGCCCGGGTGACGCGGTCGTCCTCGCCGAGGAGTTCCGCGGCCTCGTCGAGGAGGGGAACGTCGGACGTCGTCCAGGCGCGGGTGACCGGGCGGCGGATCGCGGCGGCGTCGGCCTCCGGGACGTACCCCTCGGGCGCGGCGAGGAGGTCGGCGACCAGGCGGCGCGCGGTGAGCCGGGGCCAGAGCTGGTCGATGGCGGACCAGACCTCGGGGTTCTCGGCGATCTCGTCGCGGATCTGGGTGAGGTCGCTGTCGTCCAGCAGGCTGGAGCCGTCGTAGGGGTCGGTGCCGACCCGCTCGGCGTACAGCTCGGTGAGGGTGTTGAGGATCTGGCCCTCGAAGATCTCGCGGGCGGCGTTGTGCGGCAGCTTGGCGGCGCGGGTGCGCTCGCGGGCGACCGTGACCAGCCCGTCGTCCAGCATCAGGATCTCGCGGTCGTGCTCGATCGCGATGACCGGGTCGGGCAGCGCCTGCCGGTCGCGTACGGCCTCGGCGAGGACGTCCGCCATCGCCGCCCGGCCCTTCACGGCCGCCGCCTCGGGGGAGTCGGTGGCCGTCGCCCGCACGCCGGGGAAGAGTTCGCCGACCGTGGCCAGCAGGACCCCGGTCTCACCGAGGGAGGGCAGTACCTCGCCGATGTAGCCGAGGAAGGCGGGGTTGGGGCCGACGATCAGGACCGCGCGCTTGGCGAGCAGTTCGCGGTGTTCGTAGAGGAGGTAGGCCGCCCGGTGCAGGGCCACCGCGGTCTTGCCGGTGCCGGGGCCGCCCTCCACGACCAGGACCCCGCGGTGCGGGGCGCGGATGATCTCGTCCTGCTCCGCCTGGATGGTCTGCACGATGTCCGCCATCCGGCCGGTGCGGGCCGAGTTGAGCGCGGCGAGGAGGACGGCGTCGCCGGACGGGTCCTCGTGGCCGGTGCGCTCCCGGTCGCCCAGGTCGAGGATCTCGTCGTGCAGCGCGGTGACCCGGTGGCCGTCGGTGGCGATATGGCGGCGTCGGCGCAGACCCATGGGGGTGTGGCCGGTGGCCAGGTAGAAGGGGCGGGCGACCCCGGCCCGCCAGTCGATGAGCAGGGGGGTGCGCTCGCTGTCGTCGGCGCGCAGCCCGATCCGGCCGATGTGGTGGGTGGCGCCGCTGGTGAGGTCGATCCGGCCGAAGCACAGGGAGCCGTCGACCGCGTCGAGCGCGGCGAGCAGGCCCGAGCGTTCGGCGACCGCGATGTCCCGCTCCAGCCGGGCCTGCATGGGCGTGGAGCCCTGGGCGAGTGCCTCGGTCACGGAGTCCTCGGTGGCCCCGCGCAGCACATCGACCCGGGCGTACAGGCCGTCGATGAATTCCTGCTCGCGCCGCATTTCGAGGTCCGGCTCGTCTGGAAATCCGCTGTTTGACAATTCGACTCCCGCCCGGATATACTGTGTTCAGTGACTTCCTCGCGACTTCTTTCAAATTGAAGTCGCGAACTCTTGAATATACGCAGAGAAATCCCCCGAGCGCAATTGCTCGGGGGATTTCTTCGTTCCCGGCCGGTCTCCGTCCCGTTCCGGGCTCAGAGGTGGTCGGAGAGTTCCTCCAGCAGGCGCCGCTTGGGGCGGCTGCCCACCATCGACCGCACCGGCTCACCGTCACGGAACACGATGAACGTCGGCATGGACAGCACCTGATACCGCCGGGTGGTCTCAGGATTGTGGTCCACATCCAGCTGGACCACCTTCAGCCGGTCGCCCTCCTCGGCCGCCAGCGCGCTCAGCACCGGCGCCATCTGGCGGCACGGCGGGCACCAGTCGGCGGTGAATTCCACCAGTACCGGCAATTCCGCCCCGAGCACCTCCCGTGTGAAGTCCGCGTCGGTCACCTCGGCGACGCCCGCCGCTCCGCTCATATCCGGCCTCCCAGTTCGCACCCCGGCTCCGGACCTCCCGGAACCGCCGCCTCGGCCGCCAGCGCCGCCCGCTCCCGCTCCGCCCGCGCCATCCGCTCCCCGACCTGCGCCCGGACCGCCGTCAACTCGTCGATCAGTCCGTCCAGTTCGGCCAGTTTGCGCCGGTAGACCAGCAGGGACGCCGGGCACAGGTCGCCCTCGGGATGCCCGGCCCGCAGACACTCCACGAACGGCCGGGTCTCCTCCAGCCCGAACCCGACGTCCTGGAGCGTGCGGATCTGCCGCAGCAGCCGCAGATCACGCTCGTCGTAGACGCGGTGCCCCTGGGTGTCCCGCCGGGCGGGCAGCAGCCCCCGTGCCTCGTAGTACCTGAGCGTCCGGGTGGTGGTCCCGGCCCGCTCCGCCAGCTCGCCGATGCGCATACGTCGAACGTACGGCTTGACGTCGGCGTCAACGCAAGCGCCGCCGTCCCGGACGGGAACGGCGGCGCACGGTGGGGGGAGCGGGGGGACACCCGGGGACCCCGGGCGGGCTGAGTGACGGGGGGAGAACTCAGCTGCCCGGGGTCCCGGGGGACGGGTGTCCGGACCCGGTTCAGGCGGGAGCGGGCACCCGGGGGGGAAGCGGGTCGGGCCACGAGCCCGCTTCCCTCGTCGGTGGGGTTGGAAAGGTGAGGTCGGGTCGGGTCAGGTCTTGGCGAGTGTCTTGCCGCCGGTCGGCTGCTCGGGGACGACCTCGGCCGGGTCACCGGCGGCATCGGAGCCGCCGCCGTGGGCGTCGTCCAGCAGGGTCTTCTCGTCGAAGGGCAGCTGACCGGCGAGCACCTGGTCCACCCGCTGGCGGTCGATCTCCTTGGTCCAGGTGCCGATCAGCACCGTGGCCACCGCGTTCCCGGCGAAGTTGGTCAGCGCGCGGGCCTCGCTCATGAAGCGGTCGATGCCCACGATCAGACCGACACCGTCCACCAGGGCCGGCTTGTGCGACTGGAGGCCACCGGCCAGCGTCGCCAGACCCGCACCCGTGACACCCGCGGCGCCCTTCGAGGCGACCAGCAGGAACAGCAGCAGCGAGATCTGCTCGCCGACCGACATCGGCGTGCCCATGGCGTCGGCGATGAACAGGGACGCCATGGTCATGTAGATCATGGTGCCGTCGAGGTTGAAGGAGTAGCCGGTCGGGACGGTGATGCCGACCACCGGCTTGCTGACGCCCAGGTGCTCCATCTTCGCGATGAGCCGCGGCAGCGCCGACTCCGACGACGAGGTGGACAGGATCAGCAGGAACTCCCGGCCCAGGTACTTGAACAGGGAGAAGATGTTCAGCCCGGAGACGATCCGCAGCAGCGCGCCCAGCACGATGAAGACGAACAGGAAACAGGTCGCGTAGAAGCCGAGCATCAGCACGGCCAGGCTCTTGAGCGCGTCCACGCCCGCCGAGCCGGTGACCGCGGCGATCGCGCCGAACGCGCCGATCGGGGCCGCCCACATGATCATCGCGAGGATGCGGAAGACCAGCCGCTGGATGTGCTCGATCCCGCGCAGGATGGGCTGTCCGGCGTTGCCCATCGCCTGGAGCGCGAACCCGGCGAGCAGCGCGATCAGCAGCGTCTGGAGGACCTCGCCCTGAGTGAAGGCGGAGACGATGGTGGTCGGGATGATCCCGAGCAGGAACTCCGTGGTGTCTTTCGCCTCGACGTCGACCTGCGCCTGTCCGGTCTCCCGGATGGCGTCGGTGACCGCGAGGCCGGTGCCCGGCTCCACGATGTTGCCGACGACCAGACCGATGGCCAGCGCCACCAGCGACATGATCACGAAGTAGACCAGGGCGATCCCGCCGACCGCGCCGACCTTGGCGGCCTTGCGGACCGAACCGATGCCCAGCACGATCGTGCAGAAGATGATCGGCGAGATCATCATCTTGATCAGATTGACGAAGCCCGTTCCGATCGGCTTCAGCTCGACCGCGAAGTCGGGTGCGATCAGACCCACGGCGATGCCGAGAGCGACCGCAATGATCACCGCGATGTAGAGATAGTGGGTGCGGTCCCGCTTGGCGGGGGGTGCGGCGGATGCGGCAGGTGCCGGTTCCGGGGTGCGGCTGCTCACGCGGCGGCCCTCCTTGACGTCGTCGTCGGCATCACCCGTGTGCGGCTCACGACCGGGCGTTTTGAGGATTGCGGTGACTATCTCCCGCCGTGTGAGGCCGGTCACCCTTGCGTTCATTTAGTTCACACGGGGGAGGCACACTGGCGTCATGCGCATCCGTTTTCCTCGGCCCCGCAGCCTGGCCGGGCAGCTCTTCGCCATGCAGGCGGTGCTGATAGCCGTGCTCGTGGCCGGATACGCGCTGTTCACCTACGTCAGCGACCGCAGCCAGGCCGAGGACGCGGCCGGGCGGCAGGCGATGGCGGTGGCCATGGCGGTGGCCGACGCGCCCTCGGTGAGCGCGGCGATCCACACCACCGACCCCACGGCCCAGCTCCAGCCGTACGCGGTCCGGGTCATGCGGGACACCGGGATCGACTTCGTCACGATCATGAATCCACAGGGCATCCGCTGGACCCACCCGGACACCGGGCAGATCGGCAAGCCGTTCCTCGGCCATATCGACGCCGCCGTGCAGGGCGAGTCCTTCACCGAGACCTACACCGGCACTCTCGGCCCCTCCGTCCGCGCGGTCACCCCGATCTCCGACAACGGGAGAGTGATCGGGCTGGTCAGCGCCGGTATCCGGGTCGACGCGATCAGTCAGCGGGTGCAGGAGCAGGTCACGGCGCTGGTCGGGGTGGCGGCGGGCGCGCTCGCCATAGGCGCGGTCGGCACCTATGTCGTCAACGCCCGGTTGCGCCGCCATACCCATGGCATGAACGCGACCGAGCTGAGCCATATGCACGACTACCACCAGGCGGCGCTGCACGCGGTGCGGGAAGGGCTGCTGATGCTGGACGGGCAGTACCGGGTCGCGCTGATCAACGACGGCGGGCGCGAGCTGCTCGGGGTCAGCGGCGAGGTCGTCGGCCGCTCGGTCGCCGACCTCGGGCTGCCCGCCCCGCTGACCGGGGCGCTGCTGTCCGCCGCGCCCCGGGTCGACGAGGTGCACCTCACCGCCGACCGGGTGCTCGTGATCAACACCTCCCCGGTCTCCGGCGGTGAGCGGCGCGGCTCGGTGGTGACCCTGCGGGACGTCACCGAACTCCAGTCCCTGATGGGCGAACTCGACTCCGAACGCGGCTTCACCCAGGCGCTGCGCTCCCAGGCGCACGAGGCCGCGAACCGGCTGCACACCGTCGTCTCGCTGATCGAACTGGGCCGCGCCGACGAGGCCGTCGCCTTCGCCACCGCCGAACTGGAACTCGCCCAGGCCCTCACCGACCAGGTGGTCGCCGCGGTCAGCGAACCGGTCCTCGCCGCGCTGCTGCTGGGCAAGACCGCGCAGGCCAACGAGCGCGGTGTGGAGCTTGAGGTGTCCCAGGAGAGCGGCGGCCTGGACGACGGACTGCTGCCGCGGGCCTTGCCCGCCCGTGATCTGGTGACCATCCTGGGCAATCTGATCGACAACGCCGTGGACGCGGCGCAGGGCAGTGTGGGGGCGCGGGTCACGGTCGCCGTGTTCACGGAGACCGAGCCGGAGCCGGGGCCGGGTGCGGGTGTGGGTACGAGTGCGGGTGGGCGTGCGGGTGCGGGTGCCGGCTCCGGGGCGGAGTTGGTGCTGCGGGTCGCCGACTCCGGTGCCGGGGTGGACCCCGCCCACGCCGATCTGGTGTTCCAGCGCGGCTACTCCACCAAACCGGCCGGTCCCGGCGGGCGGGGCCTCGGCCTCGCGCTGGTCCGGCAGGCGGCGCACCGGCACGAAGGGACCCTGACCGTGACCCAGGCACCGGACGGCGGGGCGCTGTTCGAGGTGCGGCTGCCGCTGCGGTCCGCGGCACGGCACACAGCGACGGGAGGACGGGCATGACCGGCATGACCGGTGGGACCGGCGGGACCGGTGAGGCGGGCAGGGGCACCGGGCGGCCCATCCGGGTCCTGGTGGTCGAGGACGACCCCGTCGCCGCCGACGCCCATGTCATGTACGTCGGGCGGGTGCCCGGCTTCACCGCGGTCGGCAAGGCGCACACCGGCGCGGAGGCGCGGCGCGCGCTGGAACGGGAGCCGGTGGATCTGCTCCTCCTCGACCTCCATCTGCCCGATGTGCACGGACTCCAGCTCGCCCGGTCGCTGCGGGCCGCCGGGTACCACGCGGATGTCATCGCGGTGACGTCCGCGCGGGATCTGACCGTGGTCCGCGAAGGGGTCTCGCTGGGGGTCGTGCAGTACGTGCTGAAGCCGTTCACCTTCGCCACGCTGCGGGACCGGCTGGTGCGGTACGCGGAGTTCCGGGCGTCGGCGGGGGAGGCGAGTGGTCAGGACGAGGTGGACCGCGCCCTCGCGACGCTGCGGGCGCCGGGGCCGGCGGCGCTGCCGAAGGGGTTGAGCGGGCCGACGCTGGAGCGGGTGACCGGTGTGCTGCGTCGGTGTGAGGAGGGGCTCACCGCGGCGGGGGTCGCCGAGGCGGTCGGGATCTCGCGGATCACCGCGCGGCGGTATCTGGAGCATTTGGTCGACGCCGGGCGGGCGGGGCGGAGCCCGCAGTATGGGCAGGTGGGGCGTCCGGAGTTGGTCTATCGGTGGGTACGGGGGGCTCCGCCGGGGCGAGGTGTGTAGGGCGCCGTGGGCTGTACGGTTTTTTCCCACCCACCCGCCCGTCTCGGCCAGCTGATCAGCGAGGTCGCCCTTCTCCTGGGCGGGGTGTGCGACGCGCCGCCCGCTGCCCAGCATCTCCCACCCACCCGCCCGTCTCGGCTTGTTGATCGGTTCGGTTGGCCTTGCGGTGGGCGGGGTGTGCAAGGTGGCGCCTGCTGCCCAGCTTTTCCCACCCGCCCGCCCGTCTCGGTCTGTTGATCAGTTGCCGTCGGGCCTTTTCTGGGCGGAGTTTGTAGGGGCCGTCCGCTGCACGGGTTTCCCACCCGCCCACCCGTCTCGGCCAACTGGGCGGCCAGGTCGTTCTGTTCACGTCCCGAACGGGTGGGTGGGTGGGTAAGCGGCCTGGGTGCCGGGGGCTGTGGCAGCTCGGGGTCGGGTGGGGAGGGGGTATGCCGGTTCGCGGGCCGAATGGGTGGGTGGGTGGGAAAGCGGCTGGTGCCGGGTCACTGTTCCGGCCCCGGACGGCTTACGTCGGGCGGAGCCATATCGTCGACAGTGGGGGGAGGGTCAACCTGATGACGTCCCCGGTTCGCTTGGTCACGTCGGGGACTGGGACGTCGCTTCCGCCGTACCGTGCGGCGTCCGTGGTGAGGCACGTCTCCCAGGCCGGGACGTCGGCCGGGACGGTGATGGTGTAGTCAGCGCGGACCACGGGGGAGAAGTTGCTGATGGAGAGCAAGGGCGGGGAGCCGTCCGACCCCCGGCGCAGGAACGCCAGGACGTTGTCCTCGGCCGCCGCCTCCCCGAGCAGCCACTCGAAGCCCGCCGGGTCGGTGTCCCGCTGCCACAGGGCCGGGGTGCGGGTGTAGAGCGTGTTCAGGTCCCGTACCAGGTCCCGTACCCCTCGGTGGTCCGGTTCCGCGCCGTACTCCGGGGACAGGAGCCACCAGTCCGGGCCACGCGCCTCCGACCATTCCGCGCCCTGCGCGAACTCCTGGCCCATGAACAGGAGTTGCTTGCCGGGGTGGGCCCACATGAAGGCCAGGTACGCGCGGAGGTTCGCCCGCTGCTGCCACCAGTCGCCCGGCATCTTCGACACCAGGGAACGCTTGCCGTGCACCACCTCGTCGTGCGAGATCGGCAGCACATAGTTCTCGCTGTACGCGTACACCATCGAGAACGTCATCTCGTGGTGGTGGTGCTTGCGGTGGACGGGGTCGTGGGACATGTAGGACAGCGAGTCGTGCATCCAGCCCATGTTCCACTTCAGGCCGAAGCCCAGGCCCCCGGCGTCCGTGGGGCGGGTCACCCCGTCCCACGCCGTGGACTCCTCCGCGATGGTCACGACCCCCGGCACCCGGCGGTACACCGTCGCGTTCATCTCCTGGAGGAACGCCACCGCGTCCAGGTTCTCCCGGCCGCCGTGCTCGTTCGGCGTCCACTCGCCCGGCTCGCGGGAGTAGTCGAGGTAGAGCATCGACGCCACCGCGTCCACCCGCAGCGCGTCGATGTGGAACTCCTCGCACCAGTACACCGCGTTCGCCACCAGGAAGTTCCGTACCTCGCGGCGGCCGTAGTCGAACTCCAGCGTCCCCCAGTCCGGGTGCGCCGCCCGCTGCGGGTCCGCGTGCTCGTACAGCGGACGCCCGTCGAACTCCGCCAACGCCCACTCGTCGCGCGGGAAGTGCGCCGGGACCCAGTCCATGATCACGCCGATCCCGGCCCGGTGCAGTGCGTCGATGAGGAACTTGAAGTCGTCGGGCGTGCCCAGCCGGGCCGTCGGGGCGTAGAAGCCGGTGACCTGGTAGCCCCACGAACCGCCGAAGGGGTGTTCGGCCACCGGCATCAGCTCCACATGTGTGGAGCCCAAGTCAGCGACATAGGAGGGGAGTTGGTCCGCCAGTTCGCGGTACGTCAGTCCCGGGCGCCAGGACGCCAAATGGAGTTCGTAGACCGACAGCGGGGCCTCGTGCGCGGGTCTGGCTCCTCTGCGGGACAGCCACTCGCCGTCGTCCCACTCGTATGCCGACCGGGTCACCACCGACGCCGTCTCCGGCGGGACCTGGGTGCGGCGGGCCAGTGGGTCGGCGCGCAGGGTCTTCGAGCCGTCGGGGCGGGTGATCTCGAACTTGTACAGCTCGCCCTCCCCGACGCCCGGTACGAACAGCTCCCACACCCCGCTTCCGCCCAGCGACCGCAGCGGGAAGCCGGTGCCGTCCCAGTGGTTGAAGGAACCGGCGACCCGCACGCCCCGGGCGTTCGGCGCCCACACGGTGAAGCGGGTGCCGCTCACCCCCTGGTGGGTCATCGGCTCGGCGCCCAGCGCCTCCCACAGCCGCTCATGACGGCCCTCACCGATCAGATGCAGATCCAGCTCACCGAGGGAGGGGAGGAGACGGTAGGGGTCGTCCGTCTCCAGGACGGTCGCCTCGTACGTCACCTTGAGGCGGTACTCCGGTACGTCCTTCAGCGGCAGCAGGCCCGAGAAGAAGCCGTCGCCCTCGTCGTGCAGTGCCGCGCTCAGCTCCCCGGCGACGACCGTCACCGCGCGGGCGTACGGGCGCAGCGCCCGGACCACGATCCCCTCGGCGGTCGGGTGGGCGCCCAGGACGCCGTGCGGGTCGTGGTGCGTACCGGCGAGGAGCCGCTCACGGTCGGCGGGGTCGGTCGGGTACGGGGTCACGGACGGAGCCTCCTCGGGAAAGGGAAAGGGAAAGGGAAAGGGGCAAGGGTCGCTGGGGGAAGCCGGGCGTCATACAGCGGACGTCAGCCGGACGTCAGCCGGGCCACCGCCGACAGCGGTACCCCCAGCCAGTCCGGCCGGTGCCGTGCCTCGTACACGACCTCGTACACCGCCTTGTCCGTCTCGTACGCGCGCAGCAGTACGGCGTCGGCGCGCGGGTCGGCGCCCGTCACCTCGGCGTAGCCCGCGCAGTACGCGTCCCGGCAGGCGCCCGCCCAGGCCGCCGCCGTGTCCTCGGGCACCGGAGGGCGGGCGGAGCGGGCCGCGTAGTCGAAGGAGCGCAGCATTCCCGCGATGTCCCGGACCACGGGCTGCGGCATCCGGCGTTCGGCGAGCGGCCGGGCCGGTTCGCCCTCGAAGTCGATCAGCGACCAGCGGCCGGACGGGTCCCGCAGGCACTGGCCGAGATGCAGATCACCGTGGACGCGCTGGGCCGTACGGCTCCCCGGCGCGATCCCGGCGAGCGCGTCGAACGCCGCCCGCAGTCCGGGCGCGTACGGCAGCAGCGCGGGCACCGCCCGCACCGCCGCGTCCAGCCGCCCCCGCATACCCGCGACCAGCGGTTCGAGCTGGGCCGGGCCGAGGGTCACCACCGGCAGCGCGCGGGCCAGCGTGGTGTGGACGTCGGCGGTGGCCCGGCCCAGTTCACGGGCCTCGGCGGTGAAGTCCTGGCCCTTGGCCCGCTCGCGCAGCGCCAGCTCCCAGCCGTCGGTCACCCCGGGCAGGAACGGCTGGAGCACACCGAGCACCAACGGTTCGCCGCCCAGGTCGGCGCGTATCCAGCCGGTCGGCGCGGGCACCCGGGCGCAGCCCTCGCGGGCCAGTGCGAGGGGCAGTTCCAGGTCGGGGTTGACGCCCGGGGCGATCCGGCGGAAGAGCTTCAGGACGTACGCGTCGCCGTAGACGACGGAGGAGTTGGACTGCTCGGCGGTGCTCAGCCGGGGGACCAGACCCGGCGGGATCGCCGCCCCCGGCTCCGCGTCCTCGTCCCGCTCGAAGCGGAGCCCGCCGATGCGGGCCCGGGAGCGCAGGGCTTCCAGGAGCACCTCGGCGGGCCGGGGGTCGTACAGGGCGTCGTACACCGTGCGTCCGGCGAGCGGGCCCTCGGTGACATGGCCGATCAGCGCGGGCGCCAGCCGGGGCGGCAGCGCCTCGCGCGTGCCTATGAGGAGCTGGTAGCAGTCGCCGCGCGGCGGCTGATGGGCCCGCACCAGCAGGTGGTACAGGCCGATCCGGCCGCCGGGCGGCAGCAGTTCGGTGGCGGCGACCAGGGAGAAGCCGCTGACGGGACGTCCCTTTCCGGCGAACCAGCGCTGCCGGGGCAGCCATGGTCGCAGCAGTGGGTCCAGGGAGGGGAGCAGCCCGGAGGCGGCCGAAGCGGCACGGGTGACGGCTTCCGATTCCGACATGGCGTGCGTCCTTTCCCCGGGGGCGGGGTGTTCCGTATGCGTGTGCCCGGGGCGAGGCGGGGGAACCACCCCGCCCGGGTCCTGCACCTACACGGTGTCCTGGCGGAGCCGGAACCAGTAGAAGCCGTGTCCGCCGAGGGTCAGCAGATACGGCAGTTCACCGATGGACGGGAACCGCACCCCGCCGATCAGCTCCACCGGATGGCGTCCCGTGAACGACCGCAGGTCCAGCTCGGTGGGCTGGGCGAAGCGGGAGAAGTTGTGCACACACACCACGAGGTCGTCCTCGTACTGCCGGGTGAAGGCCAGTACGGCGGGGTTGGTGGACGGGAGTTCGGTGTAGGTGCCGAGGCCGAAGGCGGGGTTCTGTTTGCGGATCTCGATCATGCGGCGGGTCCAGTGCAGCAGCGAGGAGGGCGACGACATGGACGCCTCGACGTTGGTGACCTGGTAGCCGTAGACCGGGTCCATGATGGTCGGCAGGAAGAGCCGGCCGGGGTCGCTGGAGGAGAATCCGGCGTTGCGGTCGGGGGTCCACTGCATGGGGGTACGGACGGCGTCGCGGTCGCCGAGCCAGATGTTGTCGCCCATGCCGATCTCGTCGCCGTAGTAGAGGATCGGCGAGCCGGGGAGGGAGAGGAGGAGTGCGGTGAAGAGTTCGATCTGGTTGCGGTCGTTGTCGAGGAGGGGGGCGAGGCGGCGGCGGATGCCGATGTTGGCGCGCATCCGGGGGTCCTTCGCGTACTCCGCGTACATGTAGTCGCGTTCCTCGTCGGTGACCATTTCGAGGGTCAGCTCGTCGTGGTTGCGCAGGAAGATGCCCCACTGGCAGGTGGAGGGGATCGCGGGGGTCTTCGCCAGCACCTCGGAGACGGGGTAGCGGGATTCGCGGCGGACGGCCATGAAGATGCGGGGCATGACGGGGAAGTGGAAGGCCATATGGCATTCGTCGCCGCCGGCCGTGTAGTCGCCGAAGTAGTCGACCACGTCCTCGGGCCACTGGTTGGCCTCGGCCAGCAGGACCGTGTCCGGGTAGTGGGCGTCGATCTCCTTGCGGACCCGTTTCAGCAGTTCATGGGTGGCGGGGAGGTTCTCGCAGTTGGTGCCCTCCTCGGCGAAGAGATACGGCACGGCGTCCAGCCGGAAGCCGTCGATCCCCAGGTCCAGCCAGAACCGCAGCGCCGAGAGGATCTCCTCGACCACCGCCGGGTTCTCGTAGTTGAGGTCGGGTTGGTGGGCGAAGAAGCGGTGGAAGAAGTACTGCTTGCGGACCGGGTCGAAGGTCCAGTTGGAGACTTCGGTGTCGACGAAGATGATGCGGGCGTCGCCGTACTGTTTGTCGTCGTCGGCCCACATGTAGTAGTCGCCGTAGGGGCCGGTGGGGTCCTTGCGGGACTCCTGGAACCACGGGTGCTGGTCGCTGGTGTGGTTCATGACGAAGTCGATGATGACCCGCATCCCGCGCTGGTGGGCGGCGTCCACGAACTCCACGAAGTCGGCGAGGTCGCCGAACTCGGGGAGGACGGCGGTGTAGTCGGAGACGTCGTAGCCGCCGTCGCGCAGCGGCGACTTGAAGAAGGGGGGCAGCCAGAGGCAGTCGACGCCGAGCCATTGCAGGTAGTCGAGTTTGGCGGTGAGGCCCTTGAGGTCGCCGACGCCGTCGCCGTTGCTGTCCTGGAAGGAGCGGACGAGGACCTCGTAGAAGACCGCGCGTTTGAACCACTCGGGGTCGCGATCCTGGGCGGGGGTGTCCTCGAACGTGTCCGGGACGGGCTCATTGACGATCATTGGGGGGATGACCCTCCGATCTGCGGGGTGGACGGTCGCAGGACGGTCAGGATGTGCGCGGGCCGGACGCCCGGCTCCAGCCGCACATAGTTGGCCCTGCCCCAGTGGTAGGTCTCGCCGGTGAGCAGATCGCGCACCGGCACGGTCTCGTGCCAGTCCAGGCCGAGGCGCGGCATGTCCAACGAGACCGTGGCCTCCTGGGTGTGGTGGGGGTCGAGGTTGGCGATCACCAGAACCGTGTTCGGTCCCGAGCGCTTGGAGTACGCGATCACCGCTTCCTGATCGGCGTGGTGGAAGTGCAGATCGCGCAGTTGGCGCAGGGCCGGATTGGTGCGTCGGATGGTGTTGAGGCGGGTGATGAGGGGGGCGATGGTGTGGCCGTCGCGGGCGGCGGCGTCCCAGTCGCGGGGCCTGAGCTGGTATTTCTCGGAGTTGAGGTATTCCTCGCTGCCGGGCGCCTGGGGGGTGTTCTCGCAGAGTTCGTAGCCGGAGTAGATGCCCCAGGTGGGGGAGAGGGT